>NZ_JBFAWU010000003.1:0-3039 GCF_040680455.1 Streptomyces sp. NPDC052052 | reverse complement strand
CGGAGCCCGCGAGGGCTGCGTGGGGGAGGGGTCGGCATCGAGGCCGCGCCGGACCCGCTGGGCTGACCGGTTCCTCGACGGGCCCCGCCATCCACGCCCTCATGGGCCGATGTGCTCCTGTTGCGGAGGTCTAAGGATCTCCTGTAGTGGGCAGACTTGACGGATTCGTCTTTTGGGGTCCGCTGACGTAGACTGATGCGTCGGCTGTCGTGCATCGGTGTGTCCACATGCCCACAAGTGATGTACGAAAGTCGATCAAGGTAGCCGATTCGAAGGGCGAAGCGTGGCCAAGAAGCAAGGTGCCATCGAAATCGAGGGCACCGTGATCGAGTCCCTCCCGAACGCCATGTTCAAGGTGGAGCTCCAGAACGGTCACAAGGTCCTCGCGCACATCAGCGGCAAGATGCGGATGCACTACATCCGTATCCTTCCGGATGACCGGGTCGTCGTGGAGCTCTCTCCGTACGACCTGACGCGTGGCCGGATCGTCTACCGCTACAAGTAGATCTTGCCTCCATCGCGCCCCGGCGCGGTGACGGCACTGACCCGGAGAACCTGACATCCCATGAAGGTCAAGCCGAGCGTCAAGAAGATCTGCGACAAGTGCAAGGTGATCCGCCGCCACGGTCGGGTCATGGTCATCTGCGACAACCTGCGCCACAAGCAGCGCCAGGGCTGACGTACGACCCCCTGCATCTCGCAGTACTTCGCGCGACGCACGTAATACGTACATACGCAGTGCCCGTCCAAGCTTCGGCTGACGACACCTCCGGCGGGGGCCGGGGACCCGGGCGTACCACCTCTCCTCACGAGAGGTCGGCGATCGGGAGCGGCATTGCGGAAGACCCCCGACATGACAACTGGAGCCATTGAATGGCACGCGTTTCAGGTGTTGACATCCCGCGCGAAAAGCGCGTGGAGGTTGCCCTCACCTACGTCTTCGGTATCGGGCGCACCCGGTCCAAGGAGATCCTCGCCACCACCGGCGTGAACCCCAACACCCGCGTTCGTGACCTGGCCGAAGAGGACCTGGTCAAGATCCGCGAGTACGTGGACGCCAACCTCCGCACCGAGGGTGACCTTCGCCGCGAGATCCAGGGCGACATCCGCCGCAAGATCGAGATCGGCTGCTACCAGGGCATCCGCCACCGTCGCGGTCTGCCGGTCCACGGTCAGCGCACCAGCACCAACGCTCGTACCCGCAAGGGTCCGCGTCGCGCGATCGCCGGTAAGAAGAAGCCGGGCAAGAAGTAGTCCTCAGCGGACGCACTGCGGTAGTCCGGATCCCCGGCCGTCCGCAGCAACCAGCGGTCTTCGCTGTAGGACCGATCACCTCCCCTCTCCATCTGGAGTCAAGACATGCCCCCCAAGGGTCGTCAGGGCGCAGCCAAGAAGGTGCGTCGCAAGGAAAAGAAGAACGTCGCTCACGGCCACGCGCACATCAAGAGCACGTTCAACAACACGATCGTCTCGATCACGGACCCCTCGGGCAACGTGATCTCCTGGGCCTCCGCCGGCCACGTCGGCTTCAAGGGCTCGCGCAAGTCCACCCCCTTCGCCGCGCAGATGGCCGCCGAGTCGGCCGCCCGCCGCGCGCAGGAGCACGGCATGCGCAAGGTCGACGTCTTCGTCAAGGGTCCCGGCTCCGGCCGTGAGACCGCGATCCGTTCGCTCCAGGCCACCGGCCTGGAGGTCGGTTCGATCCAGGACGTCACCCCCACCCCGCACAACGGATGCCGCCCGCCCAAGCGTCGCCGCGTCTGATTGGGCCTGGGCAGGTATGCCGGTCTTCCGGCACCGGCCCGCGGTTCCGGGCGGTACGGCCCTTTCGGGTCGTGCCGCCCGTACCCTTGTCAGTACCTGGGGGCGTCAAATAGTGGGCGCCCACGACTGAAGGATTCGCAACATGCTTATCGCTCAGCGTCCGTCGCTGACCGAAGAGGTCGTTGACGAGTTCCGCTCCCGGTTCGTCATCGAGCCGCTGGAGCCGGGCTTCGGCTACACCCTCGGCAACTCTCTTCGCCGCACGCTCCTCTCCTCGATTCCCGGCGCTGCTGTCACCAGCATCCGGATCGACGGTGTCCTGCACGAGTTCACCACCGTGCCGGGCGTCAAGGAGGACGTCACCGACCTCATCCTCAACATCAAGCAGCTGGTCGTCTCCTCGGAGCACGACGAGCCGGTCGTGATGTACCTGCGCAAGCAGGGTCCCGGCCTGGTCACGGCTGCTGACATCGCCCCGCCGGCCGGTGTCGAGGTCCACAACCCGGACCTGGTCCTGGCCACGCTGAACGGCAAGGGCAAGCTGGAGATGGAGCTGACCGTCGAGCGCGGTCGCGGCTACGTCTCCGCCGTCCAGAACAAGCAGGTGGGCCAGGAGATCGGCCGTATCCCGGTCGACTCCATCTACTCGCCGGTGCTCAAGGTCACGTACAAGGTCGAGGCGACCCGTGTCGAGCAGCGCACCGACTTCGACAAGCTGATCGTCGACGTCGAGACCAAGCAGGCCATGCGTCCGCGTGACGCCATGGCGTCGGCCGGTAAGACCCTGGTCGAGCTGTTCGGTCTGGCGCGCGAGCTCAACATCGATGCCGAGGGCATCGACATGGGCCCGTCCCCGACGGACGCCGCGCTCGCGGCCGACCTGGCGCTGCCGATCGAGGAGCTGGAGCTCACGGTCCGCTCGTACAACTGCCTCAAGCGCGAGGGCATCCACTCCGTGGGTGAGCTCGTGGCTCGCTCCGAGGCCGACCTGCTCGACATCCGCAACTTCGGTGCGAAGTCGATCGACGAGGTCAAGGCGAAGCTGGCCGGCATGGGCCTGGCGCTCAAGGACAGCCCGCCCGGATTCGACCCGACCGCCGCCGCCGACGCCTTCGGCGCCGACGACGACGCGGACGCCGGTTTCGTGGAGACCGAGCAGTACTGATCCGCCTCCGGCCGGGGCGCCCGGGTTTTCCGACTGGTCACCGCGGGTGCAATCGCCCCGCACATGGCCACTGCCGCCGAGATGGACTACGACGCGCAGTGGACCCCGAC
>NZ_JBFAWU010000002.1:0-438951 GCF_040680455.1 Streptomyces sp. NPDC052052 | reverse complement strand
GTTGATAGGCCAGATGTGGAAGCCCGGTAACGGGTGGAGCTGACTGGTACTAATAGGCCGAGGGCTTGTCCTCAGTTGCTCGCGTCCACTGTGTTGTTCCCGGGTTGCGAACAGTCGCACCGGTTGAACAGCTTCACTACTTAATTAAAAAGTGTGCTTGTTCGCTAGAACCCGATAGGGTTTCGGTGGTCATTGCGTTAGGGAAACGCCCGGTTACATTCCGAACCCGGAAGCTAAGCCTTTCAGCGCCGATGGTACTGCAGGGGGGACCCTGTGGGAGAGTAGGACGCCGCCGAACAATCTTTCAAGGACCCTTGGTCCCAGCGTTCACGCTGGGACCAAGGGTCCTTTTGTTTTGTCGAAGCGCGTCGGGAGTCCGGCTGCGCGAGAATGGCTCGTAGTACCAGACGACAGGAGTTACGCCGATGCCCACCAACTCTCCCGACGATCGTTCGGAACGCGAGCCGCGTCGCCGGGACGGTGGTGACCGCGGCGGCTTCGGCGGTCGCCGTGACGATCGTTCCGGCGGCGGTTTCCGCCGGGACGACAACCGTGGTGGGTATCGCCGTGATGACAGCCGGGGTGGTTCCGGTGGTGGGTTCCGTCGGGATGACCGTGATCGGGATCGTGGTCCGCGTCGGGACGACGAGCGCGGTGGGTACCGTGGGCCGCGGCGTGAGGACGACCGCGGCGGGCGCCCCGCTGGCGGTTTCCGCCGGGACGACCGCGACCGTGGCCCGCGTCGGGACGACGACACCCGCGGTGGCGGTTACCGGCGTGAGGACGACCGTGGCGGGCGTCCCGGTGGGTACCGTCGGGATGACCGTGATCGGGATCGTGGTCCGCGTCGGGACGACGAGCGCGGTGGGTACCGTGGGCCGCGGCGTGAGGACGACCGCGGCGGGCGCCCCGCTGGCGGTTTCCGTCGGGATGACCGCGACCGCGACCGTGGCCCGCGTCGCGACGACGACACCCGCGGTGGCGGATACCGGCGTGACGACAGCAGGGGTGGTTCCGGCGGCGGTTTCCGGCGGGACGATCGGGATCGTGGTCCGCGTCGGGACGACGAGCGCGGTGGGTACCGTGGGCCGCGGCGTGAGGACGACCGCGGCGGGCGCCCCGCTGGCGGTTTCCGTCGGGATGACCGCGACCGGGATCGTGGCCCGCGTCGGGACGACGACACCCGTGGTGGCGGTTACCGGCGTGACGACAGCCGGGGTGGTTCCGGCGGCGGGTTCCGTCGGGATGACCGTGATCGGGATCGTGGTCCGCGCCGGGACGACGAGCGCGGTGGGTACCGTGGGCCGCGGCGTGAGGACGACCGCGGCGGGCGCCCCGCTGGCGGTTTCCGTCGGGATGACCGCGACCGGGATCGTGGCCCGCGTCGGGACGACGACACCCGCGGTGGCGGATACCGGCGTGACGACAGCCGGGGTGGTTCCGGCGGCGGGTTCCGTCGGGACGACAGCCGTGGCGGAGGTTACCGCGGGCGGCGGGACGATCATGGTGGCCGGGGTGGCTACCGCGGGCGCGACGACCGCGGCGGGTACGAGCGGCGTGACGACCGGGACCGGGAGCCCGTGAAGCGGCTTCCGATCCCTGAAGACGTGACCGGCGACGAGATCGACAAGGATGTGCGGCAGGAGCTGATGAGCCTGCCGAAGACCCTGGCCGAGGACGTTGCCAGGAACCTCGTCATGGTGGCCCGACTGATCGACGAGGACCCCGAGCAGGCATACGCGTACGCGCGGATCGCCTTGCGACTGGCCTCACGGGTCGCTGCGGTACGTGAGGCGGCCGGGTTTGCCGCGTACGCGACGCAGAAGTACTCGGAGGCACTGGCGGAGTTCCGGGCGGCCAAGCGGATGACCGGTTCCGTGGAGCTGTGGCCCGTCATGGCCGACTGCGAGCGCGGACTCGGACGGCCCGAGCGGGCGTTGGCCATGGCCGGCGAGTCCGAGGTGCAGAAGCTGGACAAGGCCGGCCAGGTCGAGATGCGGCTGGTTGCCGCGGGTGCCCGGAGGGACATGGGGCAGCTCGATGCCGCCATCGTCACGCTGCAGAGCTCCGAACTCGCCTCGAACGCCGTTCACTCGTGGACCCCGCGACTTCGCTACGCATATGCGGACGCACTGCTGGCCGCGGGGCGCGAGGACGAGGCGCGTGAGTGGTTCGGGAAGGCGCTGGAGGCCGACAAGGACGGTGCCACCGACGCGTCGGATCGGCTCGCCGAGATGGACGGTGTCGAGTTCGTCGACGCCCTTGAGGAGGACGAGGACGTCGACGACGCCACGTCGGCCGCCCCCGCGGACGAGGAGAAGAGCGACAACGGCGACGACCACAAGGACGAGGAAGGTCCGGCCGCGTCGTAGGACATGAGAAAGGGCGGCACTCCGGAAGGGGTGCCGCCCTTTCTCGTACGCGGGTTGTCAGTCGAGGGTGAGGCTTCGCAGGACCAGGCCGGTGGCCGGCTTGGGGCCGAAGGACGTCGACTTGCGCGGCATGGTGACGCCCTGCCGGGCGAGGTCCCGGACGGCCTCCTCGTGTACCGGATGCATCAGGACCGCCGTGGCGTTGTGGAGTTCGGCTTGTTCGACGGTGGCTGCGGCGTCGTGGATGTAGGCGATGTGCTCGGGGGCGTCGGGGATCTGCCAGACATGGTCGAGCAGAGCCGCGTGCAGGACCGTCGCGTCGAGGGTCTGCCAGGCGGCCGGTCGATCGGCCGGAATCGTACGGGCCAGCAGGTCGGCATCGGGGCGGTCGACGACGTGGAAGCCGCCGTCGCCCGCGAGCAGGAATGCGTTGCCCTCGGCAGCCGCCTCGGCGAGTTCGTCCAGCGCGCGGGGGAGCGGGCCGTCGATGTCACGGACGCGGAAGACGCCGTCGAGGGCGTCGAGAGCGTCGGCGACGGGGAGGCGGTGCAACAGCCGGTGGATGGCGCGCACCCGGAGCGGGTAGCGGGCCGTATCGACGAGGAGTACCAGGCCGAAGTCCCAGGGGCCAGGAGTGGTGTGCTCCTGCTGGAGGCGAAGGTACGTGGCCCAGCGGTGGTGGCCGTCGGCGATCAGGGCCTGATGATGGGCGAGATCGGTCTCGATCTCGGCCCGGTCGGCCGGGTCGGTGACCGCCCAGAGCCGGTGGCGGTAGCCGTCCTCGGTGGTGGTGGCCAGCAGCGGGGTCTGCGTGATGGTCCGGTCGATGACCGCGGTCGCGCCCACGCCGTCGCCGTTGTCGCGGTAGGTGAGCAGCAGGGGTTCGAGGTGGGCGGCCGTGGCACGCATCAGGGCGGCCCGGTCCTCGACGACATGGGCCATCACCTCCTCGTGCGGCAGCACGATGCCGTCGGCGGGCGCGGAGAGCGCCAGCGCCCCGACGACACCGCGTTGCAGGATCTCGTCGTTGCGCTGCTCGTAGACGTAGAGGACGGGCTCGGGATCGGGCGCGAGAACCCCGTCGGCCAGCCAGCGCTTCAGGGTCTCGGCGGCCTGCGCGTGGCGGGCCGCGGGAGTGTCGGCCTGCGGCAGGATCAGCCGGACGATGTTGTGCGGATCCGCCGACTCCAGGTGGTGCAGCCCGTCGGGGCGCACGACGACGTCGTACGGCGGTGACGTCACCGCCGCGAGACTGCCGACCCGCTCGGGGACGTAGCGCAGCCCGCGGAACGGGACCAGACGCAACCCCTGACCGGCTGGACCTGATGTGTTCATTTCTGCATCGTATGTGCGCGGCCGGGATGCGCGATGATCGGGACATACGTACGCATCGAGGAGCGCAAAGAATGAGTCAGGCGAGCAGGACCCGGCCGAGCGGCAGCACCACCCCGCTGAACGAGGCGTACGACACGGCGCTGCTCGATCTCGACGGGGTGGTGTACGCGGGCGGCCGTGCGATCGTTCACGCCGTCGACTCGTTGGGAGCCGCACGGGACGGCGGGATGCATCTGGCGTATGTGACCAACAACGCCCTGCGGACGCCCGCCGCGGTGGCCGCGCACCTGACCGAACTCGGTGTGCCGGCCGAACCGAGCGATGTGATCACTTCGGCACAGGCGGTGGCCCGGCTGATGGCCGAGCAGCTTCCGGCCGGAGCGCGGGTGCTGGTCGTGGGCGGCGAGGGACTGCGCGTCGCCCTGCGGGAGCGGGGTCTGGTGCCGGTGGAGTCGGCGGACGACGAGCCGGTCGCGGTGGCGCAGGGCTACGGCGGCCCCGACATGACCTGGGGGCGGTTCGCCGAGGCGGCGTACGCGATCGCGCGAGGGGTGCCGTGGTTCGCCTCCAACACGGACCTGACGATTCCCAGCGCCCGAGGGATCGCGCCGGGGAACGGCGCGGCGGTGGAGGTCGTACGCATCGCGACCGGGGCCGAGCCGCAGGTGGCCGGGAAGCCCCTGCCGCCGATGCACCGGGAGACCGTGCTGAGGACCGGGGCCGAGCGCCCGCTGGTGGTCGGGGACCGGCTCGACACGGACATCGAGGGTGCGTTCCACGGTGGTGTGGACTCGCTCCTGGTCCTCACCGGGGTGACGGATGCGGCGCGGCTGCTGGCTGCCCGGCCGGACCACCGGCCGACGTACGTGGATGCCGACCTGCGAGGGCTGCTGACCGGTCAGCCCGAGGTGACACGGGCGGGCGACGGCTACGGCTGTGGCGGCTGGACGGCGTCGGCGCGCGGTGAGGGCCTGGTGCTCGAAGGAGACGGGGACGTGCTCGACGGGCTGCGGGCGCTCTGCGGGGCGGCCTGGTCGTACGCCGGGGACGGCTCGTGCGGGCTGGAGTCCGGGAAAGCCGTGGCACGGCTGGGGCTGTGAAAGCGGGCTCCCGGCGATTCGAGCCACAGGGAGGGTAGGCTAACCTAATTTCGTTCTGCCTGGTGTGCCGTCGTCCGGACGACAGCACACCGGCGGGTCCGGTCCCGGCCCGCACGGCGAAGGACGGTCCTGCGCACCCGATCACCTCCGACTCCGGGAGTACCACGATGCAACGCCTCACCGCGGACTCGGTGACCCTCGGCTACGACCAGCGGGTCATCGCGGAGAATCTCTCGGTCGAGATCCCCGACAACTCGTTCACGGTGATCGTCGGCCCCAACGCCTGCGGCAAGTCGACGCTGTTGCGCGCGCTCTCGCGGATGCTGAAGCCCGACAGCGGCCGGGTGCTCCTGGACGGGGAGACGATCCACCGGATGCCGGCGAAGAAGGTCGCCAGGACGCTGGGGCTGCTGCCGCAGTCCTCCATAGCGCCGGACGGCATCACCGTCGCCGACCTCGTCGGGCGCGGCCGGTACCCGCACCAGGGGCTGCTGCGCCAGTGGTCGCCGGACGACGAACGCATCGTCGAGGAATCGATGGCGGCGACCGGGGTCGACGCGCTTGCCGATCGCTATGTCGACGAACTCTCCGGTGGGCAGCGGCAGCGCGTCTGGATCGCGATGGCCCTCGCCCAGCAGACCCCGCTGCTCCTGCTCGACGAGCCGACGACGTACCTCGACATCCAGCACCAGATCGATGTCCTGGACCTCTGCGCGGAACTGCACGAGGCACAGGGGCGCACGCTGGTGGCCGTCCTGCACGATCTGAACCACGCCGCGCGGTACGCCACACACCTCATCGCCATGCGGGAGGGTGAGGTGATCGCCGAAGGCGCGCCCGGTGACGTCGTCACCGCGGAGCTGGTGGAGCGGGTCTTCGGGCTGCGGTGCCAGGTCATCGACGATCCGGAGACCGGAACACCGCTGGTGGTGCCGGCCGCCCGGAAGCCGCGCGGCGGTGCGGCGGGCGTGCGGGACAAGGCGTCGGCCGGGGTGCCGGCGGGGGACTGACCGGACGGACCCCGCCCCGGTCGCGGTACGGGCCCGGGAAGCCAGGCCCTCACCGCGGCTACAGCAGCGACCTGAGCCGCAGGAGATCGCGGAAGCCTGCCTCCAGGCGGACCCGCCCCGCGCCCCATGCCCTGGCGAAGTTCAGCTCGCCCTTCACCATGGCCACCAGGTCGTCGCCGGTCATCGAGAGCCGGATCTCGGCCTTCTCCCTGGGCGGTCCGTCGATCGTGTCCAGGACGTGGATCCGACCGTGGGACAGCCGTCCGGTGAAGGTGACATCGAGGTCCTTGATGTGGCAGCTCAGCGAGCGGTCGAGGGCAGCCGCGCTGCGCACGTCGCCGTCGGCCCCCGCGAGGTTGTCGGAAAGTGTGTCGAGTGCGCTGCGGCACTCCGTCATGGTCGCCATCGTGAGCGACGGTACCCCAGTGCTTCGCGGTAGCGTTTCCTGCATGAGCGACTTGACGCCGGGGCCCGTGACGGCAGCCGCGACCACGCCCGGGGCGGCATCCGCGGACGTGGCGGCAGGCCCCTTGGCGGAGGAAGCGGTCCAGGCCGCACCACCCCCGCCCGACCCCGCCGAACCCGCGCCTCTCGGCGTCGTGCGCGTCCCCACCGGCAACGCAGAGGTCGACGCGCGGCTGGAGCGTCTCGCCGATGCGGACCACCTCCCGACGGACGGACACATCGAGGTGTACGAGGATGTACACGGTGGGCTGCGCGATGCGCTGACCGCGCTGGACGCCCGGCCCGCACCCGCACCGACGCCCTCGTACGACAACAGGAGCTGAACCGAACGTGGCAGGAGTGGCACGTCGTCGCCTCGACGCCGAGCTGGTACGCCGTAAACTCGCCCGCTCGCGCGAACATGCGAGCCAGCTGATCGCCGCAGGGAGGGTCACCGTCGGCGGCAACACCGCGACCAAACCCGCCACCCAGGTCGAGACCAGCGCGGCCGTCGTCGTCATCAAGGACGACAGCGACCCCGAGTACGTCTCGCGCGGCGGACACAAACTCGCCGGTGCCCTCGCCGCCTTCGTGCCCCTCGGGCTGGAGGTGGAGGGGCGGCGGGCGCTGGACGCCGGGGCGTCGACCGGTGGTTTCACCGACGTACTGCTGCGAGCCGGGGTCGGCCATGTCGTCGCCGTGGACGTCGGCTACGGGCAGCTCGCCTGGTCACTGCAGTCCGATGCACGCGTCACCGTCAAGGACCGAACGAACGTACGGGAGCTGACGCTGGAGGACATCGACGGACAGCCGGTGGATCTCGTCGTCGGCGATCTGTCGTTCATCCCGCTGGGGCTCGTCCTGCCCGCCCTGGCACGCTGTGCCGCCCCGGACGCGGACCTGGTCCTCATGGTCAAGCCGCAGTTCGAGGTCGGCAAGGAGCGGCTCGGCAGCGGCGGGGTGGTGCGCAGCCCCGAACTGCGGGCCGAGGCGGTGCGGGAGGTGGCGCGCCGGGCCTGGGCGCTGGGACTCGGAGTGCGGGGGGTGACCGCGAGCCCGTTGCCCGGACCCTCGGGAAACGTCGAGTACTTTCTGTGGCTGCGGGCCGGAGCACCTGAGCTGGATCCCGCAGATGTCGATCGCGCAGTGGCGGAGGGGCCCCGTTGACGACGAATGCGGCACGAACTGTCTTTCTTGTGGCACACACCGGCCGTCCGGCCGCGATCCGCAGCGCCGAACTGGTCGTCCAGGGACTGCTGCGCAGCGGCCTCGGCGTAAGGGTGCTGGCCGCCGAGGCGGCAGACCTCCCGCTGCCGCCGTCCGTCGAGACCGTCACGGACTCCACGCCCAGGGCCGTGGACGGCTGTGAGCTGCTGATCGTGCTCGGCGGCGACGGGACGCTGCTGCGCGGCGCCGAGCTCTCCCGCGCCTCCGGGGTGCCGATGCTCGGCGTCAACCTCGGCCGGGTCGGCTTCCTCGCCGAGGCCGAGCGGGACGATCTGGACAAGGTCGTCGACCGGGTCGTCACCCGCGCGTACGAGGTCGAGGAACGCATGACGCTCGATGTCGTCGTGCGCAGCAACGGGGCTGTCGTCCACACCGACTGGGCACTCAACGAGGCGGCCGTGCAGAAGGTGTCGCCCGAGCGGATGCTGGAGGTCGTCCTGGAGATCGACGGCCGGCCGGTGACCGGTTTCGGCTGTGACGGGATAGTCTGCGCGACCCCCACCGGATCGACCGCCTACGCCTTCTCGGCGGGCGGACCCGTCGTCTGGCCCGAGGTCGAGGCGCTGCTGATGGTGCCGATCAGCGCCCACGCGCTGTTCGCCAAGCCGCTGGTGACCTCGCCAGCCTCGGTGCTCGCCGTCGAGGTCCAGCAGCACACCCCGCACGGGGTGCTCTGGTGCGACGGGCGCAGGACCGTGGAGCTGCCCGCGGGAGCCCGGGTCGAGGTGCGCCGGGGCGCGGTGCCCGTACGGCTCGCACGGCTGCACCACGCCTCGTTCACGGACCGGCTCGTGGCCAAGTTCGCACTGCCCGTCTCGGGATGGCGGGGCGCGCCGAACTGACCGGCGGGCATCCGCGCCGGAGGCGGGGCGGAGCAACCGAAGGTGCACACGGGAGAGTGAACCCCGGGAGCGGGGTCCGTCGCGCATCGGCACCCGGACCTCGTAAGGTCGTGTCCGTGTTGGAGGAGATGCGGATACGGTCGCTCGGAGTCATCGACGACGCGGTGGTCGAGCTGTCGCCCGGTTTCACCGCGGTGACGGGCGAGACCGGTGCGGGCAAGACCATGGTCGTCACCAGCCTGGGGTTGCTGCTCGGGGGACGCGCGGATCCCGCCCTGGTACGGATCGGGGCCAAGTCCGCGGTCGTCGAGGGACGGATCACCGTGTCCGAGGGCGACGCGGTGGCCCTGCGCGCCGAGGAGGCCGGTGCCGAACTCGACGACGGCGCGCTGTTGATCAGCCGTACCGTCTCCGCGGAAGGACGCTCCCGGGCGCACCTCGGCGGCCGGTCCGTGCCGGTGGGGATGCTGGCCGAACTCGCCGATGAACTCGTCGCCGTCCACGGCCAGACCGACCAGCAGGGGCTGCTCAAGCCGGCCCGCCAGCGGCAGGCACTGGACCGGTACGCGGGCGACGGTGTCGCCGTGCCGCACGCCGGGTACGCGGCGGCGTACCGTCGGCTGCGGGCCGTCGTCACGGAGCTGGACGAGCTGACGACGCGCGCCCGCGAACGGGCCCAGGAGGCGGATCTGCTGCGCTTCGGGCTGAACGAGATCGCCGCCGTCGAGCCCCTGTCGGGCGAGGACATCGATCTGGCCGCCGAGGCGGAACGGCTGGGCCATGCCGAGGCGCTCGCCTCCGCGGCGGCTCTCGCGCACACCGCGCTCGCGGGCAACCCGGAGGACCCGGAGGGCGTCGACGCGACGACCGTGGTCGCAGCGGCCGGACGGTCCCTGGACGCCGTACGTGCCCACGATCCGGCGCTGGCCGTGCTCGCCGACCGGATCGGCGAGATCTCGATCCTGCTCGCCGACGTGGCGGGCGAACTGGCCGGGTACGCCGACCGGTTGGATGCCGATCCGCTGCGGCTTGCCGCGGTGGAGGAGCGGCGAGCGGCGCTCACCGGACTCACCCGCAAGTACGGCGAGGACATCACCGCCGTGCTCGCCTGGGCGGAGGAGGGGGCCGCCCGGCTCACCGAGCTCGAGGGCGACGACGACCGGATCGGTGAGCTGACGGCCGAGCGCGATGCGCTGCGCGCCGAACTCTCCCGGCTGGGGCAGGCGTTGACCGATGCGCGTACGGCGGCGGCGGAGCGGTTCGCGGAGGCGGTGACCGCGGAGCTGGCCTCGCTCGCGATGCCGCATGCCCGGGTCTCCTTCGACATCCGGCAGACCGGGGCGGCGGACGAGGCGTCCGGCATCGACATCGGCGGGCGGAGCGTGCTCTACGGGCCGGCCGGGGCCGACGAGGTCGAGCTCCTGCTGGCCCCGCACCCCGGCGCCCAGCCCCGGCCGATCGCCAAGGGCGCGTCGGGCGGTGAGCTGTCCCGAGTGATGCTCGCCGTCGAGGTGGTGTTCGCCGGTTCCGACCCCGTACCCACGTATCTGTTCGACGAGGTCGACGCGGGCGTCGGCGGCAAGGCGGCCGTCGAGGTCGGGAGGCGGCTCGCGAAGCTCGCGAAGTCCGCTCAGGTGGTCGTGGTCACGCACCTGCCGCAGGTGGCGGCCTTCGCGGACCGGCAGCTGCTGGTCGAGAAGACCGTCGACGGATCGGTGACCAGCAGCGGGGTGACGGTCCTGGAGGGCGAGGACCGGGTACGCGAGCTGTCGCGGATGCTCGCGGGCCAGGAGGACTCGCAGACGGCCCGGGCCCATGCGGAGGAGCTGCTGGCCGCGGCACGGGCGGACGGGTGACGGAGACGTCGCCGTGCGCCGTCGTGCCCTGTCGCGGGGCGGGCTTGTCCTTCAGGCGTGCCCGGCGGTCCGCGCACGGGGCGGCCGCCGTACGGCCCCGGCGGGACGCTGCGTAGCCTGGCCGTCATGGGATCGACGTTCAGCAGGACCGCAGTCTCCGGAGCCGTCGCCGCCGCTGTCGCGGGGGGCGTGTACCGGGTGCTGCGGGTCCGGCCGCGCACCCGCTGGCAGCGCACCAACTACGCGGGTCGCACCGTCGATCTCTACGCGGGCCCGGCCGTCGCCCTCGGTGCCGTGGCCGGAACGGCCGTCCTCCCGCTGCCCGCACGCACCCGGTGTGCCGCCGCGCTGGCCGTGCTCGCGGCGGGTGGCTGCGGTGCGTACGACGACCTCGTCGGTGCGGACGATCCGCGCCGCGGGTTCCGTGCCCACCTGGGTGCGCTGCGGGATCGTGAGGTGACCAGCGGCGCGGTGAAGCTCATCGGGATCGGTGCCGCCGGGCTGGCGGCCGGCGCACTGCTCCGGGAACGGCCCGTCGACCGGGTCCTCGCCGGCGTCGTGATCGCCGGAAGCGCACACCTGGTCAATCTGGTGGATGTAGGGCCCGCCGCGGCCGCCGCCACCGTGCTCGCGCTCGGGGCCCCGGGACTGCCGGGCGGGCTCGCCGCGGCGCCGATGGGGGCGGTGGCCGCCCTCGTCGCCGACGACCTGGGGGAGCGCACGATGATCGGGGACACCGGAGCCCATGCCCTGGGCGCCGCGCTCGGCGTGGCCGTCGTCGCGGGCCGTGGCCGGGCCGGGCTCGTCGCCCATGCGGCGGGACTCGTCGCGGCGGCCGTGTACGGGGACCGGGTCAGCCGACTCGCCCGAACCCTGTCGAACCGCTGAAGGTTCCCCGACGCGTCAACATCGCGCCATATACCCCACCTGTACGAGTGATAGGTCATGGCTGATTGCTGTTCTGCGCGGCGGGACAGGGGGCCGACTGTGCCGGAACGCGCGTACGGACTGGCATCCTTGGCGATGCCCATCACCGCCCGCTCGGGAGCTCCGGGAGCCATTCAACGTGTCACAGCTGCGTACGGTCCAAGTCCTGGGCGGCGGCAGCGCGGGCAGCAGCGCCCACGTCGGCTCGCTGTCCGCCGGGCTGGTGGCGCGAGGCGTGCACGTCACCGTCTGTGCCCCGGCCGCACTGGACCGCGCCCACGACTTCTCCGGCGCCGGAGCCCGGTTCGTACCGGTGCCTCGGCGCAGCGACCCCGCCGCCGTCGCGGCCCTGCGCGGCGCCTGCCAGACGGCGGACGTGGTCCATGCACACGGTCTGCACGCCGCCGTGCGCGCCGCTCTCGCGCTCGGCGGTAGCCGCATCCCGCTGGTCTTCACCTGGCACGCCCGTGCCCATGCCGAAGGCGCCCGCAGCCGACTGCTGCGGTGGATGGAGCGAAGGGCCGTCCGCGCGGCGGCCGTCGTGCTCGGCACGACATCGGAGCTGGTGGACCGGGCGCGGCACCGAGGGGCGCGTGACGCCCGCCTCTCGCCGGTCTCCGCCCCGCCGCCGCGCGTGCCCGGCGAGGGCGGAGGCAAGGCGCGAGCCGAACTCGGGGCGGTGGAGCGGCCGTTGATCGTGGCGCGTGGGAGTCTCGTACCGCATCACGGGTACGACGTGCTGCTCGACGCCGCACGCCTGTGGCGCGGTCTCGACCCCGAACCGCTGCTGGCCGTCGTGGGGGAGGGGCGCGAACGCGCCGCCCTGCAACGCCGGATCGCGAACGAGGAACTGCCGGTCCGGCTCATCGACGGCCACGATGACGCCACCGGGCTTCTCGCCGCCGCCGACCTGGCCGTGCTGCCCAGCCGGTGGGAGGGGCGCTCGGTGCTGGCCCAGGAGGCGCTGCGGCTCGGCACGCCCCTGGTCGCCACCGCCGTCGGAGGGGTGCCCGAACTGGTGGGGAACGGGGCGGAACTCGTGCCGTACGGGAACGCGGAGGTGCTCGCGCGGACGGTGGCCGGTCTGCTCATCGATCCGGAACGGCGTGCGGAACTGGCGGACGCGGGGCGCGCGCAGGCCGCGAGCTGGCCGAGCGAGGACGACACGATCGCACACGTGCTCAGCATCTACGACGAGTTGACGCACCCGCTGGCGGTGGCGCGGGCCCGGTGAACCATCGCTCACCGGCCGCTGCCGGCGTCACGGGGCGTGGCGACGGGCCCGGAGCGCCAGGCTCAGGGCCAGGACCGCCTGGGGGTCGTCCAGGTCGGTGCCGAGCAGTTCGCCGATGCGGGCCAGTCGGTTGTACAGCGTCTGACGGTTCAGGTGGAGTTCACGTGCCGTCTCCGCCTTGCGGCCCGCGTGGGCCAGATACGTCTCCAGCGTCGGCAGCAGCGCAGGGCGCGAGGCGCGGTCGTGATGCAGCAGCGGGCCGATCGCCCGGTCCACGAACGCCGCCAGGTCCGGATGGTCACGCAGCCGCCACAACAGCAGATCGATGTCCAGACGCCGGGCGTCGTACCAGGGCCGGTCGCCGAGACCGTGCGCCGCGGTCGCCGTCTCCGCGGCGTGCCGCAGTCCCGCACCGGCCGCCGCCCAGCCGCCCGCCACGCCCACCACCACGACCGGCGGATGCGACCCGGCCCGCTCCAGACCGACCCGCTCCACGCCCGCTCGCAGCGCCGCCGCGACCCGGTCCGCGACCACCGTGCGCTCCGACTCGGACCGCAGCCCCAGCAGCACCGGTACCCGGCCCTCCACGGGCCGTACACCGAGCAGCACCGGCACGCCCACCGTCGAGAGCTCCTCCAGCACCGCCCGCGCCAGCAGCGCCCAGTTCCCCGAGACGGACAGCTCGGGGGCCAGCCGCATCACCACCGGCAGCAGGGGCATCTCGCCCGGCCTGAAACCCAGTACCCGGGCCTGCGCCGGTGCGTCCTGCGGACCGATCCGGCCCTCGGCGAGATCCGTCAGGAAGTCCCCCCGGCCGCGTGCGGCGAGTTCCTCCTCCTGACGCGCCTGCATCAGCACCACGGCGAGGATGTCCGCCGCCCGCTCCGCCGCCATCCGGTGTACCGGCACCAAGGGCCCGGCCACGGCCAGCAGCACCAGCCTGGCCCGGACCGCGCCGGTTCCCGGGCCGCCGCTCGGCACATCCACCAGCACCGAACCGGTGGGCGGTCGCTCCCGGGCCGCCCGGTCGCCGCGCATCCCGTCCCACACCTGGAGCGGATCGGCGGACACCGGTCCGGCCCCGGGGCCCGCCGCGTACAGCAGCTGTCCGTCCGCCGTCTCCAGGAAGACCGGGTTGGCCGTGAAGTCCGCCAGGATGCCCAGCACCTGGGGCACCCCGCCACCGCCGAGCAGCGCCTCCGTGCAGCGCCGGTGCACCTCCTCGGCCCGCCGCAGCAGCGCGTAGTGACCGTTGACGATCTCGGTGTGTATCTCCTCGGTCACCGTCACGAACGGCACCTCGCGGTGCAGCTGCACCAGCGGCAGGCCGGCCGCGCGAGCGGCGTCCACGATCGACGCGGGCAGCCTGCTGAACCGCGGCCCGAGCTCCACCACGAGGGCGGCGATCCCCCGGTCGGCGAGCCGGTGGACGAAGGCGCGCTGCTCGGCGGGGCGGGTGCCGAGCCCCAGACCGGTGGTGAGCAGCAGCTCGCCGCCCTTGAGCAGGGAGGCGATGTTCGGAACCTCACCCGCGTGCACCCAGCGCACCGTACGGCTCAGCCGGTCCGCGCCGGCCACCACCTCCGGGAGCCCGCTGCGGAGTCCCGGCAGCTCAAGGGCTCGCTGCACGGTGATTCCGCCTTGCGTCTCCACTGTTCCGGCCTCGCGTTTCCCTCGGATCAGGGCGGGACACCCGCCCTGATCCAGGAAGGTACCGGCTCCGGGCGCAGCAGGCGCCGTCGGGGAGCCGGGGGAAGAGCCCGCCTCGGACGAGCGGTGCCCAGCGGGCGCTTCGGCATGCCCCGGGGGACCGGTGGCCGTACGGGCCCAGGGGCGCCCCGGTCCGATGCGGGCCGGGGCGGAGGAACGGCCCGGCCCGTCCCTCTCGGGCTCAGCCGACGTACGCCCCGCTCGCCGTCAGCCGCAGTGCCGTGTCGATCAGCGGCACATGGCTGAAGGCCTGGGGGAAGTTGCCGACCTGGCGTTGCAGCCGGGGGTCCCACTCCTCCGCGAGCAGGCCCAGGTCGTTGCGGAGCGAGAGCAGCCGCTCGAACAGCTGGCGCGCCTCGTCGACCCGGCCGATCATCGCCAGATCGTCCGCCAGCCAGAACGAACAGGCCAGGAACGCACCCTCGTCGCCCTCCAGGCCGTCCACGCCCGCATGCTCGCCCTCGGTGGGATAGCGCAGTACGAAGCCGTCCTCGGTGGAGAGCTCGCGCTGGATCGCCTCGATCGTGCCGATCACCCGCTTGTCGTCCGGCGGCAGGAAACCCATTTGGGGGATCAGGAGCAGGGAGGCGTCCAGCTCCTTGGAGCCGTAGGACTGGGTGAAGGTGTTGCGCTCCTGGTCGTAGCCGTGGTCGCAGACGTCGCGATGGATGGTGTCGCGCAGTTCGCGCCACCGCTCCACTGGTCCTTCCGCGTCCCCGGACTCGATCAGCTTGATGGTCCGGTCGACCGCGACCCACGCCATCACCTTCGAGTGGACGAAGTGCCGGCGCGGTCCGCGCACCTCCCAGATTCCCTCGTCCGGCTCGTCCCAGTGCTTCTCCAGGTACTCGATCAGCTTCAGCTGGAGGCCCGTCGCGTAGTCGTTGCGGGTCAGGCCCGTCATGTGGGCGAGGTGCAGTGCCTCGGTGACCTCGCCGTACACGTCCAGCTGGAGCTGGCCCGCGGCGCCGTTGCCTACCCGGACCGGGGCGGAGTTCTCGTAGCCGGGCAGCCAGTCCAGCTCGGCCTCGCCCAGCTCTCGCTCGCCCGCGATGCCGTACATGATCTGCAGGTTCTCCGGGTCGCCGGCAACCGCCCGCAGCAGCCACTCGCGCCAGGCGCGGGCCTCCTCGCGGTAGCCGGTGCGCAGCAGCGAGGAGAGGGTGATCGCGGCGTCGCGCAGCCAGGTGTAGCGGTAGTCCCAGTTCCGGGAGCCGCCGAGGTCCTCCGGCAGGGAGGTGGTCGGCGCGGCGACGATGCCGCCGGTCGGCGCGTACGTCAGCGCCTTGAGGGTGATCAGGGAACGGACCACCGCCTCCCGGTAGGGGCCGTGATACGTGCAGTGCTCGACCCATTCGCGCCAGAAGTCCACGGTCGCTTCCAGCGAGCCCTCCGGATCCGGAAGGCCGGGCGGCTCGTGGTGCGAGGGCTGCCAGCTGATCGTGAACGCGATCCGGTCGCCCGGCGCGACCGTGACGTCGGAGTACGTCGTCAGGTTCTCACCAAAGGTGTCGGCAGGGGTGTCCAGCCAGACGGAGTCCGGGCCCGCGACGGCGACCGTACGGCCGTCGACCCTGTGCACCCACGGCGTGACCCGCCCGTAGCTGAACCGCATCCGCAGCTCGGAGCGCATCGTGACCCGGCCGCTGATCCCCTCCACGATCCGGATCACCCGCGGAGCGCCTTCACGGGGTGGCATGAAGTCGGTCACTCTGACCGTTCCGCACGGTGTGTCCCACTCCGACTCCAGGATGAGGGAGTCGCCCCGGTAGCGGCGGCGGGTCGCGGACGGGGGCTGTGACCCCTCCTCCCGCGCCGGTGCCAGGCGCCAGAAGCCATGCTCCTCGGTACCCAGGAGTCCCGCGAAAACGGCGTGCGAATCGAAGCGGGGAAGGCACAGCCAGTCCACTGTGCCGTCCCGGCAGACCAGGGCGGCGGTCTGCATGTCTCCGATGAGTGCGTAATCCTCGATGCGCCCGGCCACGTGCAATCTCCAGTCGAACGGCCATGTCGCCCAGAAGGGCATTACTGCGGGAAAGAGGTCGTCGCAAGGGGGCGTTGTGGGGGAACCTTATGAGCCCGGCACCTTGCCCGGAGCGAGTGTCCGAGCAGGATACGACGCACCCGGATGTTCTGCGCGACGGTCTCGGCAATGCGTCCGATCCGAACAGGTGGGGCGCAGGGGGCTTGCGATGATCTTGTGAGGCTTGGGTGCGAGGTGTGGCCGGAAGCAGCCCCTCCTGGTCGCTGATACCCTGGTAGCCCGTGGACCGGTGGTCGTCCGCAACCGCGGACGAGGCCCCCGAACCGCAGCGACGGCACCTCCGAAATCTTTCGGACGGCGCCGGTACGCACCTCATGATCGCGACCACGGGAGCCCCCTTTGGCTATGCAGCCCACATCCACGACGACCAAGCACATCTTCGTCACCGGGGGTGTCGCCTCATCCCTCGGCAAGGGTCTGACTGCCTCCAGCCTCGGCGCCCTGCTCAAGGCGCGCGGTCTCCGGGTCACCATGCAGAAGCTCGACCCGTACCTGAACGTCGACCCCGGCACGATGAACCCCTTCCAGCACGGTGAGGTGTTCGTCACCAACGACGGAGCCGAGACCGACCTGGACATCGGCCACTACGAGCGTTTCCTCGACGTCGACCTCGACGGCTCCGCCAACGTCACCACCGGCCAGATCTACTCGCAGGTGATCGCCAAGGAGCGGCGCGGCGAGTACCTCGGTGACACCGTGCAGGTCATCCCGCACATCACCAACGAGATCAAGCACCGCATCCGCCGCATGGCCACCGACGACGTCGATGTCGTCATCACCGAGGTCGGCGGCACGGTCGGCGACATCGAGTCGCTGCCGTTCCTGGAGACCGTCCGCCAGGTCCGCCACGAGGTCGGCCGCGACAACGTCTTCGTCGTGCACATCTCGCTGCTGCCCTACATCGGCCCGTCCGGCGAGCTCAAGACCAAGCCGACCCAGCACTCCGTCGCGGCCCTGCGCAACATCGGTATCCAGCCCGACGCCATCGTGCTGCGCGCCGACCGCGACGTGCCGACCGCGATCAAGCGCAAGATCTCGCTGATGTGCGATGTCGACGAGGCCGCGGTGGTGGCCTGTGTGGACGCCAAGTCGATCTACGACATCCCGAAGGTGCTGCACGCCGAGGGTCTGGACGCCTACGTCGTGCGCAAGCTCGACCTGCCGTTCCGCGATGTCGACTGGACCACGTGGGACGACCTGCTGGACCGCGTCCACAACCCCGACCACGAGGTCACCGTCGCGCTCGTCGGCAAGTACATCGACCTGCCCGACGCCTACCTCTCGGTCACCGAGGCCATCCGGGCCGGAGGCTTCGCGAACAAGGCCCGGGTCAAGGTCAAGTGGGTCGCCTCCGACGACTGCAAGACCCCGGCCGGCGCCGCCAGGCAGCTGTCCGACGTGGACGCGATCTGCGTCCCCGGCGGATTCGGCGACCGCGGTGTCAACGGCAAGATCGGCGCCATCCAGTACGCCCGTGAGAACAAGGTGCCGCTGCTCGGCCTCTGCCTCGGCCTGCAGTGCATCGTGATCGAGGCCGCGCGCAACCTGGCCGAGATCCCCGACGCCAACTCCACCGAGTTCGACGCCGCCACCGCACATCCCGTCATCTCGACGATGGAGGAGCAGCTCGCCTACGTCGAGGGCGCGGGCGACCTGGGCGGCACCATGCGACTCGGCATGTACCCGGCGAAGCTCGCCGAGGGCTCGCTGGTCCGTGAGGCGTACGACGACCAGCCGTACGTGGAGGAGCGCCACCGCCACCGCTACGAGGTCAACAACGCCTACCGCGCCGAGCTGGAGAAGAAGGCCGGTCTGGTCTTCTCCGGCACCTCTCCGGACAACAAGCTCGTCGAGTACGTCGAGTACCCGCGCGAGATCCACCCCTACCTGGTCGCCACCCAGGCGCACCCGGAGCTCCGTTCCCGCCCGACCCGTCCCCACCCGCTCTTCGCGGGCCTGGTGAAGGCGGCCGTCGCGCGCAAGACCGGCGCCTCTGCCAAGGGCGGGCAGGACACCACGTCGGGCAAGTAGTCCGGCAGTACACAGGCATTACCGTTGACCGGGGTACGGATCCGTCGAGGATGCGTACCCCGGTTTCTGTTTTTCTGCGGGAGGACGTAGATGGGTTTTCAGGACACGCCCGAGGAATGGCAGGTCACCGCGACCAGGACGCCCTTCACCGGCAACAAGACCAGCGTCCGCACCGATGACGTGGTGATGCCCGACGGCACGGTCGCGCACCGCGACTACCAGGTCCACCCGGGCTCGGTCGCCGTGCTCGCGCTCGACGAGGAGGAGCGCGTCGTCGTGCTGCGGCAGTACCGCCACCCGGTGCGCCACAGGCTCTGGGAGATCCCGGCCGGGCTGCTCGACGTTCCCGGTGAGAATCCGCTGCACGCGGCCCAGCGCGAGCTCTACGAGGAGGCGTACGTCAAGGCGGAGGACTGGCGGGTGCTGACCGACGTCTACACCACGCCGGGCGGCTGCGACGAAGCGGTACGGATCTTCCTGGCCCGGCACCTCTCCGAGGCCGACGGGGAGCGCTACGCGGTCTCCGAGGAGGAGGCCGACATGGAACTGGCCCGGGTGCCGCTCCAGGAGCTGGTCCGGGGCGTGCTCGCCGGGGACCTGCACAACAACTGTCTCGTGGTGGGCGTTCTTTCGCTGGCCGCGGTGCTCGCCGGTGACGGGATCGAGTCGCTGCGCCCGGCCGAGGCGCCGTGGCCGGCCCGCCCGTTCGAGGTCTGACGGCGGCAGGGGACCGGCCCCGGGCGGCCGCTGCTCGCGGGCAGGTTCCGGGGCCGGTGGTCCGCTTCGCGGGGGATCGTCCGGGCGGAACACGTGAGGGCCCACCGCCCACCTTCGGTCGGACAATACGCTGATCCGATCGGGGGACCTCTGCGCCGTGCTCCAGCGAAATCGTGCACACGACTGAACTACGCTCGGGAACGCCCTGACCGGAGTCCCGGCGGGCACCGCGTGCAGCGAAGTGGAGCGTGGCCCGTGACGGATCAGGCGGTGGACACCGGTGGCCCGGCCAAGGCGACGGGAACCGAGGGGCCGTCCGGCACCGCCCCGCCCCAGTTCTTCGGCCGTGAAAGAGAGTTGAAGGAGCTCCAGGCGGACATCGAAGGGGCCGGGCTGGACACCCTGGCCGGCCGCAAGGCCGCCCGTGCCCGGGTCCTGCTGATCGCCGGACGCCCCGGCTCCGGGCGCTCCGCGCTCGCCGGGGAGCTCGCCCGCCGGCTGCTCTCCACCGGTGACCACCCCGACGGTCTGCTCCGGGCCCGGCTCACCGATCCGGGCGGCGTACCGGTCCCCACCGAGCGGACCGCCCGCGGGCTGCTCGACCAGCTGGGTGTGACCGGTCCCCCCGGCGCGGACGGGGACGAGCTCTCCGCGATGCTCCGCGAGGCGCTCGCCGGACGCCGTGTCCTGCTGCTCCTCGACGACGCCGTCGACGCGGAACAGGTCGATCCGCTGTTGCCGGACGACCCCGCCTGCCTGGTCGTCGCGACCTCCGAGGGACCGCTGACCGGTATCCCCGGTGTCCGCCCCTGCACCATCGGCGGCCTGGACGCGGGCTCCGCCGTCCGGCTGCTCGCCCGCACCATCGGCCAGGTCAGGATCACCGTCGACCCGCTGACCGCCGAGACGCTCGCCGAGGAGTGCGCCGGGCTGCCGGCCGCCCTGGTCATGGTGGGCGGCTGGCTCGCCGCCCACCCCCTGGCATCGGTCGCCGATGCCACCAGACAGCTGCGCGAGCTGCCCGAGGACCCGGGGCAGTCCACCGGCGGACAGCCGCTGGCCCGTGCCTTCCGGCTGCTCCACGACTCGTTGCCGCCGACCGCCGCCCGGATACTGCGCCTGCTCGCCCTCGCCCCCGCCGGATCGACCGACGCCCACACCGCTTCCGCACTGGCCGGCTGCTCCGTCTCCGCGGCCCGGAAGACCCTCGACGACTTCGCGGACCTGGGGCTGCTGCATGTCCAGGGGCCGGGCCGGTCGCAGTACGAGGTGCCCGGCTGCATCGCCCCGCTGCTGCGGGCGCTGCTGGAGGCCAGGGACCGGCCTGCGGAGATCCAGCTCGCCCGGGCCCGCATGCTGGAGCGGACCGTCCGGCTGCTGCAGTCCTGCCGGGCGGTCACCGAGCCGGAGGGGTCCCCGGCCCACCGCGCGCTCGCGGGGCTGCCCGGTTCCCTGCGTTTCCCCGGCCCGGACGCGGCCGCGGAATGGCTGCGGACCCGCCGCCCCGCCCTGCTGGCCTCGGCCGAGCTCGCCGTCCAGGACGGCGAACTCGACACTCTGGCCCGGAGGCTGGTGGCCGCCCTGGTGCGTGCGCTGGCCGTGCACGAGGGCACCGAGGCGGCAGCGCCCGATCTGTACGGACTGCACGGTCTGGTGCTGGCCGTCGCCGAGCGGCGGGAGCTGCCGAGTGAGCGGGCCGCCGCGCTGCTCAATCTCGCCGACCTGGACGCCGGAACCGGCCGTATGCAGGAGGCGCTGGCCCGCTACCGGGCCGCGCTGGACGCCGGACGGGCCGCCAGGGATCCGTACGCCATCGGCCGCGCGATGGAGTCCGTGGGCGGCACGTACGCCGAACTGGGGGACTACCAGCGGGCCTCCGACTGGTACGGACGGGCGCTCGCGCACCGGCTCACCCAGGGCGAGCCGGCCGACGAGGCCCGGCTGTACGGGCGGCTCGGCGCCGTCCACACCTACGTCGGCCGGTACGGCGAGGCGCTGCGCAACTGGCGGGCCGCAGCGGCCGGGTACCGCAGGCTCGGCGATGTACCGGCCCAGGCGCGGGCGCTGAGCGAGGCGGCCCGGGTCCAGGAGTACGCGGGCCGGCCGCACGAGTCGCTGCAGACCTGCCAGGAGGCCGTCCAGTGGGCCGGGCGGGCCGGGGACGTACGACTGCAGGCGGCGCTGGAGATGCGGCTGGCCGACACGTACGAACGCCTCGGCGATCCGGCAGCGGCCCGGCTGCACCGAGGGCTGGCCGACAGATTGCTTAAAGAGGACAGTACGACCTACGAAATCCGTAGTGCAACAGCGGGAAGTTAGTGCTTTGTAAGGCTAGACAGCGTGGAGTCCTTCAATAGACTGGTTCCACTGCTGCGCGCGTGCGGTGTCTCCATTTAAGCCACGTTCATCCGGGTATCTATTGCTATGCCCGGATATCCCTCTGAGCCAAGGACCGTGATCGACGTGAAGGTCGGCATCCCCCGCGAAGTCAAGAACAATGAGTTCCGCGTGGCGATCACGCCCGCCGGTGCGGACGAGCTCGTGCGTCACGGGCACGAGGTCCTCGTCGAGAAGAACGCCGGGGCGGGCTCCTCCATCGCGGACGAGGAGTACCTTGCCGCCGGGGCCCGGATCCTCTCCACCGCCGACGAGGTCTGGGCCGCCGCCGACCTGGTGCTCAAGGTCAAGGAGCCGGTTGCCGAGGAGTACCACCGCCTCCGCAAGGACCAGACGCTCTTCACCTACCTGCACCTCGCCGCCTCCGCCGAGTGCACCCAGGCGCTGCTGTCGTCCGGCATCACCGCGATCGCGTACGAGACGGTCGAGACCGCGAACCGCACGCTGCCGCTGCTCGCGCCGATGTCCGAGGTCGCGGGCCGGCTGGCTCCACAGGTCGGCGCCTATCACCTGATGCGCTCGGTCGGCGGCCGCGGTGTGCTGCCGGCCGGCGTCCCGGGCACCGCGCCCGCCGAGGCGGTCGTCATCGGGGGCGGCGTCTCCGGCTGGAACGCCACCCAGATCGCCGTCGGCCTGGGATTCCACGTCACGCTCCTCGACAAGGACATCAGCAAGCTGCGCGAGGCCGACAAGGTCTTCGGCACCAAGGTGAAGACGGTCGTGTCCAACAGCTTCGAACTGGAGCGGGCCGTCGTCGAGGCCGACCTCGTCATCGGAGCGGTGCTCATCCCGGGCGCGAAGGCCCCGAAGCTGGTCAGCAACGAGCTCGTCGCCAGGATGAAGCCCGGAAGTGTACTTGTCGACATTGCGATCGATCAGGGCGGTTGCTTCGAGGACTCGCACCCGACGACGCACACCGAGCCGACCTTCACGGTCCACAACTCGGTCTTCTACTGCGTCGCCAACATGCCGGGCGCGGTGCCGAACACGTCCACGTACGCCCTCACCAACGCCACGCTGCCGTACATCCTGGAGCTCGCGGACCGCGGCTGGACCGAGGCGCTGCGCCGGGACGCCGCACTCGCCAAGGGCCTCAACACCCATGACGGGAAGGTCGTTTACCGCGAGGTGGCCGAGGCCCACGGTCTCGACCACGTCGAGCTGCACGCACTTCTCGGCTGACGGATCGACGCTTCCCGTCAACCTCACGCGCCCGGCCGGACCTTGCTCGACGAGGTCCGGCCGGACGCATGTCCGGGTCCTGTGGGGGTTGCGTTCAACTCGCCTGGAACGTAACCCTTCAACCGATTCGTTCCCCTGTCGAAAGTGCGCTCCGGTGGCTGTGTGCCCTTGACAGGAGGGTGTTCGATTGCCGACACATCCGGCCGGGTCCGGCGGATTGTGTTGCTGCGGAGCGGTGACACGCCATAGAGTCGCCAATCGTCGGCATGGTGCCACGCTGACCTATCGATAAGTTTCCTGGTCACACCCGAGGAGGTAAGACGACTTGTGAATGAGTCGACATTTACTCCCGGGGGTGTTCAACCAGGGATGCCTGCACGGGGCCAGAGCCCGAACGGGCTGGAGGCTGTCGGCTCCGTCGCTGTCCGCACCTTCGCCACCCACCAGCACATGACGACAGCCCCCCAGATGATGGACGGCCTACACGTGAACGCCATGGCCGGCAACGAGAGTGGCCGAGAGACCGCCCGCTTCGCCGACTTCGACGAGGTGCCCCAGGGGCACTTCTACGACCCCGACGCCGAGTACGAGCCCGACCCGGAGTACGCGGCCACCCTCGCGCCCGACGCTGCCCGCCAGCGCCGCGAGCGGATCGGCCCCACCGGTCGGCCCCTGCCCTACTTCCCGATCCCGGGCCCACTGACCGAACACGGTCCCGCGAAGGTCATCGCGATGTGCAACCAGAAGGGCGGCGTCGGCAAGACCACGTCGACCATCAACCTGGGTGCCGCGCTCGCGGAGTACGGGCGTCGCGTCCTGCTCGTCGACTTCGACCCGCAGGGAGCCCTGTCGGTCGGACTCGGCGTCAACCCGATGGAGCTCGACCTCACGGTCTACAACCTGCTCATGGAGCGGGGCATGTCGGCCGACGAGGTCCTGCTGAAGACCGCGGTCCCGAACATGGACCTGCTGCCGAGCAACATCGACCTCTCGGCTGCCGAGGTGCAGCTGGTGAGCGAGGTCGCCCGGGAGTCCACGCTGCAGCGTGCCCTGAAGCCGCTGATGGCCGACTACGACTACATCGTGATCGACTGTCAGCCCTCGTTGGGCCTGCTCACCGTGAACGCCCTGACGGCGGCCCACAAGGTGATAGTGCCGCTCGAGTGCGAGTTCTTCGCCCTGCGCGGTGTGGCCCTGCTCACCGAGACCATCGAGAAGGTCCAGGAACGGCTCAACCCGGAGCTGGAGCTCGACGGAATCCTCGCCACCATGTACGACTCCCGTACGGTGCACAGCCGTGAGGTCCTCGCGCGCGTCGTCGAGGCCTTCGACGATCACGTCTACCACACGGTCATCGGCCGTACCGTGCGCTTCCCGGAGACCACGGTCGCAGGTGAGCCCATCACCACGTACGCCTCCAACTCGGTCGGTGCCGCCGCCTATCGCCAGCTCGCCAGGGAGGTGCTCGCCCGGTGTCACGCCGAGTGAGTCTGCCCGGAGCCGACGAACTGTTCCGTACCACCGGGGGGATGGGGCTGCAGTCGTCGTCCCCTGCCGAGCGGCGCCGCAGGGCGAACGGCGAGGCCAGGGTGCCCGGCCCGGCCGGGGAGAGCGATCCCACGGCCGACGGGGCCGGGGCGGAGGCCGCCGGCACAGCGGCCCCTTCCGGGGAGGAGCACTCCGCGGCGGACCCCGATGCGGAGGAACCGCGCAATCGTGGCGGTGACGGCGACCAGGGCCCGGTTGCGGGGCGGTCGGGGCGCAGACCCCAGCCGCCCTCGGCCGCGCAGGAGGCGGGGTCCGCTCCTGCCGGCCAGCAGCAGCGCAGGCGCGGAGGCGGGCGCGGGGCGAACCGGCGGCCCAGCGGCCGTGAGCGCCACGACGAGAAGATCACCGTCTATGTCTCGGCCGAGGAACTGATGGACCTCGAGCACGCCCGTCTCGTCCTCCGTGGCGAGCACGGGCTCGCGGTCGACCGCGGACGGATCGTCCGCGAGGCGGTCGCGGTGGTCCTCGCGGACCTGGAGTCGCGCGGGGACGCGAGCATTCTCGTACGGCGCCTGCGCGGCCGTTGACCGGCGGGCGCCCAAGGGCTGTCCCGTGATCCCCGGTGGGCACGCGACGACAGCTGCGGCACCTCGCAGCGTTGTCGGGCTCGTCTGCATACGGTCCGGTATGAGGACGGCCCTCCGCCTTGCGATGCACCGCATCCGAAGCCGCGTGTTCATCCACCGGGGATGACGGGACAGCCCTTGGGGCGTGTTTCGAAATTCGCGTCGGTACACCTTGCCCGTCACGGCACCAGCCTCTCCCGGAGTGCCGCCGGCCGAGCGGTCCGGACCTCTTCACGCGGGCAGCTGCCCGCCGCCCGTATCCCTCAGCCCTCTGGACCTTCATGCCGATGACCGACGAGCCCGCCCGTACCCCCCGCCGCCCCCTGGGCCGCGGTCCGGGCGGTCGGCATGCGCCCGCACCGGAGGCCCGGCCGGCGGAAGGCCGGGATGCCGACGGCAGGCCCGCCGCGCCGTCGGCTCCCGCGGGAGCGGGTGCGCCTTCGGCCCCGTCGGCGGCCGATGCGGCGGCGCCCGCCTCCCAGGCGTCCGTAGCGCCTCCCGGGCCCGATGCGGGGACGGCTGCGGGACCGTCCGCCGAGCCGGACGCCGCCGAGGCGTCCGCACCGCTTGCCGAGCCCGCCGACGACGGGCGGTTCACCGTCCGGCTGGCGAACTTCGAGGGCCCCTTCGATCTGCTCCTGCAGCTCATCTCCAAGCACAAGCTGGATGTGACCGAAGTCGCACTGTCCAAGGTCACCGACGAGTTCATGGCGCACATCCGGGCCATGGGGCCGGACTGGGACCTGGACCAGACCACCGAGTTCCTGGTCGTCGCCGCGACCCTGCTCGACCTGAAGGCCGCCCGGCTGCTGCCCGCCGCCGAGGTGGAGGACGAGGCGGATCTGGCGCTGCTCGAAGCGCGCGACCTGCTCTTCGCGCGGCTGCTCCAGTACCGCGCGTACAAGCGCATCGCGGAGATCTTCAGCGACCGGCTGGAGTCCGAGGCGCGACGCTTCCCGCGGACGGTGGGGCTGGAGCCGCACCATGCCGATCTGCTGCCCGAGGTCGTCATCAGCATCGGCGCCGAGGGGTTCGCCCGGCTCGCCGTGAAGGCGATGCAGCCGAAGCCCAAGCCGCAGGTGTATGTCGACCACATTCACGCACCACTGGTCAGCGTGCGGGAACAGGCCGAGATCGTGGTGGCGCGGCTGCGGGAGGCGGGGGAGGCCACCTTCCGGGGTCTCACCGAGGACGCCCAGGACACCCTCACCGTCGTCGCCAGGTTCCTGGCGCTGCTGGAGCTGTACCGGGAGAAGGCCGTCGCGCTCGACCAGGACGAGGCGCTCGGGGAGCTCCTGGTGCGCTGGGCCGGGGGAGAGGGGGTCGAGCCCGTCGTGACCGACGAGTTCGACACCGAGGTGAGGAACGTCTCCGAGGATGTGAGGACATGAGTCAGCAGGACGCCACCGGCTCCACCGTCGCGGATCTCGATCTCAAGCCCGCCCTGGAGGCGGTCCTGATGGTCGTCGACGAGCCCGCCACCGAGGAACACCTCGCCAAGGTGCTGGAGCGGCCCCGCAGAGCCGTCGCCGACGCGCTGCGCGAGCTGGCCGACGAGTACACCGTGCAGCGCCGCGGATTCGATCTGAGGCTGGTCGCGGGCGGCTGGCGCTTCTACACGCGCCCCGAGTACGCGGCAGCCGTGGAGGGCTTCGTCCTGGACGGCCAGCAGGCCCGTCTCACGCAGGCGGCGCTGGAGACCCTTGCGGTGGTCGCCTACCGCCAGCCGGTCAGCCGGTCGAGGGTCTCCGCGGTCCGCGGGGTGAACTGTGACGGGGTCATGCGGACCCTGTTGCAGAGGGGCCTCGTCGAGGAGGCGGGCGCGGAACCCGAAACAGGTGCGATCCTGTACAGGACGACGAACTACTTTCTGGAGCGGATGGGCCTGCGTGGCCTGGACGAGCTCCCGGAGCTCGCGCCCTTCCTCCCCGAGGCGGACGCGATCGAGGCCGAGACGCTGGAGGGTGTGCCGTCGTTCGATCCGGACGCACCGGACACCCCGGATACTCACGCAGACGACAAGACGGAATTTTGATGCGAAGCAGCGGCAGGAACAGCGGAAGCGGCAGCGGCCGGAGCGGCGGCAGCCGGAACCCCCGGAGCGCCGGCGCCGGGCGCGAGGGCAAGCAGGAGCAGCGTCCTCGCCGGCCCCGGCCCGAGGAGCGCCGCTACGACGTGGGCGCCACCGGGGAGAAGGGCGGCGACGGACCCCGCAAGGGCCGCGGCGCGGCGGCCCGCGGCGGCGCCAAGGGCGGCCCGAGGCCCGCACAGTCCGGCGGCGGGCGGAGCGGCGGCCCGCGCCGCCAGGGCGCCCCGTCCCGTCCGCGTGAGCTCGACGCCAAGATCGAGCAGCGCAACCGGGACCGGTACGCCGGCAAGGCCGAGATCAGGACACCCAAGACCCACCCGGGCGCCGAGCAGGAGGGCGAGCGGCTGCAGAAGGTCCTCGCCCGCGCCGGCATGGGCTCGCGCCGGGCGTGCGAGGAGCTGATCGACCAGGCGCGTGTCGAGGTCAACGGCAAGATCGTCGTCGAGCAGGGCCTGCGGGTCGACGTCCACAAGGACGAGATCAAGGTCGACGGTCTGACCGTCGCCGCCCAGTCGTACCTCTTCTTCGCACTGAACAAGCCCGCCGGTGTCGTCTCCTCCATGGAGGACCCGGACGGACGCCAGTGCCTCGGCGACTACGTCACCAACCGTGAGACGCGGCTCTTCCACGTCGGCCGGCTGGACACCGAGACCGAGGGCATCATTCTGCTCACCAACCACGGTGAGCTGGCCCACCGTCTGACCCACCCCAGGTACGGCGTCAAGAAGACCTACCTCGCCGCCATCCAGGGACCGCTCCCGCGCGACCTGGGCAAGCGGCTCAAGGACGGCATCCAGCTGGAGGACGGCTACGCCCGCGCCGACCACTTCCGGGTCGTCGAGAACACCGGCAAGAACTACCTGGTCGAGGTGACCCTCCACGAGGGCCGCAAGCACATCGTCCGCCGGATGCTGGCCGAGGCAGGCTTCCCGGTCGAGCGGCTCGTGCGGACGTCCTTCGGGCCGATCCCGCTGGGTGACCAGAAGTCAGGCTGGCTGCGCCGCCTCACCAACACCGAGGTGGGCATGCTGATGCGCGAGGTCGGTCTGTAACCCCCTTCCTTCCGCTCCACGGCCCGCGGCCGGCTCCTGTTTCTCGCTTTTTTCTCGCGTTCGCGACAGGAATCGGCCGCGGGCCTTTTGCTGCGCCCGTTCCGCCTTTATAGTCAGAATGACTATTAAAGAATCTGGCCGCCACGGTCGATGCTGTCGGCACCCTGCGCGTCGCCGGCCGGGACCTGGACGCACCCCTCCCGGAGTACCGATGAGCACCGGTGTCCCCGCAGGCTACGACCCGTACGCCTTCGAACCCTTCGCGGTCACCGTGGACCTCGCCGTCTTCACGGTCCGCCACAGCAGGCTGCACGTCCTGCTCGTGGAACGCGGCGAGGACCCGTACAAGGGCCACTGGGCGCTGCCCGGAGGCTTCGTACTGCCACGGGAGTCCGCCGAGGACGCCGCCCGCCGGGAACTCGCGGAGGAGACCGGACTGGCGGAGGACACCGTCCTCGCCCTCCACCTGGAACAGCTGCGCACCTACAGCGACCCGGACCGCGACCCGCGGATGCGGGTCGTGTCCGTCGCCTTCGCCGCCCTCGTACCCGACCTGCCCGAACCGCACGGCGGCGGCGACGCCGCCAGCGCCCGGTGGTGGGACGCCGGAGCCCGCGGCCCCCTCGCCTTCGACCACGACCGCATCCTCGCCGATGCGCACGACCGGATCGGCGCCAAGCTCGAATACAGCTGTCTGGCCACCGCCTTCTGCCCGCCCGAATTCACCCTGGGGGAACTCCAGCAGGTGTACGAGACGGTCTGGGGCGTCGAGCTGGACCGGCCCAACTTCCGGCGCAAGGTCCTCGCCACGCCCGGCTTCGTCCAGGCTGTCGAGGGATCACCGCGCCGCACCGGCGGCCGGGGGAAACCGGCCGCGCTCTACCGCGCGGGTGCCGCCACCGCCCTGCACCCTCCACTTCTGAGACCGGAAGGAAGAACCACGTGATCGTGACCAGGACCATCACCAAACAGGCCGCCACCGGCGCACTGACCGGGCTCGCGCTCGGCGACGCACTGGGCTTCCCGACCGAGTTCAACAACGTGCCGTCGATCCTCGCCAAGTACGGGCCCTGGCGGCAGATGCGGCTGCCGAAGCCGGCCTTCGTCACCGACGACACCCAGATGACGCTGGCCCTGGGCCGGGGCATCCGTACCGCCATGGACAGGGGGCTGCTCACCCCGCTGCGACTGGTCCGCCCGGTACGCGAGGAGTTCGTCGACTGGTACCACTCGCCCGACAACAACCGTGCCCCGGGCCGCACCTGCATGACTGCCTGCCGCCTGCTCGACAGCGACCGGCTCTGGCAGGAGGCCAGCCAGACCGGATCCAAGGGCTGCGGAGCCAACATGAGGGTCGCGCCGGTCGGACTCGTGCCCGGGCTGAGCGACGAACAGCGCTCCGGCGCGGCCCAGTTGCAGGCCGCGCTCACCCACGGCCACCCGACCGCGCTCGCCGCCTCCGACCTGACGGCCCGCGCGGTGTACCTGCTGGCGCAGGGAGCGGAGCCGGCGGGCCTGATCGGGCAGCTGCGCAGTTACGCGTACGAGAACAGCGGCCGCTACCTGACGCGCTGGCTCGGCGACCTCTGGCGGTACGCGGGCGACTCCTCCCCGGAGCTGTACATCCAGCGCGGCTGGGACGAATGCCTCACCGCCCTGGCCCGGGTCCAGGACGCCCTGTGCGACCCCGCCCCGGAGACCGACCCCTGCGAGACCACCGGCGACGGCTGGATCGCGGAGGAGGCCCTCGCCACCGCCCTGCACTGCTTCCTGCTCTTCCCCGAGGAACCCGTCACCGCCCTGCGCCGGGCCGCCTGCACCCGGGGCGACTCGGACTCCCTCGCCTGCCTGACCGGGGCGTTCGCCGGGGCGCACCTGGGAGCGGGGGCCTGGCCCAAGGAGTGGTCGGAACGGATCGAGTACCGGAGCGACCTGCTGGCACTGGGGGCGCTCTGGGACGCTTGATCCATGCGTACGGAAACGACACGTCTGACGGAGGCCGGACTGCCGGTCACGGACTTCGGCCCGGTGCTCGCCGAGGAGCGCCACCCGCTGCTGTTCGCCACGGTCTCCGGGGCGCATCTGTACGGGTTTCCGTCCAGGGACTCGGATGTGGACCTTCGGGGGATCCATCTCCTGCCCGCGGAGGAACTCGTCGGGCTGCGCGCGCCAGAGGAGACGTGCTCGCGGATGTGGGACCGCGCCGGCGTCGAGATGGACCTCGTCACCCACGACCTGCGGAAGTTCGTCCGGCTGATGCTGCGACCGAACGGCTACGTGCTGGAGCAGCTGCTCTCTCCGCTCGTCGTGCACACAGGTGACCTGCACGCGGAACTGGTGGACCTGGCCCCCGAGGTGCTCACCCGGCACCATGCCCACCACTACCGCGGGTTCGCCCGCACACAGTGGCGGCTGTTCGAGAGGACCGGCGAACTGAAGCCGCTGCTGTACACGTTCCGGGCACTGCTCACCGGTGTCCATCTGATGCGCAGCGGCGAGGTGTGCGCCCATCTGCCGACGCTCCTCGGCGAGGTGGACGCTCCGGCGTATCTGCCCGAGCTCATCGACGCGAAGGCCGAGGCCGAGCACGGGCGGGCGGGGCATCCGGACGTCACGGTGGTGTCCCGGGACGTCGAGAGGCTGCACGGGGTTCTGGGCGAGGCACAGGCGGCATCCGGGCTTCCCGAGGTGGCCGGTGGTTTCGACCGGCTGCACGATCTCGTGGTGCGGGCACGGTTGGAGGGATCGGCGTCCAAGCCCTCTGGTACCGAGCGTGCCTGAAGGTCGGCCGGGTCCGGGTCTGAGGTGGGCAAGCGCCGTTGCCCGTGTAGTCGGAAGGTCCGCAGCACCGTCTCGTTGCGTGTGCAGACCGAGGTGGCATACGGCTTCCCGCCGGCATCCGCTGCCCGACACGATCAGCTTGACGGCGCCGGTGAGAGCGCTACGCCGGCCCGCGAACTGCGGCCGGCGGGAGAAGCCCCGCGCCTCGATGCGACTGGCCCGGTCCCGCAGGACCTCGACGGCCCACCGGAAGCTTCCCCCGTACCAGTCACGTCGGCGCCGAGTGATCAGGACCGGCGTGGGCGACCGCCGGGGCTGGTCGTTCGATGTTGCTGGGCATCGTGTGCCGTGCGAGCGGCATCGATCTGTTCGATGTTCTGCTCGGCCCATCGCGTCACGGCTTGCATGACGGGCACAGGTGCAACGCCCGGCTCGGCGTCGTTGGACGTGCTCACCGACCTTGCGGCACAGCTGACGGACAAGGTCCTGGTCGACATCGCCAACGCTGTTGAATTCGACCACGCAGGCTTCGCATCGGCACTCCTGTATCCGGGCAGCAGCCTCGCCGAGGAGATTCAGCAGGCGCTGCCCGACGTACGCGTGGTGAAGACCCTCAACACCATGCACGAATCGGTCATGGCCGCCCCGGCCGAACTGGCCATTGCTCCCTGCGCCTTCGTGTCCGGAAACGATGCCGGAGCCAAGGAGGTCGTGGCCGGTCTGCTGACCGAGCTGGGCTGGCCCCCAGAGTGGATCACCGACCTTGGAGACGTGAGGACCGCCCGGGGGCCCGAGGCGTTCGTGCTGATGGTCAGCAGCCTGGTCCGTGCGCTGGGACCGGTGCCTTTCGGCATGGCCATCGCCCGATGAGCTCTCGGCTCGAAAAGACCGGGAGACGACGGACATGAGGCTGCGTGACGGCACATGAAGGACGGCGGGTGACCGGCCGGGAGGGCCCATGGGACACCCGGTCCTGCCGTCGGACTGTGCGTGCCCCTCACTGGGCAGGACGACCGTTCAGCCCTCGTCGGACCGGAGCGCGGACGCCCGGCGGGTGCGGATCAGGAAGTCCTCCACGCGGCGCCGGTCCGGGTGCGCGGGGAGCGGGGAGGCGTTCAGGGCCGCGTCGTTCTCCTCGACCAGGCGGGTCATGCGGCGCTCGACCTCCGGCCAGGGCACCTCGCCGCGCTTCACCGCGAGCAACTCCTCCCGGGCCGGGCCCACCTCGATCACGAGCTCGCCCGTGCGCAGCAGATCACGGCTGCTGATCAGCAGCCGCAGCAGATGCATGGCGTGCTTCCATCGCGGCACCCCGTACTGCCGGACGTCCGCCTCCAGCTTCGCGCGCTGCCCCCACGCGTACCGGACGAAGGTCCGATGGGCCAGCCGGGACAGGAACGCCTCCCGCAGGGACAGGAGTTCACGGCCCACGGGGTCGATGCGCTCCACCAGCGGGGAGTGCAGGCACTCCAGCACGTTGGGGTTGGCCCGCAGGGCCAGCTCGCAGAAACGCTCCAGCTCCCAGGAGAACTGCTCGTCCGCCGGACCGTCGACATGCGTCGGAGGTTTGTCGAACCGCCAGAACAGCGGGGTCGGCGCGAGAAAGACGCCGCGCAGGTCGGTGTCGCTGCCGTCCGTGGCGAGCCCGAAGGCGCGTGAGCCCATCACACAGGAGTAGACCGTGTGATCGCGTACGAGGGCCTCGGGGCCAGGGGTCTTCATGCCGGCGAGAGTACGGGAACGAAAATGCGTTGCCCGGAAGTTTTTCGGTCCCACCGATCGCGGCGATCGGTGCGGTGGTGGGTGCGCTGCGGGCCCGGGGACCGGCCGTCGCGGAGCCGGACGCCCCGAGGGGAGGCGCACCTCCGGATGTCGCGAAGCAGGCGCTTCTCGCCGACGTCCGCTGCCGCGGTCCGAGGGCTTCCTGACGGGTCCTGACCGCCGTTCGAGTGGCAGAAGTTCGATTTGTGATCGACATTGTCGAAGAGTCATTTCCTTCGGAAAGGGACAAACCATGGCGGGAAACGATCTGGGCAGCCTGCTGGGCAGTCTGCTGGGCGGCAGCGGTCAGAGCGGCAGCACTCAGGGCGGTGCCGGGAACATCCTCGGCGCGCTGCTCGGCGCCCTGGGCAAGGGCCAGGGAGGCAGCACGGGCGGCTCCGGGAACGCGCTCGAAGGACTGATCGGGATGCTCACCAAGTCCGGTCTCGTCGACCAGGCGCATTCCTGGGTCGGCACGGGTGAGAACCAGGCGGTGGAAGGCTCCCAGATCGCGGAGGCGCTGCCGGACGAGACCCTCCGGAAGGTCGCCGAGGAAGCCGGGATCACCACGGAACAGGCGGCCGAGGAGATCGCCCGGTCACTCCCCACGGCGGTCGACAAACTGACCCCGTCGGGAGAGGTTCCTCAGGGCCGCTCGATCGAGGACCTGGTCCGGGAACAGCAGCTCTGAGAACGGGGCGGCCCTGAGGGCCGTTCCCCGTGCCAGGACGCAGAGCGCTTCGCACACGGCCGGAGGGGCTCCGCCACCGGTGTTCATGGTGGCGAAGCCCCTCCGGCCGACGTGTTCCACCCCTGGTGAGCCGGGCCCGTGCCGGTCACGCACACCTCGCGGGTCCGTCCGAGCCGCCGCTCCGTCTCACTGGGAGAGCACTTCGGCCGCGGAGCACGCCGCCCCTCTAGGCTGAACGCGCGGGAAGATCACGCAGGCGGACAGCAGGCGCGACACGCACGAAAGAGCGAGGAGCACGACGTGGCGGTACGAGCGGTCCGTGGAGCCGTGCAACTGGACCAGGACGACGCCGGGCACATGACGGAGCGGGTCAGTACACTGCTCACCGCTGTGCTGGAGCGCAACGAGCTGGTCGCGGACGATCTGATCAGCATCTGGTTCACGGCCACCCCGGACCTGCACAGCGATTTCCCGGCCGCCGCGGCCCGCGCGATCGGTATCGTCGACGTACCGCTCATCTGCGCCCAGGAGCTGGACGTCGCAGGAGCCATGCCTCGTGTGGTGCGCATCCTCGCGCACGTCGAGACGTACCTCGCGAAGTCCGAGATCGCCCACGTCTACCTCGGTGCCACGGCCGCCCTCCGCAAGGACATCGCCCAGTGAGAACCGCCCTCGTCATCGGAACAGGCCTGGTCGGCACGTCCGCAGCACTCGCCCTGGCCGGGCGGGGCATCCAGGTCCACCTCGTCGACCACGACCCCGAGTCGGCCCGCACCGCGGCCGCGCTCGGCGCCGGCACGGACGAGGCACCCGAGGGCCGCGTCGACCTGGCGGTCGTCGCCGTACCGCCCGCCTACGTCGCCCCGGTGCTGGCCACCGCCATGAGGGACGGCGTGGCGCGCGGCTACCTCGACGTCGCCAGCGTGAAGGGCGGGCCGCGACGCGACCTGGAGGCCCGCGGCGTCGACCTCACCGCGTACATCGGTACGCACCCCATGGCGGGCAAGGAGCGATCCGGCCCCCTCGCCGCCACCGCGGACCTCTTCGAGGGCCGCCCCTGGGTCCTCACCCCGACCCGTGACACCGACACCGAGGTCCTCAACCTCGCCCTGGAACTGGTCGCGCTCTGCCGCGCCGTCCCGGTCGTCATGGACGCCGATGCCCACGACAAGGCCGTCGCCCTGGTCTCCCACACTCCGCAGCTGATCTCGTCGATGGTCGCCGCACGGCTGGAGGAGGCCGACGAGACCGCCGTACGCCTGTGCGGGCAGGGCATCAGGGACGTCACCCGGATCGCCGCCTCGGACCCTCGGATGTGGGTGGAGATCCTCTCCGCCAACCCCGGCCCGGTCGCCGATGTGCTGGCCGCCGTCGCCGCAGATCTGGACGAGACGGTACGGGCGCTGCGAGGCCTGCAGTCCGACGACGACGAACGGCGCCGTGAGGGCACCGAAGGCATCCAGGACGTACTGCGCCGCGGCAACGCCGGCCGGGTCCGGGTGCCCGGCAAGCACGGGACGGCCCCAGCCTCGTACGAGATCGTGTCCGTGCTCATCAGCGACCGGCCGGGCGAGCTGGCCGGGATCTTCGCCGACGCGGGCCGGGCCGGGGTCAACGTCGAGGACGTCCGTATCGAGCACGCCACCGGGCAGCAGGCGGGTCTGGTCCAGCTGATGGTCGAGCCGAGCGCGGCCGCCGGGCTGAGCGCGGCGCTGCGCGACCGGGGCTGGTCGCTGCGCCAGTAGGAGCCCCGGGGCGGCGAGCCCGGGAGCAGGTTGTCCACAGGGGTGCAGAGGTCCGTTCCGACACTCGGTAACCTTGTCCGGGGCGGGTTCGCGCGCCCTTGTCCCGCCCACCCCGTGTACCAGGAAGGTGTCCACCACCGTGGAAACCGCAAGTGCCGCCGCCCGGACGGCCCCGGCCGCAGTGATCGTCGCCATCGACGGGCCCTCCGGCACCGGCAAGTCGAGCACGTCGAGGGCCGTCGCCGCCCAGCTCGGTCTGAGCTACCTGGACACCGGCGCGCAGTACCGGGCGATCACCTGGTGGATGCTGAACAACGGCATCGACGTCCAGGACGCGACGGAGGTGGCGACCGCCGCCACCAAGCCGGTGATCGTCTCGGGCACGGACCCGGCCGCCCCGACGATCACCGTCGACGGGGAGGACGCCTCGGGTCCGATCCGTACCCAGGAGGTCACCTCCAAGGTCAGCGCGGTCAGCGCGGTCCCCGAGGTGCGCGCTCGGATCACCGAGCTGCAGCGCACCATCGCCGCCGCGGCCGAGCGGGGCATAGTCGTCGAGGGTCGCGACATCGGCACCACGGTGCTGCCCGACGCCGACCTGAAGATCTTCCTCACCGCATCGCCGGAGGCGCGGGCCGCCCGCCGCAGCGGAGAGCTCAAGGGCGCCGATCTCGCCACCACCAAGGAGGCGCTGATCAAACGGGACGCGGCCGACTCCGGACGCAAGACCTCCCCGCTGGCCAAGGCGGACGATGCCGTCGAGGTGGACACCACCGAGCTGACCCTCCTGCAGGTCATCGAGTGCGTCGTCACCCTCGTCGAGGAGAAGCGGGCCACGAAGTGACCCGTGCCACGGGCTCGCCCACGCCGCGCGGCGCGGCGATCGGGCGCGGGATCGGTGTCGGGCTGATGTACGGGCTGTGGAAGCCCCGCGTCCTCGGCGCATGGCGGGTGCCCGCCTCCGGACCCGTCATACTCGCGGTGAACCACTCCCACAACATCGACGGTCCGATGCTGATGGGCACCGCGCCCCGACCCGTTCACTTTCTGATCAAGAAGGAGGCGTTCGTCGGCCCCCTCGACCCGTTCCTGCGCGGAATCGGTCAACTGAAGGTGGACCGCGCGAGCGCCGACCGCACCGCCATCACCCAGGCCCTCGGCGTGCTGGAGGACGGCGGGGTGCTCGGGATCTTCCCCGAGGGCACCAGGGGCGCGGGCGACTTCGCCGCGCTGCGCGCCGGGCTCGCCTACTTCGCGGTGCGCAGCGGGGCGCCGATCGTGCCCGTGGCCGTGCTGGGAAGCACCGAGCGCCGTGGACGGTTGATATCGGTACTGCCGCCGCTGCGCAGCCGTGTCGATGTCGTGTTCGGTGACGCGTTCGACGCGGGCGACGGCAGCGGGCGGCGCACGCGCAAGGCGCTGGACGAGGCGACGGTACGGATCCAGCGGCGACTGACCGCCCATCTGGACGAGGCCAGACGTTTCACCGGGCGCTAGGTAAGACTTGAGTAGTGGGCCGCGTGGTCGCGGCCCATCGATGATGATGCAAAGAGGAACGGACTTCATGAACGACCAGATTCACTCCGAGGGCTCGGACCACGAGCACGGAGCGCTTGGCGACGCCGAGTACGCGGAGTTCATGGAGCTCGCCGCGGAGGAGGGCTTCGACGCCGAGGAGGTCGAGGGTGCCATCGACGAGGCCGGTCACGGCCCGCTTCCCGTGCTCGCCGTCGTCGGCCGCCCCAACGTCGGCAAGTCGACGCTGGTGAACAGGATCATCGGCCGCCGCGAGGCGGTCGTCGAGGACAGGCCCGGCGTCACCCGTGACCGCGTCACCTACGAGGCCGAGTGGGCGGGCCGCCGCTTCAAGGTCGTCGACACCGGTGGCTGGGAGCAGGACGTCCTGGGCATCGACGCCTCCGTCGCCGCCCAGGCCGAGTACGCGATCGAGGCCGCCGACGCGGTGGTCTTCGTGGTCGACTCCACGGTCGGCGCGACCGACACCGACGAGGCCGTCGTCAAGCTGCTGCGCCGGGCCGGCAAGCCCGTCGTGCTCTGCGCCAACAAGGTCGACGGACAGAGCGGCGAGGCTGACGCCGCCACGCTCTGGTCGCTGGGCCTCGGCGAGCCGCACCCCGTCTCCTCGCTGCACGGTCGCGGCACCGGAGACCTGCTCGACGCCGTGCTCGAAGCACTTCCCGAGGCGCCGGCGCAGCGCTTCGGCACCGCGGTCGGCGGGCCCCGCCGGATCGCGCTCATCGGCCGTCCGAACGTCGGCAAGTCCTCACTGCTGAACAAGGTGGCGAACGAGGACCGCGTCGTCGTCAACGAGCTCGCGGGCACCACCCGCGACCCGGTCGACGAGCTGATCGAGCTGGGCGGCATCACCTGGAAGTTCATCGACACGGCCGGTATCCGCCGCCGCGTCCACCTCCAGGAGGGCGCGGACTACTACGCCTCGCTGCGTACCGCCGCGGCGGTGGAGAAGGCCGAGGTCGCCGTCGTCCTGATCGACGCCGGCGAGTCCATCAGCGTCCAGGACCAGCGCATCATCACCATGGCCGTGGAAGCCGGGCGCGCCCTGGTGATCGCGTTCAACAAGTGGGACACCCTCGACGAGGAGCGCCGCTACTACCTGGAGCGCGAGATCGAGACGGAGCTTGCGCAGATCGCGTGGGCCCCGCGGGTCAACATCTCCGCCGTCACCGGCAGGCACATGGAGAAGCTGGTCCCGGCGATCGAGACCGCGCTCGACGGCTGGGAGACCCGTGTTCCCACCGGTCGGCTGAACGCCTTCCTCGGCGAGATCGTCGCCTCGCACCCGCACCCCGTGCGCGGAGGCAAGCAGCCCCGCATCCTCTTCGGCACCCAGGCGGGCACCAAGCCGCCGCGCTTCGTGCTGTTCGCCTCGGGCTTCCTGGAGCACGGCTACCGGCGCTTCGTCGAGCGCCGACTGCGCGAGGAGTTCGGCTTCGAGGGCACCCCGATCCACATCTCGGTGCGGGTCCGTGAGAAGCGCGGCCGCAAGAAGTAGCACGGAGATCCCATGACAGAGCCCCGGTCCGCGTACGGACCGGGGCTCCGTCATGGGTCAGGCCCCGCGTGATCCCGATCCCGGGGGCAGCGCCGCGGGCTGGGCCCGTCCGGAGTGCCGCCCCACGCGCTGCCAGGAGCCGAGACCGCCGGCATGGCTGCTCGGGCCGGCGCCGTGTCCGGCGGCCCCGCTGGTCACAACCAGCCCCGTGGACGGGCCGGAGTGACCGGAGTGGCCGCTGAACGGAACTCGGCCGGTGAAGGACCCGCTGCCGAAGGCGACGAATCCGAGATTCTCCTCGCCGCTCCGATCACCCGGCAGCGCCCGGAACGACCGTCGGTACTCGGAGTACAGCGCGTCGTAGATCGGGGTGGGGGAGTGGCCGCCCGAGGGCTCATGCGAGGGCCGCATGGCGGGAATCGGGCTCGGGCGCTGGCGGGAGGAGTCGTATGCGTGCACGTATGTGCCAACGACCCCACTCTCCGTGGGATGCGGGCCCGTTGGAGAAATTGCTGTTCGCCGCGGACGCGAGCAACCGGCGGCCATGATCAGGTTCCGGCCAGCGGCATCGCCGCGGCAACCAGGAGTCCGGCGGCGGCGGCCCTGTCCAGCGCGTCGCGCAACAGGTCCTCGCGGGGCTGCTGACCGATCGCCCCCGCCGGGGCGGCGTACAGGAGCACGGTCTGCGACTTGTTGGCGGCGGTCCGCCAGCCCTCCGTGACCTGGAGCGGCGCGTGTGCCTGCCACCAGGCGATCGGGGCGCCGCCGTCGACGCCCGGCTGGAGCACGGCATGCAGCTGGCCCACGGCGAGCAGGATCGACCAGCCGTGCAGCACCGAAGGCATCTGGTCCATCCGGTGAACGGGATGGAAGCCCTGCTCCAGCAGCAACGGGAGGAATTCGTCGCCCCGGCTGCCGTCCGTGCCCGGCCGGGCGATCGCGCCGGTCGGTTCCACGACGAGGGCCGGGTGCAGTTCGTCGTCGATCAGGACGAGTCCGCTGGTGACCCCGAGAACGGCCTGCTCGGGGCCGAGCGCCTCCGGACGGTCGGCATGCTCCTGGTGGTGCTCCGCCTCGCTGCTGCCGGTGATGCTGCGTACCGCGCCCTGCAGCTGCTCCTCGGCCACCCGGACGACCTGGGAGGGGATGCAGCTCGCGTGGGCGAAGGCGAGTACCGCGGTTTCGTCACCGACGAAGAGGACCGTGCTGGTGCGTTCCTGCTCCGAGTCGCCGGGGGTGCGACAGGAGGTGCAGTCGTAGCTGCCTGGGGTGTTGTCGCCGACGAGCAGCCGGTCGGCTTCGGCGTCGCCGATCTCGGCGCGTACGTCCTCGCTGACGTCGAGCATGCGCGGCACGGGTGGCTCCTCGAACTCGGTGCGTGCGCCGGGCCGTTCCCGGCTCATGCAGAGACAACGGGCGATCCGCGGCCGGGGTCACGCGGGAAGGGGAACGTAATCGAACCATCCGGCGCAGAGGGTGAACCTCAGGAGGTGAGCGGCTGGTTGCGACCTTTTCGCCAGGTCGGCCGTGCCGCGATGTGGTCGACTCGGTCATGGACCGGTTCGCTGTTGTCTCGACAAGTCAGGAAAGCGGGTGAACGTGAGGATGGCTGAAACCAGCCGATACTCGGAGTGAACCCCGTTCCGGTACGTGTCGTCATGTCAAGTGGTCTTTGCCGATGAACAGTTGAACCGGGGATACGGCGTTCTCATGCATATTTCTTTCCTGCTCCACAACGCCTACGGAGTCGGGGGCACGATCCGTACGACGTTCAATCTCGCCGGGGCGCTGGCCGGACACCATGACATCGAGATCGTCTCGGTCTTCCGGCACCGGGACGTCCCCGCACTGGGCAGCCCGCAGGGTGTGCGTCTGAGCCACCTCGTCGACCTGCGGAAGAAGAGCCCGGGCTACGACGGCGACGCGGACGAACACGCCCGTCCCGCAAGGGTGTTCCCCCGCGGGGACAGCAGATACCGCCAGTACAGCAGGCTGACCGATGCGCGGGTGGCCGGACATCTGCGTTCCCTGGACGCGGACGTCGTGGTCGGAACCCGCCCCGGGCTCAATGTGCAGATCAGCCGGCAGGCCCGGCGCGGCCCGGTCCGGATCGGGCAGGAACACCTCACCCTCGACAGCCACAGCTACCGGCTGCGCCGCGAGATCGGGCACCGCTACGCGCTGCTCGACGCGATCACCACCGTCACCGAGGCCGACGCCCGCGCCTACCGGACCGGCCTCAAGCTGCCCGGGGTACGGATCGAGGCGATTCCCAACAGCGTGCCCGAGCCGCGGATCGCCCCCGCCGACGGAGACGGCAAGTGGGTGATCGCCGCAGGCCGCCTGCACAAGGTCAAGCGGTACGACCTGCTCGTCCGGGCGTTCGCAGACGTGGTCGCCCTCCGCCCCGACTGGCGGCTGCGCATCTACGGCGGCGGCGACGCCACCGGGAACGAACGCCAGGCGCTGCACGCGCTCATCGGCGAACTCGGCCTGCACAACCATGTGTTCCTGATGGGTGCCGTCGACCCGCTGGAGGCCGAGTGGCCCAAGGGTGCCATCGCCGCGGTCACTTCGGACCGCGAGTCCTTCGGCATGACCATCGTCGAGGCGATGCGCTGCGGGCTGCCGGTCGTGGCCACCGACTGCCCGCACGGCCCCCGCGAGATCATCGAGGACGGCACCGACGGGCGGCTGGTCCCGGTCGGTGACCCGGCGGCGGTGGCGGACGCCCTGCTCGGTCTGATCGACGACGACGAGGCGCGCCACCGGGCGGGCCGCGCCGCGCTCGTCGCGTCACGGCGGTTCGACCCGTCACTGATCGCCGAACGCCATGAGCGGCTCTTCACCGAACTCGCCTCCCGGGCCCCGGGTGCACGTTCGGGCAGCGCTCTGCGCAGCGCGCTGCACCTCACCCGAGGCGCCACGCTGGACGCGGCATACGCCCTGCGGTACAAGGCCGCCGACGTCATCCGCAAGGGGAGGCCCGCATGACCGTCCCCGCGGAGCGACCGGGACCACGAGCCGACTGCACCGCAGGCGACGACGGCGGTATCGGCTTCGACCTCGACCACGGCGGCCACGAGGCCGGGCCGGCGCCCGAACTGCTGCTCCGGCTGCGCGGGCGCAACGGTTCGGGCGGCAACACCCTGCGGCTGCCCCTGAGCCCGCTCGGCGGTGGCCGGCTGCGAGCGGTGCTCCCGGGCAGCGAGGTGCTCGCCGAAGGCCGCTGGGACGTCTATGTGTGCGGGCCGGGTGCAGACGACGGAGCGAGGACGGCCGTCGAGCCGGGCATCAGGGACGTGCGGCTCCTGATGGACCGCTCACCGCGGACCGGACGGATCACCGTCAGGATCCCGTACCCGACCGCCGACGGCCGGCTCGCCGTGCGTTGCTGGGTCCGCTCACCGCACGCCGAGGCCGGTCCGCTCACCTTCGACGGGGACCGGATGACCGTCGAAGGCACGTTGTACGGGACCCGCCTCGGCGACGGCGCCTGCGTCGAGGCGCGCCTGGCCGGCGCTCCCGACCGGGTCTGCCGGGTGCCGGTTGCCGGAGAGGGAAGCACCTTCTCCTTCACGCTCCCGTTCGACCGCCTGCGCTCCGGACCGGTCACCGAACAGCAGCTGTGGACGCTCTGGCTGGTCCCCGCGACGGGCGCCGGGGATCCGGCCGAAGGGGTCCGCGTCTCACGCCTCCTCGACGACGTCTGGGACCGCAGGAACAGCTTCGTCTACCCGGGACGCAGCGCTGGGGCAGGGGGCCGGGCCATTCCCTGCTACTCGTCGGACAACGACCTCTGCGTGCGGCTCGTACCCGATCCGGCACCGGCCGGGTAGCGCGCGTGGACGACGCTACCGGGGACACCGTGCCTCCGTATCGAACCGCGCCCGGACCCATGTCCTGGAGCGGGCGACGCCCCATACGTCCGGATCGGGTGGTGCGCTATACGGGCGGTCCCGGGCGGATCCGGCTCCGGGCACGGATTTTTGACCAGAGAATAAGGGCGCCATAAGTAGGCATGAATGATCGGTGGAACGTTCGTTTGTGGATACTTTCCAGTGAGGGAATTCTGTCTGTCCGGTAGGGGGTATTTCCCTTTGTTCCAGGACTCCCGCAAGATCGTTTCTCGATATGTGTGATTACTGTGTGTCCGGTCGCGGACCGGCATGGTCGGGTGGGGTGAATCACGCGACGGGCGTGTCGTGATCCTGTGACGCAAGCGTGACCGTCGGGGGACGCGGGCGCGCCGTGCGACGGCCGCTGTCCCGGCTTCCGTCCCGGTTCGAGGCCGCCTACGGTGAGAGGCATGGCACCCATACCGACTTCCTCGGCCCAGCCCGCCGACACCCCTGGTGTGTATGTGGGACTCGCTGCCGACGTGGCTGAACAGCGGGCACGCATGCGGGGCTGGACCACGGTCAGATCCTTGCCGCCCGGTGCGATCATCACCATGGAGTTCCGGAGTGGACGGATCAACTTCGAGGTCGTCGACGCCGTGGTCACCCGCTGCTGGGTCGGCTGAGGGCTCTCGTACCCCGGGATGTGCGTGAAGGCCCCGACTGGAGTCGGGGCCTTCATGGTGCGGGGTGCTGCTGTGCGTGCCGGCCCGCCGTTCCTGGACCTTTCAGCCGCCGGACATCGGGCGGGCCGGGGCGGTGCCGCCGCGTGGCACGCGGTCCGCGTGGGGCGGTCGGCGGCTGCCGTTCGCTGCCGCCGGGGCCCGGTCCGAGCGCACCAGATGCGTGGGATGCGGCGGGGCGACCGGGTGTGCACGTGAGCGGCCGCCGGTGACCGTGCCCGTCGTGGTCGCCGTGTGCCCTCCCGCGGCGACCGGCTCCAGTGCGGGGTCGGGTGCCACCGCGCCGTCCCCGTCCGGCTGCGGGACCGTCGTGGCCCGGGGGCCTCCGGCCACGACGGGCACGGAAGGAACAGGACGGGCGCGCCGGCGGAAGCTCTCGCGCTGGTCGAAGATCCAGGCCTCGGCCCGGGTGATCAGCGGCTCGACCCAGGGCAGGGCCAGCAGGATCAGCAGTCCCGCGGCCCAGCCCAGCAGTACGTCGCTGAGCCAGTGCGTGCCGAGGTAGACGGTGGTGAGGCCGACACCGAGCGAGACGATCGCCGAGGTGGCCGACAGATAGCGCCTGGCCCGCGGGGTGGTGGCCAGATAGGCGAGGATCCCCCAGGTCACGACGGCGTTGGCCGTGTGACCCGACGGAAATATATCGCCGCCGGCGAAGAGCTCCGCGGAGCCGATCCGGGTCGCGTAGTGCGGGCCGAGCCGCCCCAGGCCGATCTTGACCGCGCCGACCGTCACATTGAGCAGCAGCAGGGAGGCGCCCAACGTCAGCAGGGGCCGCAGGGTGTGCTGCCGCCAGGAGCGCCAGCCGAGCCAGCAGGCGACCATGGTGGCGGTGGGGCCGCGCTGGCCCAGCACGACGTAGTAGTCGAGGAACTCGTGGATTTCCGGCCACTGCTGATACGGCCGGAAGAGCATGACCTTCCAGTCCAGCGTCACCAGCCAGGAAGAGACCAGCACGGCAACGACGATGGCGAGATAGAACGCCAGCGTCCCGCAGAAGAGAGCGATGCGGTGAGGGCTCATCCGCGGCGGCTCTATCTTCGGCGGCTCCGGTTCCCGGTCCAGCCGGGCGAAGATGTCGGTACGCACCCAATGGACGTTACAGCGAGTGAGTGCGAGAACAGGCCGATCCGGTCTCTTTGTGATGACGATGTGATGTGGAGTATGTCTCAGTCGGGCTTTGATTTTGCACCCGTAGAAGCATATGGCCAGGTTTTTGCGCCACCGATTTCGCACTTATTTCGGAAGGGTGTTTGGGTGCGAACGGAAAAGCGCAGGAGGTGCCCGTATGAATTTATCCGGCCCGCTGGGAGACGGAACGGACGGTGTCCGACCTGTCACCGCAAGCTCCCGGCGTGGGCCCGGCGCGGGTCTCGCGGGTCGCGAGGAGTACCTTCTGTGCCGGGCGCGGAGGGCGTCCGTGCAGGTCCGAGCGGGGACTCGGCGTGGCGTACACCACGCCGCACGGCCCACCGAGGTGTGAGGTGGGCCACTGTGCGCGCCCTGAACTCGCGTACGCTGACGGATCACTTGCCCGTCGATGCCGGGCGCCGTGGGACGGCGAATCGTTGTGTCCCCGGCTGGCCCGCCGAGCGCGAGGGACCTTTTGGGGAGGTACTTGCATGTCCAGGACGACCGCAGCCCGATTCCGGCTGCGCCCGGCAGCCGACGGTGCCCATCGATGGGTCGTCCTGGTCGTCCTCTGCCTCAGCCTGCTGCTCGTCGCCCTCGACGCGACGGTGCTCCATGTGGCGGTCCCCGCCGTCACCGAGGATCTGCGTCCCAGCGCCGCCGGTCTGCTCTGGATCGTGGACGCCTACCCGCTCGTCTGTGCCTCGCTGCTGATCCTCTTCGGCACCCTCGGCGACCGGGTCGGCCGGCGCCGGATACTGCTGCTGGGCTACGGCCTCTTCGGTGTGGCCTCCGCCGTCGCCGCGATGGCGGACAGCCCCGGCGTACTCATAGCGGCCCGTGCCCTGCTCGGTGTCGGTGGGGCGATGATCATGCCGGCGACGCTGTCGATCCTCCGGCAGGTCTTTCCCGACCGTCGTGAACGGGCCGTCGCGATCGGCGTCTGGTCCGCGGTCGCCGCTGTCGGTGCCGCCACCGGGCCTGTCGTGGGCGGCTTCCTCGTCGAGCACTTCTGGTGGGGCTCGGTCTTTCTGATCAACATCCCGTTGATGGCTCTGGTCCTGCCGGTCGGGCGCCTGTTGCTCCCCGAGTCGCGGGGCAGCGACGACGGGCCGTGGGATGTGCTGGGTGCGCTGATGGCGGCGGCCGGAGTGCTCGGCGTGGTCCTCGGAGTGAAGCGGGCGGGTACCGGCGAAGGGCTGCTGAGCCCGGCCACGGCGGTTCCGCTGCTGATCGGGGCCGTACTGCTCGTGTTCTTCGTACGCCGTCAGAGGCGCCGGCCGCATCCGCTGATCGACATCGGGATGTTCGCCAGGCCTGCCTTCTCCACCGCGGTGGGCTGCATCGTCCTCGCCATGCTCGCCCTGGTCGGGCTGGAACTGATAGCCGTCCAGTACCTTCAGCTCGTCCTCGGCCTGAGCCCGCTGCAGACCGGTCTGCGGCTGCTGCCGCTCACCTTCGCGGCCATGGCCGCAGGAGCCACCGGTTCGTACACGCTGCGCCGTGTCGGACCGCGCCGGATGGTCGGCTGGGGCTTCGTGCTCACGGCGGCCTCCGTGCTGGTCCTGACCGCGATGGGGCAGCACGACCGGCCCGGACTGCTGACCGTGGCCTTCGTCGCCCTCGGCTTCGGTCTGCAGACCACACTCTTCGGGGCGTACGAGTCCATGCTCAGCGAGGCTCCCGCCGACCGGGCCGGCGGCGCTGCGGCGATCGGCGAGACCTCCTACCAACTCGGCGCGGGCATGGGGATCGCGCTGCTCGGCAGCGTGATGAACGCCGCCTACGCCCCCGGACTCGCCGGACTGTCCCAGGAGGGGGTCCCCGCCGGGGACGGTGCGGCCGCCGCGCACTCGCTGGGCGAGGCCTACCAGGTGGCGGACCGGCTGGGCGGATCGCTGGGCGAGGTGCTGCGTTCCACGGCCCGTCACTCCTTCGTCACCGGACTGCATGTCACACTGCTCGTCAGCGTGGCGCTGCTGCTGCTCGGAGCGCTCGCCGCGCTGCGGCTGCCGCGGCTGATGGAGTACCCGGCAACGGATGTCCGCGAGTCCGGACAGGACGGGACGGCCGAGGCGCGGGACGTGCAGGGTCCGCTCGCTGCCCCCGTCGCCGAGCGTGTCCAGCGACCGCTTCCGGCACCCGCCGGGCGCCGACCCGCTGGGGCGACCGGCTCTGGACGGGCGGCACACTGAGCCGTAACGTCGGCGCGAGCCGTAACTACCACCGCTAGTTTTAGTGCTGTGCGAGCCGCCGGAGGCACCCTCATGTCCACCACCGAGCCCTCGAAGCTCCCGCCCTTCGACCCCGCCGACCCGATCGGCGTCGACGACCTGCTCGACGCCGAGGACCTCGCCATCCGTGCCACCGTCCGGGACTGGGCCGCCGACCGCGTCCTGCCGCACATCGCCGAGTGGTACGAGAACGGTGAGCTGCCCGGCATCCGGGAGCTGGCCCGCGAACTCGGTTCGATCGGTGCTCTCGGGATGTCCCTCCAGGGATACGGCTGCGCGGGCGCCACCGCCGTCCAGTACGGACTGGCCTGCCTGGAACTGGAGGCGGCCGATTCGGGCATCCGTTCCCTGGTCTCCGTGCAGGGCTCGCTCGCCATGTACGCCATCCACCGCTTCGGTTCCGAGGAGCAGCGCCGGCAGTGGCTGCCCGCCATGGCGGCCGGCGAGATCATCGGCTGTTTCGGCCTCACCGAGCCGGACCACGGATCCGACCCGGCCGGAATGCGGACGTACGCCGAGCGGGACGGCGACGACTGGGTGCTCACCGGCCGGAAGATGTGGATCACCAACGGCTCGGTCGCCGGGGTCGCCGTCGTCTGGGCGCAGACCGGCGAGGGCGGCGAGGGCGGCGGGATCCGCGGATTCGTCGTGCCGACGGACACTCCCGGCTTCTCGGCACCCGAGATCAAGCACAAGTGGTCCCTGCGCGCCTCGGTCACCAGTGAGCTGGTCCTCGACCGCGTACGGCTTCCGGCCGACGCCGTGCTTCCGGGCGTCACCGGTCTGCGCGGTCCGCTCAGCTGTCTCGGTCACGCCCGCTACGGCATCGTCTGGGGGGCCATGGGGGCGGCGCGCGCCGCCTTCGGGTCGGCCCTCGACTACGCGAGGAGCCGGGAGCAGTTCGGCAGGCCGATCGGTGGTTTCCAGCTCACCCAGGCCAAGCTCGCGGACATGGCCGTGGAACTGCACAAGGGCATCCTGCTCGCCCACCATCTGGGCCGGCGGATGGACGCGGGCACGCTCCGTCCGGAACAGGTCAGCTTCGGAAAGCTCAACAACGTGCGGGAGGCGATCGAGATCTGCCGTACCTCGCGCACGATCCTCGGCGCCAACGGGATCTCGTTGGAGTACCCGGTGATGCGCCATGCGACGAATCTGGAGTCGGTGCTCACCTACGAAGGAACCGTGGAGATGCACCAGCTGGTGCTGGGCAAGGCGCTCACCGGCCTCGACGCGTTCCGGTAGACCGGCTCGGCGAGCACCCTGCTCAGCTCTGGTTGAAGAAGCCGTCGGTCGGCCGGCCGACGGCTTCACCGCAGACCACCTGCGTGTCGGCCGGGGTCAGCAGGAAGACCCGGGTGGCCACGCGCTCGATCGAGCCGCGCAGTCCGAAGGTCAGCCCCGCCGCGAAGTCCACGACCCGCTTGGCGTCGGCCGGGTCCATGGTCGTGAGGTTGACGATCACCGGGACGCCGTCCCGGAAGAGCTCCCCGATGCCCCGCGCGTCCCGGAAGCTGTCGGGGGTGACGGTCGCGATCCGGCGGCCCGTCTCCTCGGCCGCCTCGGAGGCCACCTGCACCCGGGGGTCGGTCACCCAGGCCGGACCGGTCCCGGTCTGCGCACCGTCGGCGTACTCGTCGTCGTAGTACCGCTCGTCGTTGTCCTCCACGAGGCCCAGCCAGGCACTCGCCTTGCGCACCGATCCCATGGATGCCTCCTCTCACCGCGGTTCCGTGATGTTCCGAATCTCTGTCGTATCCCTATGGTCGTCCATGATGCGGATCGTGCGCCAAGTGGATAGTCGTTGCGAAGGGGATTCGTGACGGTACTGGCACAGAAAATATGGCGATTCGTCAGGGTTCTTCCTATGTGGGAGGCCTGAAAGAAAGAAAATATGAAGCTCCAGTCCGTATGGGTGGTGCATGTGGCGTACGGGTGAACGAGGGCACTCGATACGATGCGCGTCGAGCATGCGTGCGAGCGCATCGCACAGGTCAACGACTCTCGGGGGATCGTCGTGTTCGGAATCGTCAGACCCTGTGCCCATCGGTTGTCGGAGGGGCTCAGGACCGAGTGGATGGCCCATCTCTGCGGGCTCTGTCTCGCGCTCCGCTCCGATCACGGGCAGCTCGCCCGGGTCGTGACGAACTATGACGGACTGATCGTCTCCGTCCTGACGGAGGCTCAGTCGGAACGCACCACCGGGTGGCGGCGCACCGCGGGCCCCTGCCCGCTGCGGGCCATGCGCACCGCCCCGGTCGCCCGCGGCGAGGGAGCCAGACTGGCCGCCGCGGTCTCGCTGGTACTCGCATCGGCGAAGGTGCGCGACCACGTCGCCGACGGGGACGGCCTGTTGAAGCGCCGCCCGGTGGCCGCCGCCGCGCGGCGGGTCGCCGCCGGCTGGGACCGGGCCGGCGCGCGCACCGGCGCCCAGCTCGGCTTCGACACCGCGCTGCTCGTCGACGCCGTCGACCGGCAGACCGGAATCGAGCTGCTCGCCGGGCCCGGTACTCCGCTGCTCGCCGTCACCGAACCGACCGAGACCGCCACCGCGGCCGCCTTCGCGCACACCGCGATACTCGCGGGCAGGCCGCAGAACGCGGGGCCGCTGGCCGAGGCGGGCCGCCTCTTCGGACGCCTGGCGCATCTGCTGGATGCCGTGGAGGACCAGGAGGCCGATGCCGCGTCGGGATCCTGGAACCCGCTCACCGCGACCGGCACCTCCCGGGCCGAGGCCCGGCGGCTCTGCGACGACGCGTTGCGCGGTGTGCGGCTGGCGCTGCGTGACGCGGAATTCACCGACGACGCGCTGGCCCATGTGCTGCTGGTGCACGAGCTGCGACAGTCGGTGGATCGGGCGTTCGGCACGACGGCCTGCTCGCACCGGGCGGGTGGAGCAGCCCCGGACGCGGCTGTCCGGTCGTCAGGTGTGGGCCACACCGGGGCCTTCGGGCCACCGCCCGGCAATCCCTACGCCCCGAGTCCCGGCGGTCCCGCGGGACCGCCGCAGCCCCCGCCCGAGCCCCCGCCCGAGCCCCCGCGCGACCGACGCGGGCTGATCGCCGGCTGCCTGGTGTGGGCGGGGCTGGCCTGCACCTGCCAGATGTGTTGCGGCACCTTCAATGATCCGTGGACTCATCAGCCTCGCGAGGGGCTGTGTCACCAGTGCGACTGCGGCGACTGCTGCGAGGTGTGTGACTGCTGCAGCAACTGCGGGGACTGCTGCGATTCGTGTGACTGCTGCGACTGCGGGTGTGACTGCAGCTGCTGAGGAGGAGTTCCGCACGGCCCCGTCCGAGGACGGGGCGCGTCGTCGCCCCGCCGGGCTGACGCACCGCCACCACACCCTGCGTCAAGAGATCCTGCGCCCCCTCTGTGCGGCCGGATCCGGCCGTGCGTCGCGAGACATTCGGGCCGGAACGCCCTCTTGCGCCGGAAGTGGACCCCTTGAATACTCCCGAGCAGCGCTTGTCAGGAACACGGCATGTCGGCGCTGCCGGTGCGCCGTGCGAACGACTGCGCCTCACGGGTCCGGTCACCCCACAGACGGACCCCCGACTTCCCTCGGGAGGAACGAAAAGTGAGGATCAAGCGCACCACCCCCCTCAACGGCACCGCCAGACGCACCAGGGCTGTCGCCATCGCCGCGGGCCTTGTCGCCGTCGCCGCACTCGCCGTCCCCGCCGCACAGGCCCAGACCACCGCCACCTTCAGCGCCAACCAGCTCTCCGCGGCGAGTGACGCGGTGCTCGGTGCGGATGTGGCGGGCACGGCCTGGAACATCGACCCGGAGACCAACACCCTCGTGGTCACCGCGGACAGCACGGTCTCTCGGGCCGAGATCAACCGGATCAAGAAGTCCGTGGGCGCCAACGCGGGCGCACTGCGGATCGAGCGCACCTCCGGGACGTTCAGCAAGCTGCTCTCCGGAGGTGACGCGATCTATGCGACCAGCTGGCGCTGCTCCCTCGGCTTCAATGTCCGCAGCGGCAGCACGTACTACTTCCTGACCGCCGGTCACTGCACCGACGGCAAACCGCCCTGGTACACGAACTCCGCCAGGTCGGTCAGTATCGGCGCGACGGTCGGATCCAGCTTCCCGACCAACGACTACGGACTGGTGCGTTACGACAACACCTCGCTCGACCACGCGGGCACCGTCGGCAGCGTCGACATCACCAGCGCGGCCGATGCCACGGTCGGCATGTCGGTGACCCGCCGCGGATCCACCACGGGAACCCACAGTGGCACGGTGACCGGTCTCAACGCCACGGTCAACTACGGCAGCGGGGACATCGTCTACGGCATGATCAAGACGAATGTATGTGCGGAGCCCGGCGACTCCGGCGGCCCGCTCTACTCGGGCTCCAAGGCGATCGGTCTCACCTCGGGCGGCAGCGGCGACTGCACCTCGGGTGGCACGACGTACTTCCAGCCGGTCACCGAGGCGCTCAGCGCGTACGGGGTCAGCGTCTACTGACGTTCCGGCACCCGGACCCGGCCCCTGGGACGAGCGGCCGGTCATGACGGAGCCCCTGCCCGGATCCCGGGCGGGGGCTCCCGTTCGCCCCGACTTTTGAGAAGATGTGGGGCAGGCCGGTCATGCAGGAGCAAACGGGGGTGGATGCTGCGCCTTCCGGAGGGGTGTCCTCCGGGTGCCCCCGGAAGACACCACAGGGGGTTGAGGGTCCGTGAATCGCATCGGAGTGACCGGCCATCGCAGTATTCCTCAGGAGGCCCATGCCTCCGTACTGGCCGGACTGCAGGCGGCGCTCTGCGGCGTGGAAGGGTCCCTGGAGGCCCTCTCGAGTCTGGCGGTGGGGGCGGACCAGCTCTTCGCCGACCTCGCCCTGGCCCGCGGTGCGGATCTGACCGTGGTCATCCCGAGCGGCGACTACGAATCCTGCTTCACCTCCGCGGCCGAACTCGCCCGCTACCGGGCCCTCAAGAACCGGGCGGTCCGGGAGGTCCGGCTCGGCTACCCGCACTCCACGGACGAGGCGTACTACGCGGCGGGCGCGTACATCGCCGACCACTGCGACCGTCTGCTCGCCGTGTGGGACGGAAGGCCGGCCCGTGGTCTCGGCGGGACGGGTGACATCGTCACGTACGCCCGCAGCCTGGGGCGTCCGGTGACGGTGATCTGGCGCGACGGTGTGGAGCGCACCTGACTCGTTGCCCGACGTCCCTCGTCGCAGGTGGCCGACAAGAGCTGTCGCGCCGTCACATCTGGTGCTTGGCAAGCCAGTCGGTGTGCTGCGGCGATACGATGCGCTCGGTCTCGAAGACCGCCCGCGGCCACTGGCGCTCGGTCAGCGTGGTCTCCATCGCGACCTGCATCGACTCCAGGTCCTGCTCCACCAGGGAGTGTGCGGAGATCAGCGGGTGGTGGCGGCGCAGCTCGCTCCAGGCCAGGCAGGCCGCGGCGGAGGCCGACAGTACGCCGGTCAGGGCGAAGGACTGGGCGACGGAGAACGTTCGCAGCAGCGCGAGCACCAGGGCGAGTGCGGTCAGTACGGCCATGGTGGTCGACCAGACGAGCGTGGCCCGCCGGGACACCTCCTGGCGCCTGCGGTACCAACTGCGCTGCTCGATCAGCCGATCGCGCACGTACGTCTCCTTGCGCACGGTGAACGCCTTGTTCCGCAGCTCGCGCATGGAGTCCGTGATCAGGCCGCCCGAGTCCGCCGTCAGGTCGCGCGGATCGGTCCACCCCACCTTCCGGAGTTCCTGGAGGCCCTCTTCGAGGCGATTCGCGAACAGTGCCTCAGGGTGCTGGGTGGTGGTGTCGAAGGGTGATCCGTGCACCGCGTAGCGCCAGCAGATCGACTTGATGAACTCCGCGGCCGAGCGGTTGAGTTGCCATTGTGACTTTGCTTTGCGGCGGGCGGTGAGGTAGGTCGTGATCAGTACGCCGGAGAATGCCAACACCCCCATGATGTCGAGGAGTTGTAACGTGTCACCCGCCTTGGGGTGCCATGGCAGCGCGGCCGGTATCGCGCCCACGACCAGGAGGACCAGCTGGCAGCGGGTGGTGTTCACGGCCTCCCGCTGCCGTGCGATGGCGATCGCGTCCGTGTGGTGGAAGAGCGCCGGCAGGTCGGCGTTCCTGAACACCATGCTCTGCAGCGGTCCGGGAATCGCCGTCATGTTCACTCCCTCTCTTCGGGCATGGGCACGGTCGTACCGTGCGTCGAGGAGGGATGAGCGTAGAGGTGTGCTGTTGTGCACGGCAATGGACCTGGGGTGTCAGCGGCGCTTTTCGGTCCCGGGAAGGCCCCCTCGTGCGATCCGGGACACTGTGGCAATGTGGTCCAACTCGGGGAGTGGCGAGGCATGTTGGGGTCACCTCTCTTCCCGCGACCGACTGAGTGGGGGCATGGATGAGCGACGCATACGGTGAGAACGTGGATCCGCTGTCCGAGGCTCAACGACGGGTCCGCCGAAGCCCGTTGCTGTTCACCGCGCCGCTTGTGCTCCTCGGGCTGCTGATCGCCCTGCTCGCCTGGGAAACCATCCGGGGCAACGTGACAGCCGGGGCGCGTACCGAGTGGCCCTGGCGCCTGCAGTTGATCGATGCGCAGGTGCTGGGGAGCCTGCTGGCGGTCTCTGCCGGGGCGGTCCTGGCCCGGGCGCAGTATGCCCGTACGGTCAGGCCTTACCTGGGCTGGCGTGCCGCCTGGACGGAGGGGCTGCTGGCGGAGCGAGCGGCCGCGTGGCGAGTCGGAATACTCAATGGCGGCCAGCACATGGCCGTGATCGAGTCGTGGGAGACCAAGCTGGTCATGAAGGGCGTGGAAGGCTCCGACGATGCGCCGTGGAAGAGTGTTTCCCGCACGGTGGCCGAACTGACCGAGGCGGGATTCACCGTGGGACGGGACTTCCGGCTCATCGGGTTCGGCGCAGGATTCCCCCTGGTGGGGGCCGGGGGTGATCACGGCACCGTGTTGGTGGGGGCGTTCTCCGAGCTCTTCGTCCAACGGGTTCAGTCGCTCTATGTCCGGGTCAGGGTCACGGATGTCGTGGGCGACACCCACGAGCGGGTCATGGACTGCCTGAAGGGCGCATGGAACGACCGTGCCGCCCCGGTGGCCTGACGTCTTCCGAGTGTGCCGCCCGTGCTGTCGCGGGCCGTGCGGAGGGCAGGTCCTCGATCCCCTGCTCCGCCCGTGTTTTCAGGTGGAGGGAACACAGCTTTGTGCCACTCGTGTGACGAGCGGATCACCGCAGTTGCCAAGCCCGTTGAGGGGAGTAAAGTCGTGCCGCCGGGCACTGTGGTTATGCAGAAACTGGCTGCTTTTCTCATGATCCGGAACACTCTCCCTCAAGGACGGCCGTGAAGATCTCTGAATCCCCTCGCGCCTTCGCAGTTGCGAAGAAGGAGCCTGTACCGCTCTCCAAGATCGACACTCGCGGTGCGGAAGCCACCAGGAAGGTCGGCCGGGTGTTTTCGGCCGCGGCGGATCGCCACATCCAGGCGTCCACCTTCAGTTCTGCACTCTGATTGCGTTCCATGCTGGCTAGACTGAGGGAATGACAGGACCCCTGGTCCCATTCCGCGAAATCGTGCTCAAAGTGCACAGCAGGTGCGATCTTGCCTGCGATCATTGCTACGTCTACGAACATGCAGATCAGAGTTGGCGTACCCGCCCGAAAACGATCTCTGACGACGTCATCTTCCGGACAGCTCAGCGCCTGGCCGAGCATGCCGCAACGCATGCGTTGCCCTCCGTGTCAGTGATCCTGCACGGAGGGGAGCCTCTGCTGGCGGGTCCCGCCCGATTGCGGCGCGTCTGCGAGGAGCTGACCTCCGCCTTCGAAGGCCTTGCGGAGCTCGACCTCCGTATCCACACCAACGGGCTCCAGCTCAGCCCGCGCTATCTCGACCTCTTCGACGAGTTCGGCGTCAGGGTCGGCATCTCCCTGGACGGTGACCGGGCCGCCAACGACCGGCACCGCCGCTTCGCCGACGGACGCAGCAGCCACCCTCTGGTTCTCAAGGCCGTCGAACTGCTCCGGCAGGAGCGCTACCGTCACCTCTATCTCGGGCTTCTGTGCACCGTCGACGTCGAGAACGACCCGCGCGCGGTCCTCGACGCACTCTGCGAGCTCGAACCCCCGCTCATCGACTTCCTTCTCCCGCACGCCACGTGGGACGATCCCCCGTCCCGCCCGGACGGTTCGCCCACGGCCTACGCCGACTGGCTGCTCGCGGTCTTCGACCACTGGCGGGAGCGGGGCGGCCCGGTGCCGGTCCGGCTCTTCTCCTCGGTGCTGTCCACGCTGAGCGGCGGTCCCAGCCTCACCGAGTCCCTGGGGCTCGCCCCCACCGATCTCGTCGTCGTCGAGACGGACGGCCAGCTGGAGCAGGTCGACTCGCTCAAGAGCGCCTACGAAGGCGCGGCGGCCACCGGATTCGACGTCTTCACCCACGCCTTCGACGAAGTCGCGGCCCACCCCGGCGTGCAGGCTCGCCAGCTCGGCTTGGCCGGCGTCAGCGAGACCTGCCGCCGATGCCCTGTCGTACGTTCGTGCGGAGGCGGTCTCTACACGCACCGATACCGGTCCGCGGGGCCGTCCGGCGCGTTCGACAACCCGTCCGTGTACTGCGCCGATCTCGAAGCCCTGGTGCGCGGCATCGAGGCACGCACGGCAGCGGCCCTCGTCGCGCCCGCGGTGGCCGAGCCCGTCGAGCTGCTCGCCGCCCAGCAGGACCTCACCCGCACCCTGCTCGCCCGGCTGAACGCCGACATCGGACGGCGTGGCGGCGAGCGGTGGGAGGCCGCCTGGGAGCTGGCCACCGCCATCGACGCGTCCGAAGAGGGTGCCCGTGGTCTGGGCGAGGTGCTGGCCCAGCCCTACACCCGTAGCTGGCTGCTGCGTGCGCTGGAGCTGGCCCAGGAGCAGCCCGGGGCCGCGCGGGTGGCGCGTGGGATGTCGGCGTATCTCGCCGCCGCCGTCGTGCGGGCCGGCCTCGATCTGTCCGTCCGGGTGACGTTCTCGGACGGCAGTCTCTTTCTGCCCGGCCTCGGTGAGCTGCGGATCGCGGACGCGCACGGGACGGCACTGCTACGGGTCGTCGAGGACGGGTTCCTGGTCCGGGCGGACGAGGGCGACCGGGCCGAGCTGTGCGTCGCACGGCCGGAGGCGGCCGCCCCCGGCTGGCGGCCCCTGCGTCGGCTGGTGACATCCGGCTCGACGTCCGGCCCGGTGCTCGACGACCTCGACCCGTACCGGGACTGTTTCCCCGCACCCGCCGCGGACGCCCTCGACGAGGGGGCCTTCGCCGACCTGGAGGCCAGGGTCGGCGAGGCGTGGAGGCTGATCGAGGCAAAGGCGCCCGGACGTACCGCGGAGATGAACGGCTGCCTCACCACGCTCACTCCGCTGACCGGGCTGGTTCCGACGGAGCCCGCCGTCGGACGGCACGGATACGGTGCGCTGGGGATCTCCCCGGACGGCAGCGCCGACGAGTTGGCGTTCGCACTGGTGCGGGGCTTCCGGCGGGCCGAACTGCGGGCACTGCGCGATGTCACGGACCTCTACGCCGCGGACGGCTCGTGGAAACACCGGATGCCCTGGCAGGAAGAGCCAGTTCCGTTTTCCCGGTTGCTGGCAGACACCTATGAACGGATGGCGTTGGGGGCATTCGATCCGCTCTTCCTGGAGGGCGTACCGCAGGCACTCGATACCCTGGAAGGCGCTGCCGAACTGACCATCAGTGGGAAACAACTGGTGGACCGGATGCGAAAAGATATCTGAGGCCTTCGTTCCGGTTTAGCGGCGGGCTTCGGTACGCACAGGACAACTAGGAGGAACGGATACAGAACGAATTCGATCAAGGAATGATCGGCTGTGCCGGGGAACGTATGACTGAAAAGTGGCGTTGAATGACCGAACGCCGTGGGGGTGGAGCAACCTCCGCTCCGGAATGATGAATTCGCTCGCATTCACTTCAACCCTCGGATGCGGGTGCTCACACAGGACGGGGGTCGTGTGCACGCAACAACGCAGCAGCGAGCGGCGGACCATCGGCCGTACTTCTTCTTGAGCTACGCACATACACCGGGCTACGGCGGTGGAACGGACCCCGATATGTGGGTCGAGCGGCTCTTCCAGGATCTCTGCGGCCATGTGATGGCCATGACCGATCTGCCCGCGGGTGCGCCCGCAGGGTTCATCGACCGCGAGATACGCTCCGGCGAGGGCTGGTCGGAACGGCTCGGTGAGGTGCTCGCCACCTGCCGGGTCTTCGTTCCGCTGTTCTCGCCGCGTTACTTCGCCAGCGAGATGTGCGGCAAGGAGTGGTACGCCTTCGCGCAACGCGCCATTCACCACCGGGCCCGCTCCAACCAGCCGGCCGAGGCCATCGTCCCGGCGCTCTGGGTGCCGGTACCACCGAGTCAACTCCCTGGACCCGCAGAGCGATTACAGTTCAACCACCGTGATTTCGGAGACCGTTACGTCAGTGACGGGCTCTACGGGCTGATCAAACTCAGGCTCTTCGCGGAAGAGTACGAACGTGCGGTGTACGAACTCGCCAAGCGCATCGTCAACGTCGCGGACACCGTACGGATCGGCACCGGCCGCCCCGTCGACTACCGGCTGGCCCCCAGCGCCTTCGGCCCGCCCAACAGCGGAGTCGGGGGCCCCCGTCCCATGCAGGTGACCATCGCCGCACCCACCCGGCACGACCTGCCCGAAGGACGCAACCCCGATTACTACGGGGACAACCCGCAGGACTGGAACCCCTACCACCCGACCGCCGCCCGCCCCCTGGCCTATGTCGCGGAGGACCTGGTGCGCTCCCTCAACTACCAGGCCACCATCTCCTCCTTCGACGAGGAGTCCGGGCATCCGGAAGGCAAACAGCAGCCCCGCCGACCGGAGATCCTGCTCGTCGACCGGTGGGCCCTCCAGGACGAGGACCGACGTCGGCGGCTTGCCGCCTTCGACGCCGAGAACCGCCCCTGGGTGACGATGGTCGTGCCGTGGAACCGCGAGGACCACGAGAGCAGGGCGGCCGAGGCCGAGCTGACCGAGAAGCTCGAACAGACCATGCCGACCAAGATGCGCCAGGGCCGGGCCTACTGCCGCGCCGCCGCCAAGGGCGTACCCAGCATGGAGGCCTTCGGGCAGATCCTGCCGCAGGTGGTCGAGGCGGCGGCCCAGCAGTACCTGAGGCACGCGGCGGTCTACCCACCCGCCACGGGCGGCGGACACACCGAACGGACACGGCTGATGGGGCCAATGGCGCAGACGTACTACACCCCCGATACACACGACCCTGCGACGGATGCGGAGGACACGGATGACGGCCGGTCGTGACGGGCGCATCGTCACTTTCTACTCGTACAAGGGCGGCACCGGGCGCACCATGGCCCTGGCCAACACCGCCTGGATACTCGCCGCCAACGGAAAACGGGTACTGGCCGTCGACTGGGACCTGGAGGCACCGGGGCTCCACCGGTTCTTCCACCCGTTCCTCGACCCGTCGACGCTCGGCGCCACCACCGGTGTCATCGATCTGATCACCGAGTACGCGTGGGCCGCGACCAGCCCCGTCCAGCGCGCCGACGACTGGCACCGCGCCTACGCCCGGATCCAGCCGCACGCCGTGTCCCTCACACCCGAGGCGCTCGGCTGGGAGTTCCCGCACGGCGGCACGCTCGACTTCGTCTCCGCCGGGCGGCAGAACCGCGAATACTCCGCGACCGTCTCCACCTTCGACTGGGACAACTTCTACGACCGGCTCGGCGGCGGCCACTTCTTCGACGCCCTGCGCGAGGACATGAAGGCCAACTACGACTACGTCCTCATCGACAGTCGGACCGGCCTCAGCGACATCGCCGACATCTGCACCGTCCACCTGCCCGACGTCCTCGTCGACTGCTTCACGCTCAGCGACCAGTCCATCGACGGTGCCGCCTCCGTGGCCCGGCAGATCGCCGAGCGCTACACCGGCCGCCCCATCTCGATCTTCCCCGTCCCGATGCGCATCGACGAGGGCGAGAAGGAGAAGGCGGATGCCGGACGGGCGCTGGCCCGGCTGAAGTTCGACCGGCTCCCGCGCGACCTCTCCGGGGACGAACTCACCGCCTACTGGGGCGCGGTGGAGATTCCGTACCGCCCCTACTACGCCTACGAGGAGACGCTGGCCACCTTCGGTGACGAGTCCGGCCTGACGAACTCGTTGCTCTCCGCCTTCGAGCGACTGACCTCCGTCATCACCGACCAGCAGATCACCTCGATGCCGCCGGTCGGCGAAGAGGTACGGCTGCGCATCCGTGACGCGTTCACCCGGCGCAGGCCCGCACTGCCGGCCGACCTCTTCCTCAGCTATGTGGCGGAGAACCGGATGTGGGCCGACTGGATCGATTCCGTGCTCACCCGGGCCGGGTTCCGCGTCGTGGCGCGCGACGTGTCCGCCGAGCCGGAGACGCAGGAGCTGCCGACCGGTACGGAGAACGCGGCCCGTACCGTGGTGCTGCTCTCCACCGCCTACCTCAAGTCGCAGCGCGCGGTGAACCTCTGGGACCGGGCCGTGGCCGAGGACCCCGGCGGTGGCCGGCGCCAGCTGCTGCCGCTGAGGGTCGGTGACGTACGGCTGTCCGCGCCCTACATCGACCGCAACCCCGTCGACCTCTTCCGGCTCGACGAGGTGCATGCCACCGCCGCCCTGCTGCGCGCCCTGGACCGGCCCGTACAGCTCTCCGACGGTGTGTCGCCCGGACCGCGCTTCCCCGGCACCGTTCCCCGGATCTGGAACGCACCACCGCGCAACCCCGGCTTCACCGGCCGTTCCATGGTCCTGGAGCGGATGCGCGACCAGCTCGGTGGCGGGATGGCCGTCGTGCTGCCGCAGCCACAGACCTTGTACGGTCTCGGCGGCGTCGGCAAGACCCAGGTCGCCCTGGAGTACGTGCACCGCTTCATGGCCGACTACGACCTGGTCTGGTGGATATCCTCCGAGCAGACCGACGACGTGGTGGCCTCGCTCGCCGAGCTTGCCGTCCGGCTCGGTGCGCAGGGCGGCGACGACATGGCGGCCGCCTCCCAGGAGGCCGTGGACCTGCTGCGGCGCGGTGTGCCCTCGGACCGCTGGCTGCTGGTCTTCGACAACGCCGACGACCCCGAACGGCTCAGGCGTTACTTCCCGCAGGGCGGCTCCGGACACATCCTGGTCACCTCCCGGAACCAGGCATGGTCCCAGCACGGAGACGCACTGCCCGTCGACGTTTTCCTGCGCGAGGAGTCCATCGAGCACCTCCAGCGCCGGGCCCCGGGGTTGAGCGACGAGGATGCCGCGCAGGTGGCCACCGCGGTCGGTGACCTGCCGCTCGCCGTCGAACAGGCGGCGGCCTGGATCGCGGAGACCGCCACCCCGATCGAGACCTATCTGGAACAGCTGGCGCAGCAGGCCCCCGAGGTCCTGGCGCTCAACCAGCCGGCCGGCTATCCGCAACCGGTCGCCGCGACCTGGAACATCTCCATCGAACGCCTCAAGGAGCGCTCGCCCGCCGCGGTGCGGCTGCTTCAGCTCTGCGCCTTCTTCGCCCCCGAGCCGATCTCGGGGAACCTCCTGTACAGCAAGGAGATGATCGAGGCACTGAAGCCGTACGACGCCTCGCTCCAGGAGAAGCTGGTGCTGGGCCGGGTCATCCGGGAGATCGGCCGGTTCGCCCTCGCCAAGGTCGACCAGGTCTCCAACTCCATCCAGGTGCACCGTCTCGTCCAGGCCGTCATCCGGGCACAGCTCAGCGAGGAGGAGCAGCGGGACGCCCGGCACGCCGTCCACCGCATCCTGGCCGGCGCCCGGCCCGATGAGGACGAGCCGATCGACAACCCCGCGAACTGGCCGCAGTTCGCCACGCTCTGGCCGCACCTCGTCCCGTCCGACGCCCGTAACTGCAAGGAGCCCGAAGCCCGCAGGCTGTTGATCGACCGGGTCCGCTACCTCTGGAAACGAGGTGACTTCAGGACCGCGGGTGCGCTGGGCGAGGAACTGCGCACCCTCTGGAAGGAGACGCTGGGGGAGCGGGACATCCAGTACCTCTACCTCTGCTTCCACCTCGCCAACATCTACCGTTCGCGTGGCCGTTACGTGGAGGCGAGGGATCTCGACGAGACCACCCTGGCGACACAGCGGGAGGTCCTCGGGCCGGAGCATCCGCATACGTACATGAGCACCAGCAGCCTGGCGACGGACCTCGGCACGCTCGGCGAGTACACCAAGGCGATCGAACTGGCGACGGAGGCCACCGACGGGTTCAACCAGATCTTCCACGACTCGCATCCCAGGACCCTGGCGGCCGCCAACAACCTGGCGTTCACCCTGCGGTCCATCGGGCAGTACGCCAGGGCGAGGGAGATCGACCAGGACGTCTTCGACCGGCGGGTCGAGGTGCTCGGCGCCGAGCATCCGTACAGCCTCTCCTCGGCCATGAACCTCGCCCGTGACCTGCGGGACGTCGGACGGTACGAGGACGCCGTCGGCATCCTCAGCCGCACGTACGACAGTTACAAGGCCACACTCGGCCGGGCCTTCCCCGGCACGCTCAGTGCGGCGAAGAGCCTGGCCGTGTCGCTGCGCAGGGCGGGCAGGCTGGAGGACGCGCGCAGGCTCACGGTGGCCACCCGCTCCCGGTACCGGGCCAAGTACACCTCCGCCAACCCGGAATCACTCGCCTGTGACCTCAATCTGGCGGCCGACCTGTTCGCGGCGGGTGAGGTGGTCGAGGCCAGGGAGACGGCGCAGGAGGTCGTCGACCAGTACATGAAGGTGCCGGGGGAGAAGCACCCGTACACCTTGGCCGCTCTGAACAACCTCGGCGTCTACCTGCTGGGGGCCGGTGCGGTGGAGGAGTCGGAGCAGGTGCTGACCCGGGTGGTCGCGACGATGCGTGAGGTGTACGGGCCCGAGCACCCCAACACCCTGTTCTGCGTCATGAATCTGGCCAATGCCACGGCCGAACGGGGCGACCTCGAACTCGTGCTGGAGACCGAACGGAAGGTCGCGGGACAACTCAGGGTGGTGCTCGGGGCGCACCACCCGGAGACCCTGGCCATGATGTCGAACATGGCGGTCACGCTCGATGCGATGGGGCGCACGGACGAGGCGATGCGGCTGAGGTCGGAGACGTTCGACGAGCTGGCGCGGCAGCTCGGTGACGACCACCCGATGACCCGGATCGCCCGGGACGAGCGCCGGTTCGAACGCGAACTCGAACCGATGCAGGTGTGAGGCGCGGGAGCGTCCGGCCGACACCGGACGCTCCCCTTCCCTCCCGGCTTCCGCCAAGCACTTTCCTCAGCAGGCGGCAGGCTCCAGCAGCCAGTTGAGGATGGGGGGCAGCGCGTGCAGCGCGTCGAAGTGCGCGGCAGCCGGTTCCACCACGACGGTGGCGTTCGGGATGCGCTCGGCCAGCCAGCGGGAGTGGCCCACCGGCGAGAAGACGTCCTTCTCGCCGTGCCACAGCATCACCGGGCCCGAGATGTCCGCGGGGTCGAAGCCCCAGGGGCGGCTGAACGCGATCGCGTCGTCGATCCAGCCCCATGCCGAAGTGCGCAGTCCCTCACGGTAGTTGCGCAGCAGCATGGTGCGGACTCCGGCGTCGTTGACCACCATCCGGTCGGAGTCCGTCAGTTCCCGGCGCAGATCGTCGATGAGACGGACCGGATTCTTCCTGATCACCGCGGACCGTGAGATGAACGACTCCGCGAGCCCGTCCGGATCGGCGGCGGCGGTGGAGTACGCCAGCACATTGGAGGCTGCCATTCCGTCGAACCAGTCGAGGCCGTCGGCGCCCCAGGGGGCCAGTCCGACCAGTGCGGCAGTGCGGGTGACCCGCTCCGGCATCAGCGCGGCGCAGGCCAGGGCGTGCGGCGCACCACCGGACCGCCCCACCACGGCGAACCGCTCCAGCCCGAGATGGTCCGCGATGGCGCGGACGTCCTCAACGGCATCGGCGACACAGCGGCCCGGTAGCCGGTCGGAATCGCCGTAGCCCGGCCGGTCGTAGGTGATCAGTTGCGTCTTGCGCTGGTACAGCACCATGCCGCGCGGAGCCGGACCGAGCCTGCTGCCGGGCATTCCGTGCAGGAGGAAGACCGGTCTGCCGCAGGGATCCCCCAGACACTCCACCACCAGATGCCGCCCGTCCTTCGCGCGTACCCGACTACGCACTCCCGCCTCCTCTGGGTGGTGCGGGCACCGAAGTGCCCGGCTTTTTTCTGCCGATTCGATGATGACTCATCAGAGCCCTTATAGGAGCGGCGTGTTGAGAAACCGGGGAGGTCCTGGGGGGCGCGTTGGGCCGACGGCGGCCGGGCCGGAGGGGCACCGGTGGCAGGAGTGCGCCGCGTCGCCCGGATCGCCTGTGAGCTCCCTGCGCCCGCAGCCGCCGCTGCCGGACGGTCATGGCATCCCGGCGGTACTGGCGGGCCGTGCCGCGCCCGGGCCGAAGCGCGCCCGGGCGCGGTCGGCCGCGGCCTCGATACGGCGCGCCTTGTCGTCGTCGGGCCCGAAGGTCAGCTGCCGGGACACCGAACTCGCGTCGCACAGATCCCCGGCGCGCAGCGTGAGGCAATGGACCCGGGCTCGCTGCAGCCCCAGAGACCTGTGCAACGCGTGTGCTGCCGCGCGTAGTCGAGGGCTGTGCGCGGTGGGTTCGGGCAGGGTGCGGCTGCGGGTGGTGGTCGAGCGGTCGGCGTACTGGACGGTCAGGGTCAGCGAGCGGCAGGCCTGTCGTTCGCTGCGGAGCCGGGTGCCGAGGCGCTCGGTGAGATGGGTCAGGACGCCGCGCTGCCGGTCGGGGTCGAGTTCGTCGTGGGTGAAGCGGTGCTCGGCGCAGAACGTGCGCGGCGGGGCGCCGGGGGCGACGCGGGTGGGGTCGATGCCGGCCGCGCGTTGGCGAAGCTGTCGTCCGGCCGCCGGTCCCAGGATGCGCTGGAGCGTGAGCAGGGGAGTGGCGGCGACCTGGTCGGCGGTGTACAGCCCGTAGGAGGTCAGGGTGCGCGCCGTCGCCGGACCCACTCCCGGCAGTGCGGCGGCGGGCAGACCGGTGAGGAAAGCGGCGATGGCCTCGGGGTCGTCGGGTACGGCGCGGATCGCGCCGGGGGCTCCGCGGTGGGCGACCAGCTGGGCGAGCAGTGGGTTGGGGCCGACGCCGATCGTCGTGTCGACGTCGAACACCGCGGCCGCGCGCATACGGATCAGGGCTGCCAGGCCGACGGCGTCCCGGCCGAAGTACCGCACGCTCCCGGACACGTCGGCGAGCGCCGCATCCGGCGGCAACGCCTGGACCATGGGTGTGAACTCGCCCAGTGTGCCGATGAGCCGGCGGTATGTCGCATCGGACTGGGGGCCGAAGTGCAGGTAGAGGATCACCGCCGGTCACCCCGCGCTTCCGGGACTCGCATGGTGGAAGGTCCTTCCGTTGAGGGCGGCCGGGGCGCCGGGGGGCTTCAGGTCGGCCCAGGGGTGCAGCGCGTAGCCGGTCGGCTGGACGAGGGTCCGGCGCACACCCGCCTGGCGTCCGGCGGCCGCGGGACGGGCGAGCCGGTCGGCGACGGCGGACGGGCCGCCGTCGCGGTACAGGTCGATCAGCTCGGCCAGATCCCAGGCGGCCGTGCCGGTGATGCCGAAGGCGCGCGGCGGGCGGCGGGTCAGCGTCCCGCGGACGAGCAGCAGGCCGCTGTGGAAGACCGTGTGTGCGCAGCGTGCATGGCTGTCCTCGAAGAACGCCAGGTCACAGAGGCCGGTGGGGTCGTCGAGGGTGGCGAAGACGACGCGCTTGCCCGAGCGGATCGGCGGGGTCTGCGTGGCGACCTTGACGCCGGCGACCAGCACGGTGGTGCCGTGCCGGAGCCGGGGCAGATCGGCGGCGGGCGTCACGCCGATGTCGGCCAGCAGGGACCGGTGCTCCTCCAGCAGGTGGTGCGAGACGTCCATGCCGAGCACGTCCAGTTCGGCGGCGAGCTGCTCGGAACCGCTCATGGCGGGCAGCCCCGTGGTCGCGGTGATGCCGTCCGCCTCGGCACCGGCCTCGTCCGCCATCGGCAACTGCCCCGCGGAAGCGTCCCGTCCGCGGCCGGAACGGTGCAACTCGGCTATGTTCAGCAGGATTTCGCGGCGCGGCCCGAAGGAGTCCATCGCACCGACCCGGGCCAGGCGTTCGGCCAGCGGGCGGCTCGGCCGGGCGCGCTGCCAGAAGTCCTCCAGGGAGGTGTAGGGCTGCCCGGCGGTGATGCGCCCGCTCTCGGCCTCGGTGATGCCGCGAACCTGCGACAAACCGATACGTACTCCCCACTTACCAGACACCAGTTCGATTATGTGTGCGGCCTGGGAGCGGTTGATGTCGGGCAGCAGCAGGGGAACTCCGTGACGTCGGGCGTCCGCGGCCAGAACGCGCTTGTGGTACATCCCCGGATCATGGGTGAGCAGCCCCGCCAGCAGGGCCGCCATCCGATGGGCCTTGAGCCAGCTGGACTGGTAGGCGGGCTGTGCGAACGCGGCGGCGTGCGCCTTGGCGAAGCCGAAGCTGCCGAAGCCCTCCAGGATGTCCCACACGTCCCGGACGGCCTGCACCGGATAGCCGCGGGTGCGGGCCCGGTCGGCGAACCAGGCCCGGACCCGGCCCTGCCGTTCGGTGTCGGACAGGGCGCGGCGTGCCTCGTCCGCCGTACCCCGGTCGCAACCGGTCATCATCGCCATGATCGCGATGACCTGCTCGTGGAAGACCACCTGCCCCTCGGTCTCCTCCAGGACCGGCTTCAGATCGGGGTGCGGGTAGCGGGTCCGGGCCCGGCCGTCGCGGGCCTCGATCAGGGGGGTCACCATGTTGGCCGCCACCGGACCCGGGCGGAACAGGCTGATGTCCAGGGTCAGGTCGAAGAACGAGCGCGGCCGCAGATTCCGGACCAGTTCACGCTGCCCGGGACTCTCCAGCTGGAACGTGCCCAGGGTGTCCCCGGACGTGATGAGGTCGTAGGTGGCGGGGTCGTCCGGCGGAACCTGCGCGGGGTCGTCCAGGTCGAGGCGTTCGCCGGTGGCCCGCTCGATCTCGGCGACCGCGTGGGCGAGCGCCGACTGCATCCGTACTCCGATGACGTCGATCTTCGGGTGTCCGGTGTCCTCGATGTCCTCCTTGTCGAACTGGGACATGGCGATGTTCTCGACGGTGGTCGGCGCCACGGGGGTGCGCCGCAGCAGACCCGCGTTGGAGACCAGGAGGCCGCACGGGTGCATCGCCGCCTCGTGCGGCAGTCCGTCCAGCGCTTCCACGAGTTCCCACAGCCGGCCGTGGTCCTCGGTGGCGACCTCGCGCAGCTCCGGCAGCTCGGCCAGCGCCGCCCGCACGTCCCGGGCCCGGATGTGCGGGAACGCCTTCGCCAGGCGGGCCGCCTCGTCGGGGCCCATGCCCCGGGCCCGTGCCACGTCCTCGATCGCCCCGCGGGCCCGGTACGTCTTGTACACCGCGAGCGTCGCCACCCGATCGGCCCCGAACCGCTCCCGGACCGCCTGATAGACCTCCAGGCGTCGCGCCGACTCCACGTCCAGATCGATGTCGGGCAGCGCGGATCGCCGCGGGGACAGGAACCGCTCCATGAGCAGCCCGTGCGCCACCGGGTCGACGGGGCTGATCCCCAGCAGATGCGTGACCAGCGACCCCACCCCCGAGCCCCGGGCCGCGACCCGGATGTCCAGCTGCCGGGCCTGCGCCGCCACCTCGGCGACGGTCAGGAAGTACCCGGCGAAACCATGCCCGGCGATGATCCCCAGTTCGTCCTCGAGGCGGTCCCACCGCCGGGTGTCCCGGTGGTAGCCGCGGCTCATCATGCCCGCCGCGCACCGGTCCGCCAGCACCCGGTCGGCCGAATCGGCGCGTGCGCCCACCAGCTCGGGCTCCGGAAGATTCAGCTGCCCGAGACCGAATGCCTCGCCCGGATCGACCGTGCAGGCCGCCGCCGTCTCCTCGGTCGCCGACAGCAGTCGTCGCGCATCCGCGCCCTGCCCTCCCGCCGCCTCGGCGATCCGCCCGGCGATCCGCTCCATTTCCCCTGCGTCCTTCAGCCACCGCTGCCCGCCGTCCAGACGGGACGCGTCCCGGGTGTCGACCGGCACCAGCAGGCGAGCGGAGTCCAGGATGTCGGCGACCTCGCCCTGATGCGGATCGGCGTAGCGGACGGCATTGCTCAGTACGGTGCCGACCTGCTGCTCGGCGGCGAAGCCCGCCATCCGTGCGGCCAGCCGCAGCGACCCCGGTCCGGTGCCGGGCCGCCCGTGCCACCACACCTCGAGGCGCAGTGCCCGGCCGAACCGTTCGCGCCACGGATCGAGCAGCATCGCAGCCCGGTCCGGCCGTCCCGACGCCAGTGCCTGCCCGATCTCGGAATCGGCCCCGAGCAGGACGAACAGCTCGTCGTCCGGGCAGCTCAGGTCCTCCCATGTGACGCCCTGGTCCGAGGCTGCCGACACCAGGCGGCACAGCTCGGCCCAGCCGCGTGCGGTCCGGGCCAGGAACACCGCACGGAACGGGGCCTCGGTCACGAACGCGCCGCCCTTTGCCGGGGTCCGCGGCCGCCCCGTCGTTGCCGGCCGGGCCTCCGGGGCACCGGGAACCGCCAGGTCGGTGCCGAACAGCGGCCTGACCCCGGCCCGCGCACACGCCTTGGCGAAGCGCACGGCGCCCGCGAGCGAGTCCCGGTCGGTCAGCGCCAGGGCGTCGAGCCCCCGCTCCGCGGCCCGCTCGGCCAGGGCGTGCGGGTGACTGGCCCCGTAACGCAGTGAGTAGCCGCTGGCGGTACGGAGATGCGTAAACGACATACACACCTCCTGCTTCCCATGAGCCCCCTTTGTGTCATTTGTGTCATCTGCGTCGCCTCGATCGCGAGAAGCACTCTCCCTCCATACTCGCACATTCGTTCGAGTAGTGGCGTGGTGGAAGCCTTCGCGCCGGCCCCCGCCCCTCCTCGGAGGGGGGTCGATGCGGCATGGAGGGGGCTGTCGTACGTCGGACCGCGAGGCGGTCCTGCCGGGCGGTGTCGGGGTGGCGCGCGTCGCCCGTCCGGGTGCGCCCGCACCGATGGCTGCGGGGTGCGGCCGGGTCGGGTCACCGGTCCGGCGTCATTGACGGGTCGTCATTTTTTGCCGGCGCGCAGCTTCCCCTGTCGCCCTACCGGCGCGTAATTTGGCATGAGCGCGTCGAAAGTAGACGCCGGAACGGAACGGACGTCGGAGTAGAACAGACGTCGGAACTTGTGGTCCGGGCCGCAGGGTGCACAGACATCGCAACTCCCGTGAGACACAAGGAGATCACACGATGCTGCCCTGGACCCGTGCGTCACGCACCCCACGTGCGCGACGGACCCTCGCCGCACTGCTCCTCGCAGTGGCCGCAGTCGCCACCCCCACGGCCACTGCCGCCGCGACCGCCCCCGCCGCCACCTCCGGTGGCTGGAACGATTACTCCTGCAAGCCCTCCGCGGCCCATCCCCGCCCCGTCGTCCTGGTGCACGGAACCTTCGGGAACTCGACCGACAACTGGTTCGTCCTCGCCCCCGCCCTCGTCAGCCAGGGCTACTGCGTCTACTCGCTCGACTACGGGCAACTGCCCGGCGTGCCGGTCTTCAACGGCCTCGGCCCGATCGACGAGTCGGCCGGCCGGCTCGCCGTGTTCGTCGACGAGGTGCTCGCCTCCACCGGGGCGGCCGAGGTCGACATCGTCGGCCACTCCCAGGGCGGCATGATGCCGAACCACTACCTGAAGTTCCTCGGCGGGGCCGCCAAGGTGAACGCCATGATCGGACTCGCCCCCGACAACCACGGCACCACCCTCCTCGGCCTGACGAAACTGCTGACGTACTTCCCGGGCGCCGGGGACCTGCTGGACGCCGCCACGCCCGGCCTCACCGACCAGGTGGCGGGCTCCCCGTTCCTCACCGAGCTCAACGCGGGCGGCGACACCGTGCCCGGGGTGACCTACACGGTCATCACGACCAGGTACGACGAGGTCGTGACCCCGTACGCCACACAGTTCCTGGACGGGCCGAACGTACGCAACGTGCTGATCCAGGACCTGTGCCCGCTCGACCTCTCCGAGCACGTGGAGATCGGGACCGTCGACCGGATCGCCTTCCACGAGGTGGCGAACGCCCTGGACCCGGCGCACGCCACCCCCACCACCTGCGCCTCGGTCATCGGCTAGTGCCGGTGGCAGGCAACGTTCGCTTCGTCGCGACGCACACATGGCCGGCCACGGCACCAGCCCGCGGGCGCGCCCCAGGTGCTCAGTGTCCGCGTCGGGTCGTGAGAGCGGCCCGACGGCGGATCGAGGCGAACAGCGCGGCCGAACCCGCGGCGAGCGCGGCCGCACCGCCGATCGCCAGGTAACGGGTACTGCTGTCACCCCCCGTCTCGGCGAGGCTCTCGCCCACCGGGGCGGGGGTGGTGGCGCTGTCCGGCTCGGGCGCGTTCGCCTCGGCCGGACCCGAGCCGGATCCGGCCGCCGGAGCGGCCTCGGTGACCTCCGCGCCCGTAGCGGCGTCGTCGTCACCATGGCCGTTGTGCTCCACGGACGACTTCTCGGCTCCCTGGGCGATCTCCTGCTCGGTCGGCGCGGACGCGGTCGGCGCCGGCACCGCGCCGGCCGACCCACTGCCGCTCGCACCGTCGAACACCACGTCGGAGCAGGCGTAGAACGCCTCGGTGGAGTCCGAACGCTGCCAGACGGTGTAGATCAGCTGCCGCCCCGAACGCTTCGGCACGGTGCCGTCGAAGACGTACGACCCGCTCTCCAGCTTCGGATCGGTGGCCGTGGCGAAGGGCTCGGACTCCAGGTCCGACCACTTCAGAGGCTGCGTCGGGTCGTAGCCGGCCTTGGTGAGATACAGCTCGAAGGTGCCCTTGTGCGGCGCGGTGGCCCGGAAGCGGAAGGTGTGCGTGCCCGCCGCCATCTTCGTCGACGGCCAGTCGGCACGCGGCAGGTCGAGCCCCTTGAACTTGTCGTTGCCCGCGCTGCACAGCTTGCCGTCCGGGATCAACTGCCGGTGGTTCCCCGCCGCGTTGGCGATGTTGACACCGTTCCAGTCGTACAGCGCCTGCGTGCCGCCCGCCGCGACCGCCGCCACGCACGCTGCCGACTTCGGGCTCTCGGGCCCCTCGGCGTAACAGGCGGAGACCCGGCTGACCGGATCCGTCAGCGAGCCGTGGGCGGCGGCCGGGGACGCGGCGAGACCGGTCAGCGCGAGCGGCGCCGCACCGAGCGCGACGGCGGCAAAGGCCCTGCGGCGGGTGGTCCTGATGACGGCCATGGTGGTGTTTCTCCTTCGGTGGTTCACGTCCGGGCGAAGGAGAAGCTAGTCCGCTCCCGGCCCCGGAAACGGCTGTTGAGCGCGGTGACGGCGATCGTTATGGCCGCCTTAAGGACCCGCTCAGCAGCGATTAAGAACAACCGGCCGTACGGTGCGCACATGACCGTCGAAGCTTCCGAGAAGATCCGCCTCGCCACCCCGGCCGACGTGCCCGCCGTGCGGGCCGTCACCGACGCCGCCTACCGGCCCTCCATCGAACGCATCGGTCTCGTCCCCGCGCCGATGGGGGCGGACCATGCGGCGGATGTCGCCGCGGACCGGGTGCATGTGACGGGGAGTGGGGCCGTCATCGGTGTCCTGGTCCTCGTACCGCACGACGACCACCTCCTCCTGGAGTCCGTCGCGGTCCACCCGGACGCGGCAGGCCGGGGAGTCGGCCGACGGCTGCTCGCCCACGTGGAGGCGCACGCCCGCAGCCTCGGCCTCCCCGAGATCCGGCTCTATACCCACGTCCTGATGGGGGAGAACCAGAAGCTCTACGCGCGCCACGGGTACGAGCTGGTGGAGCGCCGTGCGGACGGCGTGTACGACCGCTTTCACTACCGCAAGCGGCCGGCCGGCTGATCGACTCTGTCAGTGGGGGGTGGCACGATCGTTCCATGACGACGATCGACTGGGATTCCGCAGCCGACTCCTTCGACGAGGAGCCCGACCACGGGCTGCTCGACCCGGCGGTCCGGCACGCCTGGGCGCAGCGGTTGGAGAGCTGGCTGCCCGGCGCGCGCTCCGAGGTGCTCGACCTGGGATGCGGCACCGGAAGCCTTGCGCTGCTCGCCGTCGGGCAGGGGCACCGGATCACCGCCGTCGACCGGTCGCCGCGCATGGTGGAGCAGGCGCGGACCAAACTCGCCGGGACGGACGCCGCGGTGTTCCTCGGGGACGCTTCCCGACCGCCGGTCGGGAAGCGGCAGTTCGACGTGATCATGGCCAGACACGTCGTGTTCCTGCTGCCTGATCCGGCGTCGGTTCTGCGCCACTGGTTCAGCCTGCTGCGGCCCGGCGGCCGGCTGGTCCTGATCGAAGGGGTCTGGGGCGGCATCGGCCTCCCGGCCGAGCGGCTCGTCGGACTTCTCTCGGAACTCACCGAACGCATCCACCATGAGCCGCTCTCCGACGACCCGGCCCTGTGGGGCAAGGAGGTCGACGACGAACGCTACGCCCTGGTGGCCCGCGTCGAACCGCCGCGCCGGCACACCGAGGTCGTCGACGTGCATCTGATCCTCCGCCGGGGGCCGGACGTCCTGCTCGCCCGCCGGGCCGGCACGGGATACGCGGACGGGCTGTTCAACGGCCCCTCCGGACATGTCGAGGACGGCGAGGACGTCCGTGAGGCGGTGATCCGCGAGGCGGCCGAGGAGATCGGTGTCGAGCTCGGCCCGGACGAGCTGCGGGTCGCCCTGGTCATGCAGCACCGCGGCCCCGGTGGCAGGCCCAGGACCGGCTGGTTCTTCGAGGCGGAGTACGACCCGGCCCGCCCGCCGTACAACCGCGAACCGGACAAGTGCTCAGAACTGGCGTGGTTCCCGCTGGACGCCCTCCCGGACGACATCGTCGCCTACTGCCGGGCGGGGCTCGACGGCTACCGCGCGGGGGAGCACTTCCTGATCCACTGGCACGAGGACGGCGACACGGTGGCGTACCAACCGCACACCCGGCGCGCCGTACCCCTGCCGGCCGGCGGGGCCGGCACCGGCGGGGTGCACCACATCGAGCTGTGGGTGCCCGATCTGCCGGCGGCCGAGCAGAGATGGGGCTGGCTGCTCGGCGAACTGGGCCATGTCCCGTACCAGCACTGGGAGAACGGACGGAGCTGGCGGCGCGGCGACAGCTATGTGGTGGTCGAGCAGTCGCCCGACCTGACCGGGGACACGCACGACCGCCGCCGCCCCGGGCTCAATCATCTGGCGTTCCACGTCAGGGACCGGGCCACCCTCGACGCCCTGGTGACCGCTGCCCCGGAGTACGGCTGGCGGCAGCTCTTCGCCGACCGCTACCCGCACGCCGGTGGGGACGAGCACACGGCCGCCTATCTGGAGGACGCGGCGGGGTACGAGGTGGAACTGGTCGCCGGAGTCCGGCAGGCCCGCCCCGTGCCGCAGGAACCGGCGCCGCACACCGACCTGTGGGCGCGGCGCCGGGAGTAGGGCCTGGTCAGGCCGGTGCGGTGCGGCTCGCGGTCACAGGGTGCGTTCGAGGCGGTCGGCCATCAGTCTGACGAAGCGCGACGGGTCGCCCAGTTCGCCGCCCTCGGCGAGCAGCGCCAGGTCGTGGAGGAGTTCGGCCGTCTCCTCCAGGCCGGTGTCGCTCTCCCCACCGCGTTCGGCATGCGCCTTGTTGAGGCCGCTGACCAGCGGGTGCCCCGGGTTGAGTTCGAGGATGCGCTTGACGTGGGGGACGGGCTGCCCCATGGCGCGGTACATGTTCTCCAGGGCCGGCGTCACGTCGTGGGTGTCCGAGACGATGCAGGCGGGCGAGACGGTCAGGCGCGAGGAGAGCCGCACCTCCTTGACGGTCTCGCTCAGCCGGGCCGTCATCCAGGTGAGCAGCTCCGCGTACTCCTGCTGCCGGTTCTCCCGCTCGGTCGCGGCCTCCTTCTTCTCCTCCTCGGTTCCGAGGTCGACCTCGCCCTTGGCGACGGACCGCAGCTTCCTGCCGTCGAACTCGGGCTCCGCCTCGACCCATACCTCGTCGACCGGATCGGTCAGCAGCAGCACCTCGATGGCCTTGGCCCGGAACGCCTCCATGTGCGGGGAGTTCTCGATGGCCTGCCGGGACTCGCCGGTGAGGTAGTAGATGTGCTCCTGGCCGTCCTTCATCCGCTCCACGTACTGCCGCAGCGTGGTCGGCTCGTCCTCGTCGTGGGTCGTGGCGAAGGAGGCGACACCGAGAATGGCGTCGCGGTTCTCGAAGTCGCTCAGCAGCCCTTCCTTGACGACGCGGCCGAACTCCCGCCAGAACGTGGCGTAGCGCTCCGGGTCGGCCGACATCATGTCCTTGACCGTGGACAGCACCTTCTTCGCCAGGCGCCGGTGCATCAACTGGATCTGCCGGTCCTGCTGGAGGATCTCGCGCGACACATTGAGCGACAGGTCCTGTGCGTCGACGACGCCCTTGACGAAGCGCAGGTACGGCGGCATCAGCGCTTCGCAGTCGTCCATGATGAAGACGCGCTTCACATAGAGCTGGATACCGCGCTTGTACCCCTGCATGAACAGGTCCTGGGGCGCGTGCGACGGGATGAAGAGCAGCGCCTGGTACTCGAAAGTGCCCTCGGCCTGCAGCCGGATGGTGTCGAGCGGAGCGATCCAGTCGTGGCTGATGTGCTTGTACAGCTCGTGGTACTCGTCGTCCGATACCTCGTCGCGCGAGCGCGCCCACAGGGCCTTCATCGAGTTGATGGTCTCGGGCTCCCGCGGGGCGTCGGATGCCTCCCCGGAGTCCGCACCGTCGGCGGCCGCACCTTCCGGGACCATCCTGACGGGCCAGGTGATGAAGTCCGAGTACCGCTTGACGATCTCCCGGATCTTCCAGGCGGAGGTGTAGTCGTAGAGCCGGTCGTCGGCGTCCTCCGGCTTGAGCCGGAGGGTGACCGCGGTGCCCTGGGGGGCATCGTCGACGGACTCGATCGTGTACGTGCCCTCGCCGGTCGACGTCCAGCGGGTGCCCTGGCTCTCGCCCGCGCGCCGGGTCAGCAGCGTGACCTCGTCGGCCACCATGAAACTGGAGTAGAACCCGACGCCGAACTGGCCGATCAGCCCCTCGGCCGCGGCACTGTCCTCGGCCTCCCTGAGCTCCCGCAGGAACGTCGCGGTGCCCGAGTTCGCGATGGTCCCGATGAGCTGGACCACCTCGTCGTGCGACATTCCGATGCCGTTGTCCCGCACGGTCAGTGTGCGGGCCTGCCGGTCGGTCTCGATGTCGATGTGGAGGTCGGACACGTCCGCGCCGAGCGAGTCGTCGCGGAGCGCTTCGAGCCGCAACTTGTCCAGTGCGTCGGAGGCGTTGGAGACGAGTTCGCGCAGGAACACGTCCTTGTTCGAGTAGATGGAGTGGATCATCATTTGCAGAAGCTGGCGTGCTTCCACCTGGAACTCGAACGTCTCGGTGGGCATATTCAGGGAATCCTTCTCAGGTCACCGGGCGGAGAGCTGACCTCAGAACTCTAGATCAGTCGACCGCCGCGGAAGGCCTGTTTGCCCAGCCCGTACGGGTCAGGCCAGCAGCGCCGCGAATCCCTCCGTGCGGGCCAGGAACTCCAGTTCGTCCAGGGCCCGGCGGGCAGCCTCGGCCGCCGCCGGGTCGCTTTCGGTGAGACCGCTCTGCTCGAACTCGTCCTCGTCCAGCCGGAGCACGGACGAACCGTCCGCCGATACCCACAGATCGAGATCGAGATCCTCGACCATCAGCTCCCCGTCGCGCAGCACCGCGGGTCGGGTGATGTCGCAGTACCAGCCCTTGAGTTCACCCGTACCGGTACGGACCTCCTTCACGGCGAACCAGGAGTCGCGCCAGTAGTGCTCGGTGAAAACGTCGCCGGGCTCGAACCGCACGAAGCCGAAGTCGCGGGTTCCCGGCGCCGCCCACGGCGCACGGACCGTCACCCGGGTGCCGTCGTCACGGACCAGATCCGCGGGATAGCTGATCTTGGTCTGTCCGGCCTTCATCAGGACCACCGCAAGGGCGGTCTCAGCCGAGCGTGCGGACATGACGCACCTCCGTGGCGCAGATCCGGTAGCCGAACCATCGGTTGATCGCCAGCATCGGACCGTTGCCCGCGTCATTGCCGGTGTACGCGTCGGTGTACCCGGCGGCCCGCGCCCGGTGCAGCGAGTCGTTCTTCGCGAGCTTGGCCAGGCCGCGGTTGCGGTACGCCCGGCGGGTGCCGGTCATCCCCGACATGTAGCGGGTCAGGCCGTCGGTCCGTGCCGCGCTGAACGCCGCCACCTGCCCGTCGACCAGTACGACCGAGGTCAGCTCGTGGTCGAGGCCGGGACTGCGCCAGGTGCTGTGGAGCCAGTCCTCGTAGTCGGTCGGTTCGGCCGGGGTGTCGCTCGGTTCGTCGGCCGTGGTCTCGGCGTCCGCCTCGTGGAGCGGGCGCGGGTCGTCCGCGAAGTCCGCCGCGGTACGCAGCTCGACGCCCGGCGGCAGCTCCTGACGGGGCGGCAGCGGACCGCCCACCAGATCGAGGTGGAGGAAGTGGGCCGAGCGCCTCGGTTCATAGCCGCGTGTCCCGGCGAACGAGCGGTTCGAGGGGGTGTCGAGCACCCAGGTGAAGATCCCGAGCGCGCCTTCTGTCGCCAGATACTCCTCGGCCGTGCTCAGCAGCAACGCGCCCGCGCCCCGCCGGGTGCGGTCCGGATGCGTGTAAATGTTGCAGAACGCCTGACCGGGTTCGGGGCTGTCGTGGGCGAGGCCGACCTGCGCGGTACCGATGACCTCCCCGTCCTCCTCGGCGACCAGCAGCCGGCGGCGCTGGTCGGGATGGGCGGAGGCCAGTTCGTGGACGACCTGTTGAGCGGTCGTCACGATGTACGGCAGCGCGGCACGCCGGACCCGTATCCAGGCCTCCGCGTCGGCGGGCAGGAAATCGCGAACGAGGACGGTCATGGGCCGGACGTTACGCGTGGGTCCACAGGACCCGCCTCCGATTTTCCGGCCGTGGGGGAGAATCGGGGCGTGACTCTGAAGATCGCCATTGATCCGGACGCCGGTACCGCCCCGTACGAGCAACTGCGCACGCAGATCTCCGAGCGGGCCCGCTCCGGCGAACTGCCCGTCGGTTTCCGGCTTCCGACCGTACGCGGCTTCGCCGAGGAGCTCGGCCTGGCCGCGAACACCGTCGCCAAGGCGTACCGGGCGCTGGAGGCCGACGGGGTGATCGAGACCCGTGGCCGCAACGGCACGTTCATCGCCGCCGCCGGGGACGCGGCGGAGCGGCACGCGGCGGCCGCAGCACAGGAATACGCGCAGCAGGCCCGGCGACTGGGCCTGTCCCCGGCCGAGGCGCTGTCCCTGGCCGAGGACGCGGTGCGGGCGGCGTACGCGTCACGGTGAGCCGGGGGCCGGCGGTCCCCTGCGGCCGGCGGGACCGAACTGCTGCGGTCTCAGAGGTACAGGCCCGCGTCCGCACCGGAATCCTGCCTCGGAACCGATGCGGGACCGCTGCCGCGACGCAGCGCGTACAGCTCGGCGAGGGTGGCGCCCTCGCGGCCGACCCCTTCCTCCGTCCCCAGCCAGGCCGTGGCCTCCTTGCGGGTCAATGAGCCCACCTCGATCCGGGCGAGGCAACGGCCGGGCCTGACCACGGCCGGGTGGAGCCGCTCCAGGTCCTCGTTGGTGGTGACGCCCACCAGCACATTGCGGCCCTGGCCCAGCAGCCCGTCGGTGAGGTTCAGCAGCCGGGACAGCGCCTGGCCCGCCGTGTGCTTGGCCTCGCCCCGGATCAGCTCGTCGCAGTCCTCCAGGAGCAGCAGCCGCCAGCGCGCCTTCGCCGTGCCGTCCTCCTCGCCGATCGCGATGTCCATCAGATAGCCGACGTCGTCGAAGAGCCGCTCGGGATCGAGTACACAGTCCACCTGGCACCAGTCCCGCCACGCGCGCGCGAGCGTGCGCAGCGCGGACGTCTTGCCGGTGCCGGGCGGGCCGTGCAGCAGGAGCAGCCGGCCGGAGATGTCGTCGGGTGTCACCTTCATCAGCCGGTCCATCGCCTCGGCCACCGGCGCCGTGTAGTTGGCGCGGACCTCGTCCCACGTACCGGCGGAGATCTGCCGGGTGGTGCGGTACGGGCCGCGGCGCGGGGACACGTACCAGAAGCCCATCGGCACGTTCTCGGGCTGCGGTTCGGGTTCGTCCCGGGCGCCGTTCGTCGCCCGGTCGACGATCTGCTGTGCCAGCTCCGGGCTGGTCGCGGTGACCGTGACGTCGGCGCCGCGGTTCCAGCGCGAGACGAGCAGCGTCCAGCCGTCGCCCTCGGCGAGCGTGGCGCTGCGGTCGTCGTCGCGGGCGGCGCGCAGCACGTTGGCGGCCGGAGGCAGCAACGTGGCACCGGCCTTTACCCGATCGAGGGAAGTGCTGTGCGAGTAGGGCTGCTCGCCCGTCGCGAAGCGGCCGAGGAACAGAGCGTCGACGACGTCGGACGGGGAATCGCTGTCGTCGACGGTGAGCCGGATCGGCAGAGCGGACTCGGGGGTTGGCATGGCGTCCATGATCCGGCAAAGGGGGCGCCCGGCGCACCCGGGTTTCGTCGTCTTCCTCCCGTGTGGGCGGTGTACCTGACGTGTCCTCAGGACGGCCGGAGGAAAAGATGTTGAGGGCAACTTGGCATGGACACTTCCGGTGAGGGCTGGGTGCTGCTACCACGGACATCGCAGACCAGGCGGAGACCCTGCCGGTCGGTCCCAGGGAGGTTCCATGAAACTGTCCAGACTCGGGGCGCTTTCGTCCTCGCTCCTGCTCGGCGCTCTGCTCGCTCTGACCGGAACGGCCACCGCCCATGCCGCGTCGTCCGTCCAGGGCGTCGACTACGTCGCCCTCGGCGACTCGTACTCCTCGGGTGTCGGATCCGGCAGTTACGACAGTGCGAGCGGTGACTGCAAGCGCAGCACCAAGGCGTACCCCGCGCTGTGGGCCGCCGCCAACAGTCCCTCCTCCTTCGCCTTCACCGCCTGCTCGGGCGCTCGTACGGGTGATGTCACGTCCGGTCAGCTCGGCTCCCTCAATGCCTCGACCGATCTCGTCTCGATCTCCATCGGCGGCAACGACGCGGGCTTCGCGGACGTCATGACCACCTGTGTCCTCAATTCCGAGGCGACCTGTCTCAGCCGGATCGCCACGGCCCGCAGCTATGTCGACAGCACCCTGCCCGGCAACCTCGACTCGGTGTATTCGGCCATCCGGGCCAAGGCGCCGTCCGCCCATGTCGTCGTCCTCGGCTACCCGCGCTTCTACAAGATCGGCGGCAGCTGCGTCGTCGGTCTGAGCGACACGGTGCGCAGCGCGATCAACAGCGCCGCCGACTACCTCAACGCGGCGACCGCCAAGCGCGCCGCCGACCACGGCTTCACCTACGTCGATGTCGCGGGCGGGTTCACCGGGCACGAGATCTGCTCCGGGGACTCCTGGCTGCACAGCCTCAACTGGCTCAACATCGGCGAGTCCTACCACCCCACCGCGGCCGGACAGTCGGGCGGCTATCTGCCCGCCCTCACCTCGGCCGCCTGAGCCCCGGCCGGGACGCACGCCGGGCCCGTTCGGTCGTCCGACGGGCTGGAGACCCCGTCCGCAGGGGTCTCCACCGGCACCCCGCCGGACCGGTGCGGCGAAGTCGTATCCGTTCTGTCCAACTCGCCCTGGAATCTGATGGATTCGGGTATCGGCGTCAACCTCCGCGGCTGTGGGATCGATCCCGCCACCGGGATACACGCGTGTCGTCGCGGGGGGATAGGGTTAACCTGCCCGGGCCGGGTGCCCTCGTACGGGTGGGGAGAGACATGGAACAGATAACGATGCGCAGCAGGCCGCGTGTGCCTGCTGTCACATGCGGGAGCAGCGCGACGAGTTCGCGCCTCGACCGCCATCTCGCGGTGCTCGGCGGCCCTGCCGTCCCGCAGCGGGAGGCGGCGGAGGCGACGCTGCTGATGCGCGAGCTCACCTCGCGCGACGCCGCCCACAGCCATCGGAGCAAGAGCGCGCGGGTCTCGCTCTTCGCGCCGCTGCGGCGTCTGCGGCGCTCGCTCTTCGGCAGCCGCCACTGACCGACGGCGCCTCACCACCCCGTACCGGCCCACCGCCCGGACTCCCCGGCCGGGTCCAGGTGCCCGGACCCCCGGTGTGGGGCCGTGCGCGCGACCCCGTCCCGGCGCCGCGCTGCTGCCTGCTCTCCCGTCATCCCCAGGGCCCGCAGCGGCGCTTCGGTGTGTTCACCCGTCCGCACCGGCTGTCCGGTCGGCAGGATCCGGGCGACACCCGGCCCCGGCCGTCACAGCAAGGCGAACTGCCCGTCCGGGCCCTCCTCCTGATGGCCGAGCACCGATGCGGGCCGCCGGGCCGTGGCCGGGACCGGCAGCACCCCTGCCGCACGGAGCTCCTCGGCAGTGATCTGCCGGCCGCCGGCCAGACTCTCCTGCCGAGGCCGGAGCTCGGCGAGCAGGGCCAGCACCGTGATCAGTTCCAGCAGCTCCGAGGTCCACTCCTGGGGCCAGACCCGGGCCCTGACCGCTTCCAGACCGGAGGGCTCCGGCGCCCCGGCCGCCGTCGCACGGCGCCCGAACCAGAGCTCCAGCATCCGGACCCCGCCCACCCGGAACTCCCACGCCCCGGCCGGCACGGGCGAGATCCGGCCCGTGCCCAGCACCAGCGTCTCGTCGTCCGGGTCGTACTCCAGGGCGTCCGGCGCGGGCGGTATCGCGGCCCGCACATAGGGGCGCCGCCCGCCGGGCAGCCGGGGACGCTCCCCGCCGCGGGCGCCGCGCAGATGCAGCCGCAGCAGTTCCTGCCCGAGCTCCACCCCCGCCGACCAGTGCGCTGTTTCGGCAGGCAGCGGCACCACACACCCGGCAGCGGAAGGGCGGGCCGCCGCGAGCAGCCAGGCCAGCACGGAACGCTCGGTGACCGCCTCCCCGTGGCGGGCCCGCAGCAGCGCGAGCAGCCCCGGGGCCAGATTGGCCTCCAGACCGCCGGGGCGCCGGTACAGCGGCCGGATCCGGCCGGGCCGGCCGGCGGGGGAGTGGCCGTCCGGCAGCAGCGCCGTCACCACGAGGGCGGGGCCGGCGTCCTGGGGTACATGGCCGTGCTCGACGACGAAGAACTGGTGTCCGTCGGCGACCCGCCACAGCTCGGGGCGGGCGGCATCGATCAGCCGGTGGTCCGGGAGCAGCCACTGCTCGTCGAACGGGCCGTGCGCGATCCGGACCGGCTCGGGGCACGGGCCGCTCTCCCGGGCGAACCGGCCGGTGCCGGTGGACTGTCCGGGAAGGGCCGCCACCGGGGTGTGCGGGGTGCGGGAACGGGTGACCTGGAACAAGCGCTCGCGCTCGGCGTCAGGGGCCCGCACCAGTCGCTCCCAGCGCGCTCTGAGCCAGGCGGCGTCGGGGGCGATCACCCAGGGGCGCCCGGTGCGCAACGCCCGTACGGACCAGGGCATCAGGTCGTCGAGGAGCGGGGCGCCTTCGCCCGGGGCGTCGCCGGAGCCGCCCGCCGCCCGTGCCGCCACCGCGCCGCCCCCCCGTCGCCCCGTCCGTCTGCCTTCTCTGCGTTCTCTGCGTTCTCCGGCATCGTAGCCGCGGCCGGAGAGGGTGCGGTCAGTGCGCTTCAAGGGTGACCGAGAACGAGAACCGGTCGCCCCGGTAGCGGATCTGCGCCACATCCACCACCCGGCCGCTCTCCTCGTACGACACGCCCGTGTAGAACAGGATCGGGCTCAGCAGCGGCACCTGGAGGAGTTCGGCGGTGGCCGGATCGGCGAGGCGCGCCTCGACCGTGTCGGTGATGCGCGCGATTCGGACGCCGACCCGGTCGCGCAGTACCTTGGTCATCGGCCAGCGTTCGAGATCGGCAGCGTCGAGCCGGGCCGCGATCTCGGGATGCACCGCGTTCTGCGCCCAGTTGGTCGGCTCACCGCTGTCCCCGTCGCGCCGCAGCCGCCGGTAACTGACGATCTCCGTGCAGTCGGGGAAGTACTCGGCGAGGTCCTCCGGCACGGGGAGGGCGCCATGGCCGAGCACCGAGGTGCGCTCGCCCGACTGCTGGGCCACGATCGCGTCGATCGAGCCCAGCAGCCGGACCGGTGACACCCGCCGGGCGTGCGGCTCGATGAAGGTGCCGCGCCGCCGGTGCCTGCTGATCAGCCCTTCCGTCTCCAGCTCCTTGAGGGCCTGGCGCATGGTCAGCACGCTGACGCCGTAGTGCTCGGCGAGCTGCTCCTCGGTGGGCAGCCGTGCCGACGCGTCCCTGGCCCGGCCGAGTATCGAGGCGCGCAACGACTGCGAGACCTGGTACCACAGCGGAAGTTTGCGGTTCAGGACGAGCGAGTCGGGGGCGAAGGCATGCCCCTGGGGAGTTCTGGGCATCTGGGGCACCTGGGTCACCTGGTCTCTCCGTCCTGCGACACGGCGGACGCGACGACGCGGGGGTCGAGCAGCGGCGTCGTCGCCTACGGCCTGAAGTTGCGGCTCAGACCTTGCCACACGTCGTCGTAGCCACGCTGGAGATGGCCGGCGGTCGCCGCCTGCTCGGTCGTCGTCAGCGGCCAGCGGGTCTCGAACATGAAGGCCAGGCCGTCGTCGATCTTCTGGGGCTTCAGCTCCGCCGCACTCGCGCGGTCGAACGTCTCCCGGTCCGGGCCGTGCGCCGACATCATGGTGTGCAGCGAGCCGCCGCCCGGGACGAAGCCGCCCTTGCCCGCCGTCTTCGCGTCGTAGGCGCCCTCGATCAGGCCCATGTACTCGCTCATCACGTTGCGGTGGAAGTACGGCGGCCGGAAGGTGTCCTCGCCGACCAGCCAGCGCGGCGCGAAGACCACGAAGTCGACGCCCGCCAGACCGGGGGTGTCGGACGGCGAGGTCAGCACCGTGAAGATCGAAGGGTCGGGGTGGTCGTAGCTGATCGAGCCGATGACATTGAACCGGTGCAGGTCGTAGACGTACGGGGTATGGGTGCCGTGCCAGGCGACCACGTCGAGGGGCGAGTGGTCATAGGTCGCCGACCAGAGGTTGCCGCAGTACTTGTTGACCACTTCCACCGGGCGCTCGACGTCCTCGTACGCGGCGACGGGGGCGAGGAAGTCCCGGGCGTTCGCCAGGCCGTTGGCGCCGATCGGGCCGAGCTCCGGGAGGGTGAACGGCTGGCCGTAGTTCTCGCAGACGTAGCCCCGGGCCGTGGCGTCCAGCAGCTCCACGCGGAAACGGACGCCGCGCGGGATCAGCGCGATGTGCCCCGGACGTGCGTGCAGCAGGCCCAGTTCGGTACGGATCAGCAGTCCGCCGCGTTCCGGGACGATCAGCAGCTCGCCGTCCGCGTCGCTGAACACCCGGTCCGTCATGGAGGAGTCGGCGTGGTAGAGGTGCACGGCCATGCCGGTGCGCTGGGCGGCGTCGCCGTTGCCGCCGAGGGTCCACAGGCCGGACAGGAAGTCGGTACCGGGGGCGGGGTCGGGGAGCGGGTCCCAGCGCAGCCGGTTGGGGTCGGGCACGGAATCGGTGAACGGGGCGGTCCGGATCGCCCCGTTGTCGATCCGGACGAAGGGGGGATGGGCGGCCGACGGGCGGATCCGGTAGAGCCAGGAACGGCGGTTGTGCGCCCGGGGTTCGGTGAAGGCCGAGCCGCTCAGCTGCTCCGCGTAGAGCCCGAGGGGTGCGCGCTGGGGGGAGTTGCGGCCGTGCGGCAAGGCCCCCGGCACCGCCTCGGAGCTGTGCTGATTGCCGAAACCGGCGGAGTACTCGAGCCCTTCCGCCGTCTTCCCCGCCTGTTCGATGCCGCTCATGTGCGCTCCCGGTGCCGAAGGAATCCTATGGGCAACCGTAGGAATCGGAATGAGGCGCGTCAATGGCATTCGTGGCGCACAGGGGGGTTCCAGAAGGTGAACAATGCTCTACTCTCCGCTCATGTCGTGGACACGAAGACTTCTGGTGGTCCTTGCGGCGCTCGCCGCCGCCCTTCTCGCGGCACCGGCCGCCCAGGCGCACGAGGAACGTCCGGTCACCCTGCCGGACGGAACCGGCAGCGTCCCCGCGTACCGCACCGGTGAACCGGACCTGCTGGTCTGCAAGACCGACCGGGCGGACTTCGAACGCCGGGTGGCCGGCTTCCCGGACGGCCTGCGGGCCCGGAACCTGAAGCTGTTCGACCGCTGCCTCAAGTCCGGCTACCGCCACCTCCAGCAGGCCGTCGACGCGGTCTCCGGGCCCGGCATGAACATCGCGATCCTGCCCGGCCTGTACGAGGAGGAGCCCTCGCTGCCCGAGCCGGTGGGGGAGTGTGCCCGGCTGAAGGCGCCCGAGTCCCAGCTCGGTTACCAGATCCTGTCCTACGCGCAGCAGGTGCGGTGCCCGCACAACCAGAACCTGGTGGCGATCCTCGGCAAGAAGAACCTCCAGATCGAGGGGACCGGCGCCGAGCGCACGGACGTCGTCATCGACGCCAAGTACCAGAAACTCAACGCCATCCGGGCCGACGGCTCCGACGGCATCTACTTCAGGAACTTCACCGCCCAGCGCACCACCTTCAACTCCCTGTACGTCCTGGCCCAGGACGGCTTCGTCATCGATTCCGTCCTCACCCGGTGGAACGACGAGTACGGCTTCCTGACCTTCGCGAGCGACCACGGGCTGTACAAGGACTGCGAGTCGTACGGAAACGGCGACTCGGGCATCTACCCCGGCAGTGCGTCGGACATCAACGACGCGTACGGCTACGACGTGCCCCGCTACTCGATCGAGATCACCGGCTGCCGCAGCCACCACAACATGGTCGGCTACTCCGGCACCGCGGGCGACTCCGTCTACGTCCACGACAACGAGTTCGACCACAACATGGGCGGCGCCTCGATGGACAGCGCCTTCCCCGGCCACCCCGGACTGCCGCAGAACCACGCCCGCTTCGAACGCAATCTGATCCACGACAACAACGCCGACTACTACCCCTACGTCGCCGACGGCACCTGCGCCAAGGCACCCGTGGACCGGGGGTACGAGGACGGGGTCGTCTGCCCGCAGATCTCCATGCCGCCCGGCAGCGGAATCATCACCGCGGGCGGCAACTGGAACCTGTACGAGAACAACTGGATCTACGGCCAGAACCGGGCCGCCTTCTTCCTCACCGCCGTCCCCGCCTTCATCCGGGGCGAGAACGCGCTGTCCAAGCAGGCCGACACCTCCCACCACAACCGGTACGCGGGCAATCACCTCGGCACGGACCGGGCGGGCAACTCCCGGCCCAACCGCATGGACGTGTTCTGGGACGGCCAGGGCGACGGCAACTGCTGGCAGTCGGACACCGGCCCGTCCTCCCCGCGTGCCCTGCCCGTCTGCGGAACGGAGCGCGGCGCCGTGTCCGGCAGCACCGACCGGATCGTCGGCGAGCCGCTCAAACTCGCCCAACTGCTGGTGTGCGCCGACTACGACGTGCGGGCGCGGCGGCTGCCGGCCGGCTGCGACTGGTACGGGGCACGCGGGATCGAACGCATCGAGGTGCAGGTGACGTCCGCGATCGCGCTGGTGCTCGCCCTGGTCGGCGGAACCCTGTGGTGGCGCAGGCTGCGCGGCAGCCGGCTCGCCACCGCGGCGACGGCGCTCGGCGCGATCGGACTCGTCCTGGACGTGGCCGGATCGACCACGGGGCTGTCCTCCTCCTACGTGCCCGCGCTGGCGCTGCTGCTGACCGGGGTGTGGTGGGCCGTGACCGGCCTGGTGCTGCGGGGCGAACGGCCATGGCTGGGCTGGACCACGGTGGTTTTGGGCGCGCTCACGCTGCTCGATGCCGTCGACAAGGCCGTGTTCATGATCCCGTGGATACCGCTCAGCCCCGCCTGGGTGCGGGGACTGCTCGGAGTGGTCTGGGTGGTGTGGGCCGTCGTGGCCGCCGCCCGGCACGGCGAGCAGGGCGCCCCGGACGGCCCGGACGCGCCGGGGACGGATCCCGCTCCGATGGCGGACGCGGTTGCCGCCCCCGCCCCGGAAGGAGACGTGTCGTGAGGCGTCCCCTTCGGCGACTGCGGGCCGCCCGGCCGGGCGCCGCAGCCGCCACCCTGCTCGCCGCGTGCCTCGTGTTCGGCGCGAGCGCCTGCGGCGGGCGAGCCACCACCCACCACAGACCGGGCACCAGCCATGAGCAGGCCAACGGCAGTACCGGCCGGCTCCTCACCGCCGACGACGGGTCAGGACACCGGCTGCGCCAGGTCGATGCCGAGGGAGCCCCCGAGGTGACCCTCGCCGTCCGGGCCGACTCCGAGGACGGGTGGAACGTCCATCTCTCCGTACGGAACTTCCGGTTCACCCCGGACAGCGTGGGCGGCGCCGCGCTCCCGGGGCGCGGCCACGCCCGGCTGTTCCTGGACGGCCACCCCCTCGCCCGGGTCTACGGCCCCTGGTACCACCTCCCCGCCTCCCTCGTCCGCGAGGCCGGCGGCGGCACCGGTCTCACCGCCCGGCTCTACGCCGACGACCACACCGCCTGGGCCGTGGGCTCCGCCCCCATCCAGGCCACCGCCTCCCTCGCCGCCCCCGCACCGTCCACCGACCCCGCGCAGGGCGGCTCCGCCCCACCACGGCCCGGCACGACGCTCGACATCGCCGTCACCCACGGCAGGGTCAGCCCAGCCCCCGGCCGCACCGAGGTGAAGAAGGGGCAGACCGTCGAACTCCGGGTCCGCAGCGACCGATCGGACTCCCTCCACGTCCACGGCTACGACAAGGAGGCGCGGCTGCCGGCCGGGAAGACCGTCACCCTGACCTTCACCGCCGACCGCACCGGGCTCTTCGAGGTCGAGACACACGAGTCCGATCTGCTTCTGACCCAGCTCGTCGTACGGTGAGCGTCCTCGCCCACGGCATCGGCGCCCAGCACGACCTGCCGCTGTCGCCCTTCTACGCCTTCGCCGGAGCCTTCGCCGCGCTCTTCGTCTCCTTCCTCGCGCTCGGCCTGCTCTGGCCCACCTCCCGATTCCGCGGCGACCGGGCAGGCCGCCCGCTCCCGGCCGCCGTCCAGCGCCTCGCCGACGCCCGCGCCACCCGGACCGCCGCGCGCGTCCTGGGCGCGGCCGCCGCGCTGTTCGTCCTGCTCCATCTCCTCCTCGGGCCGGACGACCCGGACCAGAACCCGGCTCCCGGCGCCGTCTACGTACTCCTGTGGGTCGGCCTCGTGCCCGCCTCGCTCCTGCTCGGCCCGGTCTGGCGCCTGCTCAACCCGCTCCGCACCCTCCACCTCCTGGTCTGCCGGGCACGGGGCCGGGATCCGGACGCGGGCCGGCCCCTGCCCGGACGTCTCGGCATGTGGCCCGCCGCGGCCGGTCTCCTCGCCTTCACCTGGCTCGAACTCGTCGCCCCCGACCCCGCGTCGGCCACCGCCCTCCTCCTCTTCCTCACCCTCCACGCCGCCGTCCACCTCGCGGGCGCCGCCCGGCACGGCGCCGCCTGGTTCGACCGGGCGGACGCCTTCGAGGTCTACTCGGGGCTGCTCGCGCGGCTCTCCCCGCTCGGCCGGCGCCCCGCCGACCACCGCCTCGTGCTCCGCTCCCCGTTCAACGGACTCGACGGCACCCCGCAGCTCCCCGGACTCGTCGCCACCGTCTGCGTCATGCTCGGCTCCACCGCCTACGACGGCTTCTCCGACGCCCCCTCCTGGATCACCACCGTCCAGACCTCACCCTTGGGGCGCACCACGACCGCCACGCTCGGACTCCTCGGCGCCGTCGCCCTCGTCGCCTCGCTCCATGTGCTCTGCGCCGGAGCCACCCGGCTGATCTCCGGACGTCTCCGCCGGCCGCTCACCGCCTTCGCGCACGCACTCGTCCCCATCGCCCTCGGCTATCTCGTCGCCCACTACTTCACGCTCTTCGTCACCGAGGGGCCGCGCACCGTCCAGCTGGCATCCGGCGCCGACCATCCCGCCCCGCCCGAACCGCCCCTGGGGCCGGGGGGCGTCGCCACGCTCCAGGTCGCCGCGATCGTCCTCGGCCACGTACTCGGCGTCGTCGCGGCCCACGACAGGTCCGTACGCCTCTTCCCGCCCGGCCGCGCCGTCGTGGGGCAACTCCCGCTGCTGGTCCTGATGATCACCTACACCGTCGGGGGGCTGTCCCTGCTCATCGCCTGACGTCCGCACCGGACCGGCCCCGCCACCCCGGAGGAGGACCCACGGCATCATGGAGCCCGTGCCCCATGCGAACACCCACCTCCGCCGCGCCCCCGTGCAGCAGCGCAGCGCCGAACGCCTGGCCCGGATACTCGACGCCTGCGCCGAACTCCTCGACGAGACCGGGTACGAGCAACTGTCCACCCGGGCCGTCGCCGTCCGTGCCGAGGTCCCCATCGGCTCCGTCTACCGGTTCTTCTCCAACAAGCGCGCGCTGACCGACGCGCTCGCCCGGCGCAACCTGGACAGCTACGCCGAACGCGTCACCGCCCGCCTCGACGCCATCCCGACCGCCGACCGGCGCGGCGCCGTCGACGCCGTCCTGGACGAGTACCTCGCGATGAAGCGGACCGTGCCCGGCTTCGCGCTCGTCGACTTCGGCGCACCCGACCCCGAGGCCGACCCCGCCAGTGACGCCAACCACCGGGTCGCCGGGCGGCTCGCCGCACTGCTTTTCGGACACCTCGGCCAGGCACCCGGCGAGGATCTGCTCCGCACGGTCCTGGTCTGTGTCGAGGCCGCCGACGCCCTCCTGCGACTCGCCTTCCGTACCGACCCATCGGGCGACCCGGCGATCATCGCCGAGACCCGGCGCCTGATCAGGGCCTATCTCGCGGAGGCCCTGGACCGGCCGTGAGGAGGTGACGCGGTTCCGTCGGCGGGACAAAACGGCCGAGGACCGTCCGATGCGATGCGACCTTTGCGCGAATCATTCCCAGCACCCGGGGCCGTAGGTTAATTTCGGCCCACTGCAGCCGCTCCCCGCTCCATCTCTCCCTTCACGGGCGGACCCACATGACTCGCGCCATCTCCCTGCACAACGTCAGCAAAGCGTACGGACGGACCACGCGTGCCGTCGATCGTTTCTCACTCTCCATCGACCCGGGCGAGTTCGTCGTCCTGCTCGGCCCCTCCGGGTGCGGGAAGTCGACCGTGCTCCGCATGATCGCGGGCCTGGAGGAGATCACCGAGGGCGAGCTGCTGCTCGACGGCGAACCGGCCAATGACCTCGCCCCCCGAGAACGCGGCATGGCGATGGTCTTCCAGAACTTCGCGCTCTACCCGACCATGACCAACCGGGCCAACATCGGCTTCCCGCTGAAACTGGCGAACCCGCGGCAGGACCACACCGCCCGCGTCGAGGACACGGCCAGAATGCTGGGCATCGAAACCGTCCTCGACCGCTATCCCGGCCAGCTCTCCGGCGGCGAACGGCAGCGGGTCGCCATGGGCCGGGCCATCTCGCGCCACCCCTCCGCCTTCCTGATGGACGAGCCGCTGTCCAACCTCGACGCGAAACTCCGCAACCATCTGCGCGCCGGGATAGCCCAGCTCACCGCGGAGCTGGGCGTCACGACCGTGTACGTCACGCACGACCAGGCCGAGGCGATGTCGCTGGGCCACCGGGTCGCCGTGATGCGCGGCGGACGCCTCCAGCAGGTGAGCCCGCCGCGCGAGGTCTACGCCCTGCCGGAGAACGTCTTCGTGGCCGCGTTCATCGGCACCCCGCGCATCAATCTGCTGGAGGCCGTCGTCCACGCCCCCCTGGAGGGGCGGATGTCGATCGACCTCGGCCGGCAGCGGCTGCCGCTGCCCGAACCGCTCAGCCCCGACCACCAACTGCTCCGCATCCAGCAGGGCCGGCGGCTCATCGTCGGACTGCGCTCCGAGGCCGCCAGGATCGCCCCGCCCGGACAGGCCCGCCCCGGTGAGGTCGCGCTGAGCGGCATCGTCGAACACGTCGAGTACCAGGGCCACGAGGCGCTGGTCCACCTCGACACCGGGTCGCGGCCCGCCCTGGTGCCCGATCTCGAATCGGCCCGCCCCGACCAGTCCGTGTCCCGCCGGCGCCGCACGGGCAACGGCGGCGGAGTCGGCGTACTGGAGCGGATCAGGGAGCGCGCCACCGCTCGCATCGGCGCTGTCGGCGCCGCCCTCGACGAGCGGGCCCAGGACGGTGCCCCGAACGCCCTGCACAGTCCGGACCACCCCGCGGTCACGAGCGCCGACCTGGTCGTGCGGACCGGCCCCGACATGCGGCTGCGGACCGGCGCGCAGGTTCCGCTGCTGGTCGACCTCGCGCACCTGTACGTCTTCGACCACCAGGGCCGCCGGATCTGCCCGATGCCGAAGGACATCCCGGGGTTCGACGTCTGAGGCAACCGGCCGGAAGGGCTGCCGGGAAGCCCCAGCGCACCGGCCTGAGCCCGGAGTTGACCTCAAGTCCACTGGAGGTCGTACGTTCCTTGCATGAGTATGGATGCCACCGCGTGGTCGCAGCTGCACAACGTCATGAACGCGCAGGCCGACCGGCGCCCGTTCGACCGAGCCACCCTGCGGCGTATCGCCGCGTTCGCCCGTCCGCACCGGCGCCGGGTCGTCCTGTTCCTGGTGCTGAGCGTGGCGACGGCGCTGCTCGCGGTCGCCACCCCCGTCCTCGCCGGCCGCGTCGTGGACGCGATCGTGACCGGCGGGGACCGGGGCACCGTCGTACAACTGTCCCTGCTCATCGCCGTGATCGCCGTCACCGAGGCGGCACTCGGGCTGGTCGGCCGCTGGCTCTCGGCGAACCTCGGCGAAGGGCTGATCCTCGACCTGCGCACCGCCGTCTTCGACCATGTGCAGCGCATGCCGATCGCGTTCTTCACCCGCACCCGCACCGGGGCGCTCGTCAGCCGGCTCAACAACGACGTCATCGGAGCCCAGCGCGCCTTCAGCAACACACTCTCCGGTGTCGTCAGCAACCTCGTGACGCTGCTCCTCACCCTCGTCGTGATGCTCTCGATCTCCTGGCAGATCACCGCACTCGCCCTGGTGCTGCTGCCGGTGTTCGTCGTGCCCGCGCGCCGCATGGGCTCACGCATGGCGAGACTCCAGCGGGAGGCCGCGGCCCACAACGCCGCGATGGGGACCCGGATGACCGAGCGCTTCTCCGCTCCGGGCGCCACCCTGGTCAAGCTCTTCGGCCGGCCCGCCGACGAGTCCGCCGAATTCGCCGCCCGAGCCGGCCGGGTGCGCGACATCGGGGTACGCACGGCCATGGCCCAGTCCGCGTTCATCACCGCCCTCACCCTGGTGTCCGCGCTGGCGCTCGCCCTGGTCTACGGGCTCGGCGGGGTCTACGCGCTGCGCGGCCAGTTGGACGCGGGTGCGGTCGTCGCCCTGGCCATGCTGCTGACCCGGCTGTACGCCCCGCTCACCGCCCTCGCCGGAGCACGGGTCGAGGTGATGAGCGCCCTCGTCAGCTTCGAGCGGGTCTTCGAGGTCCTCGACCTCGAACCGCTCATCGACCAGAAGCCGGACGCACGGACGGTGCCGGACGGGCCGGTCTCCGTGGAGTTCGACGACGTACGCTTCGGCTACCCGTCCGCCGACAAGGTCTCCCTCGCCTCCCTGGAGGACGTCGCGACCCTCGACACCCGCGACGGCGGCGAAGTGCTGCACGGCATCTCCTTCCGCGCCGAACCCGGCCGGACCGTGGCCCTCGTCGGCTCCTCCGGGGCGGGCAAGTCGACCATCGCGCAACTGCTGCCACGGCTGTACGACACGGACGCGGGCTCGGTACGCATCGGCGGCATCGACGTACGCGACCTGTCCGCCGCCTCCCTGCGTGACACCCTCGGGATGGTCACCCAGGACGGCCACCTCTTCCATGAATCGGTCCGGGCCAACCTCCTGCTCGCCCGCCCGGAAGCCACCGAGGAGGACCTCTGGGACGCACTGCGCCGCGCACGGCTGGACGGACTCGTCGCCTCGCTGCCGGACGGGCTCGACACCGTTGTCGGCGAACGCGGCTACCGCCTCTCCGGCGGTGAACGGCAGCGGTTGACCATCGCCCGGCTGCTGCTGGCCCGCCAGCGCGTCGTCATTCTCGACGAAGCCACCGCCCACCTGGACAACACCTCCGAGGCAGCCGTCCAGGAGGCGCTCGCCGAAGCACTTGCCGGACGCACCGCCGTGGTGATCGCCCACCGCCTCTCCACCGTGCGGGCGGCCGATCTCATCCTGGTCGTGGAGGGCGGGCGGATCGTGGAGCGCGGAACCCACGACGAACTCGTCGCGGCCGGCGGCCGGTACGAGGAGCTGTACCGGACGCAGTTCGCGAGCCCCGGCACACAACCCGCAGAACTCGGCTGACACCGGCCCCGGCCGAGGCCGGTACGGACCGAGCCGCCCGGCGCGTGCCGGGCGGCTCTGGCGCCGAAAAACTAACGCCGCTAGTTTGGGGTGCGGACGACAACGGCCGTACCCATGTCCGGGAGGAAACGCCATGAAGGCCCACGACGGTATGTACATCGGCGGACAGTGGTGTCCCGCATCGGTCCCGGACACGATCGCGGTGGTGAACCCGGCGGACGAGCAGGTCATCGCCCGGGTCCCGGCCGGCACGGCCGAGGACGTCGACGCCGCGGTACGGGCCGCCCGCGCGGCGCTCCCGGGGTGGGCGGCCACCTCGCCCGCCGAACGCGGGGCCCGGATCGCGGCCCTGCGTGATGTCCTGGCCGCCCGCCAGGACGAGATCGCCGCCACCGTCACCGCCGAACTCGGCGCACCGCTCCCGCTGGCGCAGGCGGTGCACGTGGGGCTGCCGGTCCTGGTCGCCGGTTCGTACGCGGAACTGGCCGCCTCGTACCCCTTCGAGGAGAAGCACGGCAACTCCACCGTCCTGCTGGAGCCCGTCGGTGTGGTCGGGGCGATCACCCCGTGGAACTACCCGCTGCACCAGATCGTCGCCAAGGTGGCTCCCGCGCTCGCGGCAGGCTGCACGGTCGTGCTCAAGCCCGCCGAGGACACCCCGCTGACCGCACAGCTCTTCGCCGAGGCCACCGAGGAGGCGGACCTGCCCGCCGGGGTCTTCAACCTGGTCACCGGTCTCGGCCCGGTCGCCGGGCAGGCACTCGCCGCGCACGAGGACGTCGACCTCGTCTCGTTCACCGGCTCCACCGTCGTCGGCAGGCAGATCGGCGCCACCGCGGGCGGTGCCGTCAAGCGCGTCGCGCTGGAGCTCGGCGGCAAGTCGGCCAATGTCATCCTGCCCTCCGCCGATCTGGCCCGGGCCGTCAAGGCGGGTGTCGCCAACGTGATGTCCAACTCCGGCCAGACGTGCAGCGCCTGGACCCGGATGCTCGTGGACGCCGAGCGGTACGAGGAGGCCGTCGCCCTGGCTGCCGCGGCCGTCGCCGTGTACGTGCCGGGGGAGCGGGTCGGCCCGCTCGTCAACGCCAAGCAGCAGGCCCGGGTGCGCGGTTACATCGAGAAGGGCATCGAGGAGGGCGCCCGGCTCGTCGCCGGCGGCCCCGAGGCCCCGCACCCGACCGGGTACTACGTCAGCCCCACCGTGTTCGCCGATGTCACCCCCGGGATGACCATCGCCCAGGAGGAGATCTTCGGCCCGGTCATCTCGATCCTGAAGTACGAGGACGAGGACGACGCCCTCCGGATCGCCAACGGCACCGTCTACGGGCTCGCGGGCGCCGTCTGGGCCGCCGACGACGCGGAGGCCGTCGCCTTCGCCCGCCGGATGGACACCGGACAGGTCGACATCAACGGCGGCCGGTTCAACCCGATCGCCCCGTTCGGCGGCTACAAGCAGTCCGGCGTCGGCCGCGAGCTCGGCCCGCACGGCCTCGGCGAGTACCTCCAGACCAAGTCCCTGCAGTTCTGAACCACGCCCAGGCCCCCGAGCCGTCCCTCTCCTTTCTCTGAAGCCTCTCCGAAGCCCCTCCGAGCCGCCGTCCGATCAGCAAGGAGCCGTTCGTGGTCCGAGCCGCCGTACTTCCCGCCGTAGGGGCCCCTTTGGAGGTCACCGACATCGAACTTCCCGAGCCCGGCCCCGGTCAGGTGCGGGTGCGCCTCGCCGCCGCCGGGGTCTGCCACTCCGATCTGTCCCTGGCCGACGGAACGATGCGGGTGCCGGTCCCGGCCGTGCTCGGACACGAGGGCGCGGGCACGGTCGTCTCCGTCGGTGAGGGCGTCGGCCATGTCGCCCCCGGTGACGGGGTGGTGCTCAACTGGGCGCCTTCCTGCGGCAGTTGCCACGCCTGTGTGCGGGGCGAGGTCTGGCTGTGCGCCCATGCGCTGGACGGGGCCGCCGCCGTCCACGCCCGGCGCGCGGACGGCGGCGGAGAGCTGCACCCCGGCCTCAACGTCGCCGCGTTCGCCGAGGAGACGGTCGTCGCCGCGGGCTGCGTCCTGCCCCTCCCGGACGGCGTCCCGCTGGTCGACGCCGCGCTTCTGGGCTGTGCGGTCCTCACCGGATACGGGGCCGTGCACCACGCGGCGAGGCTGCGCGAGGGCGAGACGGTGGCCGTGTTCGGGGCCGGGGGAGTGGGCCTGGCCGCGCTCCAGGCCGCCCGTGTCGCCGGTGCCTCACGCATCGTCGCGGTCGATGTCTCCCCCGCCAAGGAGGAGTTGGCACGCCGGGCCGGAGCCACGGACTACGTGGTCGCCTCGGAGCACACCGCCCGGGAGATCCGTGCGCTCACGGACAGGCAGGGGGTGGACGCCGCCATCGAGTGCGTGGGGCGGGCCGTCACCATCCGCACCGCCTGGGAGTCGACCCGCCGCGGCGGCAGGACCACGGTCGTCGGCATCGGCGGCAAGGACCAGCAGGTGACCTTCAACGCCCTGGAGCTCTTCCACTGGGGGCGCACCCTCTCCGGCTGCGTCTACGGCAACTGCGACCCCGTGCGGGACCTGCCCGTGCTGGCGGACCACATCCGTGCGCAACGGATGGACCTGGGGGCCCTGGTGACGGAGCGGATCACGCTCGACGGCATCCCGGCCGCCTTCGACGCCATGCTCGCAGGCAAGGGCGGACGGGCCGTGGTGGTCTTCTGAGATCGGCCCCCGGGGTGGGGCCCGCCCCGGGGGACCGATCCGGACTCACGTCGTGGGCGGCGCCCCCACCCGTCCCGTGGTGAGCAGCCGGGCATCCATCTCGCCCTGTTCGAAGAGCTGGGAGGCCGAGCCGACGATCAGCGGGTCGGGCTCTCCCACCACGTCCGCGTCCTTGCCCGGGTAGTCGAAGCGGTGCAGCACATGCCGGATCGCCTCCAGCCGGGCCCGCTTCTTGTCGTTGCTCTTGACCACTGTCCACGGCGCGTCCGCCGTGTCCGTGTGGAAGAGCATCAGCTCCTTGGCCTCGGTGTACGCGTCCCACTTGTCGAGCGAGGCGAGGTCGACCGGGCTGAGCTTCCACTGCCGCACCGGATCGATCTGCCGGATCATGAACCGGTTGCGCTGCTCGTTGCGCGAGACCGAGAACCAGAACTTCACCAGATGGATCCCGTCCCGGGCGAGCATCCGCTCGAATCCCGGTGCCTGGTGCATGAACTCCAGATATTCGCGGGTGGTGCAGAACCCCATCACCCGCTCCACCCCGGCCCGGTTGTACCAGGACCGGTCGAACAGGACGATCTCCCCGGCGGAGGGCAGATGGGCCGTGTACCGCTGGAAGTACCACTGGCTCCGCTCGCGTTCGGTGGGCTTCTCCAGCGCCACCACCCGTGCACCACGGGGATTGAGATGCTCGGTGAAGCGTTTGATCGTGCCACCCTTGCCCGCCGCGTCACGCCCCTCGAAGAGGATCACGATGCGTTCGTCGCGCTCCTTCACCCAGTGCTGGAGCTTGAGCAGTTCGATCTGCAGGGCGCGCTTGGACTTCTCGTACGCCTTGCGGCTGAGCTTCCTGGAGTACGGATAGTCCTCGCGCCAGGCGTCCTGGGCCCGGCCCTCGGGCGTGACGAGCACCGGATCGTCGTCGCCGCTGTCGGTCACCGCGAAGCCTTCGAGCGCCGGGCCGCCGTGGCGGGCCGCCTCGGAGAGGACGTCCGGCACGTCCTCGCGGGGCCCGGCCGACTTCTTCGTCGGCTTCCTGCGGCTGCTCGGCCCCTTGGCGCTCCGCGTCATGTCAACGTCCCTCCACCGGCTCAGCCGGATTTCTCCGCGTCAGGCCAGTCTGCGTACGCATCCGGGAGACCGCCACCCCGGCCAGGCAGAGCAGCCCCCCCGCCGACGGTGAGCGGCGCGGGCACCTCGGCCCTCTCGGTCGCCGGGCGTCAGGAACGCTTCGGCGCCGGCCGGACCGTGCCGGCGGGTGGGAGCTGCTCGTACTGGAGGCGGAGGCCGTCGAGCAGGGCGCGCAGCCCGGTCTCGAACGCCCCCTCGTCGACCTTCTGGCGGTGGTCGGCCAGCAGATGGGCCTGTCCGAGGTGCGGATAGTCCGCAGGGTCGTACGCCGTCTCGTCGTCGACGAAGCCGCGGGCGAACGAACCGAGGGCCGAGCCGGTGATGAAGTAGCGCATCAGGGCCCCGATGTACGTCGCCTGGGCGGGCGGCCAGCCCGCCCTGACCATGCCGCCGAAGACCGCGTCGGCGACCCGCAGACCGGCCGGCCGCCGTCCCGGTCCCCGGGCGAGCACCGGGACGATGTGCGGATGCTCGGCGAGCGCCGCTCGGTAGGAGACGGCCCAGTCGTGCAGCGCGGCACGCCAGTCACGGGTGTCCGACTCGTCGAACATCGACAGATCGACCTGGGCGGACACGGTGTCCGCGACGGCGTCCAGGATCTCGTCCTTGTTGCGGAAGTGGTTGTAGAGCGAGGGCCCGCTCACCCCGAGTTCGGCGGCGAGCCGACGGGTGGAGACGGCGTCGAGCCCCTCGGAGTCCACGAGTGCGCTCGCCGTCCCGACGATGAGGTCTCTGCTGAGGAGGGGCTTGCGCGGTCGGGCCATGCGGCACATAGTAGGGCCTGCGAACAGGAAACTAGCAGTGCTAATTAAATGGGGAGGGCCGAAGGATGAACCTGGAGCTGAGCGAGGAGCAGGAAGCCGTCCGGCGGCTCGCCGAGGACTTCGTCGCCCGGGAGATCGCCCCCCATGTCGTGGAGTGGGACCGGGCCGAGAGCGTCGACCGGTCGATCGTGAAGAAGCTGGGATCCGTCGGTTTCCTCGGGCTCACCGTCCCCGAGGAGTACGGCGGCTCGGGCGGCGACCACCTCGCCTACTGCCTGGTCACCGAGGAGCTCGGCCGCGGCGACTCCTCGGTCCGCGGCATCGTCTCCGTCTCCCTCGGCCTGGTCGCCAAGACGATCGCGGCCTGGGGCGACGAGAGGCAGAAGCGGCAGTGGCTGCCCGGCCTCACCTCGGGCGAGGCCGTCGGCTGCTTCGGTCTCACCGAACCCGGTACCGGCTCGGACGCAGGGAACCTGGCGACGAAGGCCGTCCGGGACGGGGACTCCTACGTCATCAACGGCAGCAAGATGTTCATCACCAACGGCACCTGGGCCGATGTGGTGCTGCTCTTCGCCCGTACCAACGACACCCCCGGCCACCGGGGCATATCGGCCTTCCTGGTCCCCGCCGACACCCCCGGACTCGGCCGTCGCACCATCCACGGCAAACTCGGCCTGCGCGGCCAGGCCACCGCCGAGCTGGTCCTGGAGGATGTCCGGGTGCCCGCCTCGGCGCTCATCGGGCCGGAGGGCAGGGGCTTCTCCGTCGCGATGTCCGCCCTCGCCAAGGGGCGCATGTCGGTCGCCGCCGGCTGTGTGGGCATCGCGCAGGCCGCCCTCGACGCCGCCGTGCGCCACGCGGGCGAGCGCGAGCAGTTCGGCAAGTCCATTGCGGGCCACCAGCTCGTCCAGGAACTCATCAGCGACATCTCCGTGGACGTCGACGCGGCCCGGCTGCTGACCTGGCGGGTGGCCGATCTCATCGACCGGGGCGAGGACTTCGCCACCGCGGCCTCCAAGGCCAAGCTCTTCGCCTCCGAGGCCGCCGTCCGCGCCGCCAGCAACGCCCTCCAGGTCTTCGGCGGCTACGGCTACATCGACGAGTACCCGGTCGGCAAGCTGCTGCGCGACGCCCGGGTCATGACGCTGTACGAGGGCACCAGTCAGATCCAGAAGCTCATCATCGGCCGCGCACTGACCGGGGTCTCCGCCTTCTGACGACACCGCTGCTCGAACGCGCGTCTGAGTACCGGGCTGAGTAGGAGGGCGGATGTGGCAGGGGTCGCGCCGTTTCATGCTGGGTGCCATGAATGAGACATCATCGGTCAAGCAGCAGAGCACCTCGGCCTTCTACGGCCAGGCCGTCGCGTCCTTCGGGGTGGCGATGGTCGCGGTGGCGCTGGGCATCTACTTCCTGGACGCCGACGCCTGGGTCCGCGGATTCCTCGCGATCGGCGTCCTCTATCTCGTCACCTCCTGCTTCACCCTGGCCAAGGTCATCCGGGACCGCCAGGAGGAGGGGCGGATCGTCAGCCGGGTCGACCAGGCCCGGCTGGAGAAGATCCTCGCCGATCACGACCCCTTCCAGAAGCTCTGACGGCCCCGCCCGGACGCACTCTAAGCGCTTGCTCAGGTTCGGGGTATGGTGTTCGTCCTGCTGACGAGAGGGGCGAGTGACGATGAGTGCGGCGGAGGAGACCCACGGCGACCAGGAGCCGTGGGCCGAGGTGACGCCCGAGGCGGCCAGGCGGCTCCTCGTCGCCGCCGTCGACGCCTTCGCCGAGCGCGGGTACCACGCCACCACCACCCGTGACATCGCCGGCCGGGCGGGCATGAGTCCCGCAGCCCTCTACATCCACTACCGGACCAAGGAAGAGCTGCTCCACCGGATCAGCCGGATCGGCCACGACCGCGCCCTGTCCGTCCTGGAGGCGGCCGCCGACAGCGGGGGAACGGCCGCCGAGCGGCTGGCCGAGGCCGTCCGGTGCTTCGTCCGCTGGCACGCCGAGCGGCACACCACGGCCCGGGTGGTCCAGTACGAACTCGACGCCCTCGGCGAGGAGCACCGCGCCGAGATCGTCGAGCTGCGGCGCAGGAGCGATGCGGTGGTGCGCCGGATCATCGGCGAGGGGGTGCGGGACGGGGAGTTCGACGTGCCCGACGTCCCGGGCACCACGCTCGCGGTGCTCTCGCTCTGCATCGACGTGGCGCGCTGGTTCAACGGGCGGGGCAGCCGGACGCCCGACGAGGTCGGCGAACTCTACGCCGACCTCGTGCTGCGCATGGTCGCCGCCAAGCGGTAGCGGTTCTCAGAAGTAGTAGCGCGACACCGACTCGGCCACGCACACCGGCTTGTCGCTGCCCTCGCGCTCGACCGTGACCAGGGCGGTCACCTGCACGCCGCCCCCCGCCTCCTCGACGTTCGTCAGCACGGCCGTCGCGCGCAGCCGTGACCCCACGGGCACGGTGGAGGGGAAGCGGACCTTGTTCGTCCCGTAGTTGATGCCCATCTTCATGCCCTCGACCTGCATGATCTGGGGTACGAAGGTGGGCAGCAGCGAGAGCGTCAGGTAACCGTGCGCGATCGTCGAGCCGAACGGTCCGGTGGCGGCCCGCTCTGGGTCCACATGGATCCACTGGTGGTCCCCGGTCGCGTCGGCGAAGAGGTCGATCCTCTTCTGCTCGATCTCCAGCCACTCGCTGTGACCCAGCTGCTCGCCCACCCCGTCGCGCAGCTCCTGCGCGGACGTGAAGATCCTCGGCTCTGTCATGTCCCTGGTCCCGCCCTTCCCGTTCTCGATCACGGTCGCCCCCGTTCCTAAGCGCTTGCTCAGCATGGTTGGCGGGTGCGTTCCTGTCAACGGCGGACCGGCCGGGTGGGGGGCACGTAGGGTGGGGGAGGTGCCCCGGATCCCACAGACACTCAACGAACTCACGGTCGGCCAGCTCTCCGCGCGCAGCGGCGCCGCGGTCTCGGCCCTGCACTTCTACGAGGCCAAGGGCCTGATCAGCAGCCGCCGCACCAGCGGCAATCAGCGTCGCTTCACCAGGGACGCACTGCGCAGGGTCGCGTTCGTCCGGGCGGCGCAGCGGGTCGGGATCCCGCTCGCCACCATCCGGGAGGCGCTCGCCGAACTCCCCGACGAGCGCACCCCGAACCGGGAGGACTGGGCGAGGCTCTCCGCGGCGTGGCGCTCCGAACTGGACGAGCGGATCGAACAGTTGGGCCGGCTTCGGGACCATCTCACCGACTGCATCGGCTGCGGCTGTCTGTCGCTGGAGAGCTGCGTCCTCTCCAACCCGGACGACATCTCCGGTCAGCGGATCAGCGGTTCGCGGCTGATGCCGGAAGGGTCGTCGGACGACCGCCCGTAGGGCTTCCCTCATGGATCAGGCCGGGCTCGCGTGCCCCGGCCCCGTCACGTGAGGCGGCCGCCCGTCATGCCGCGGGCGCCAGACCGTGATCCCCGCTCCTGGCCTGTGCCAGGGTCCCCGGTGTGAGCACCGCTCGCGGCACCATGATCCCGCACTCCGTGCAGACCGGTCCCGACCACGGCTCGCACGTCAGGTCGTGCCGCCAGACGATGCCGGCCCCCTCGCACACCGGGCAGGCCGTGCCCGGTGGCGACTCCAGAGCGGCGACCAGCCGGCCGAGGACGTCGGCGAGTGGCGCGGCGGGGTGGACCGCGGGGTCCGCGCAGCGGGCGACCCCGCAACCGCCCCGGACGGACCGGTGCCAGTCGTCACACGTGCCGGGACTGCGCAGGCCTTCGCGCTTCTCCCGTCTGCGCCGCTCGGCGAACTCCGCCTCATGGCCGAGCCAGACGGCGCGCGCCGCCTCCAGCTCGTCCAGCACGCGCAGCAGCCGCACCGGGTCGGGGGACCGGTCCTCGGGTTCGATCCCGTGGCGGGCGCACAGATGGTCCCAGGTCGCCCGATGCCCGTAGGGGGCGAATCTCTCCAGGCACTTGCGCAGCGAATACCGCCGCAGTGCCAGGTCGTTCCGCGGATCGCGGACCTGTCTCGCAAGACTCCTGAATCCGGCCACTGCGCCGCCACCTCCGTCGCTCGTGCTTCGGCGTCGACGGATGGACGTACGGCCGCCCGATTCGGATCCCTCAGCAGGGGCTGTATCCATCAGGCGGGATGGTGCCCCGTCATGAAAGCTCGACACAAACGCATGGGGCGATTCGGAGAAGGTGACTGTTGTTCATCTTAACAAGCGGTCATATCACCAGTAACCTCCGGCCCATCGGCCTTCCGGAGGAGCACGCATGCCCCCACGCACCGTCACGTCCAGAGCCGTCACCGTCGCAGCGGCTCTCGCGCTCGGCGCCACCCTGTTGGCTGCCTCGCCGCAGTCCCGCGCCACGGCAGCGCAGCCCGCATCCGTCACCGACTACTGCCAGGCCCAGTGCGCCGACATCCTGCCGCCCGGCGAGAACGGCAACGCCACTCTCGTCGAGATCCTCGCCAACAAGGCACTGGGTACGCACCCCGCCCACAGTGACGACCAACTCGACCGCTACAACGGCCTGGTGGCCGGGCAGACGGGTCTGACCGACCAGAAGCTGACCGACTTCTTCAACGACGCCTCGTTCGGTGTCCCCGACGGGCAGACCGAGTCCGTCGTCTCGCCGCGCGACGACGTCACCATCACCCGCGACAAGGCGTCCGGCGTCCCGCACATCAAGGGCACCACCCGATACGGCACGGAGTTCGGCGCCGGCTACGCGGCCGGACAGGACCGGCTCTGGCTGATGGATCTGTTCCGGCACATCGGACGCGGCGAACTCACCTCGTTCGCGGGGGGCGCCCTCGCCAACCAGGGGCTGGAGCAACAGTTCTGGCCGCAGGCCCCGTACACCGAGGCCGATCTCGAAGCCCAGGTCGAGTACATCAGGACACATGAGGGCGCCCGCGGCGAACAGGCGATGGCGGATGCCCAGGCGTACGTCGACGGCATCAACGCGTACCGTGAGAAGTCCAAGAAGGGCCGCTACTTCCCCGGTGAGTACGTTCTCACCGGCAAGATCGACGCCCTCACCAACGTGGGGGAGATCCAGCCCTTCGTGCTGACCGACCTGATCTCGATCGCCTCCGTCGTGGGCGGCCAGTTCGGCGGTGGTGGCGGCGGCGAGGTGCAGGCGGCGCTCTCGCTGCTCTCCGCCCAGCAGCGGTACGGCGTCGCCGAGGGCACCAGGGTCTGGGAGTCGTTCCGGCAGCGCAACGACCCCGAGGCCGTGCTGACGGTCCATGACGGCACGGCGTTCCCCTACGCAGGCAAGCCCGCGGCGGCCCGCGGCACCGCACTGCCCGACAGCGGCTCCGTCACGGCCGAACCCCTGGTCCTCGACCGCACGGGCTCCGCGGGCACCGACCGGAAGAGCCCGGTCGCGGCCCCGGCCGCGCTCCGGAAGGTCCAGGGCATCTACGACGACGGCGTCCTCCCCGAGGGCTCGCTGCCCGGTTCCGGTGCGCAGAAGCGCGGCATGTCCAATGCCCTGCTGGTCTCCGGTGCGCATACCGCGAGCGGGCACCCGATCGCCGTGTTCGGACCCCAGACCGGCTACTTCGCACCGCAGTTGATGATGCTTCAGGAACTCCAGGGGCCCGGCATCAGCGCCCGCGGTGTCGCCTTCGCCGGTGTCGGCATGTACGTCCAGATGGGCCGCGGCCAGGACTACGCCTGGAGCGCCACCTCGGCCGGCCAGGACATCACCGACACCTACGCCATCGAGCTGTGCGAGCCCGACGGCTCCACGCCCACCAAGGACTCCCTGTACTACCTCCACCGCGGTACGTGCACCGCCATGGAGACGCTGTCCCGCACCAACTCCTGGAAGCCGACCGTCGCCGACTCCACGGCGAAGGGCTCCTACCGGATGCAGGTCAGGCGCACCGCCTACGGAATCGTCACCCACCGTGCCACCGTGGGCGGCAAGCCCGTCGCGTACACCTCACTGCGCTCCACCTACCGCCACGAGGCCGACTCGATCATCGGCTTCCAGATGCTCAACGACCCCGACTACGTCACGGACGCCGCCTCGTTCCAGCGCGCCGCGAGCAACATCGACTACGCGTTCAACTGGTTCTACGCCGACTCACGCACCGCCGCGTACTACAACAGCGGCATGAACCCGGTGCGCTCGGCGGGCGTCGATCCGGCCCTGCCGGTGAAGGCCGAACCGGCCTACGAGTGGAAGGGCTACGACCCGGTCGCCAACACCGCCACGTACACCGCGTTCGCCGAGCACCCGCACTCCAGCGGCCAGGACTACTACGTCTCCTGGAACAACAAGCAGGCCGAGGGGTACTCCTCGGCGGGCTTCGGCTTCGGCGCCGTGCACCGGGCCGACCTCCTGGACGGGCGGGTGGCGAAGCTGGTCGAGGCGGGCGGCGTGACCCGCGCCTCCCTCACCCGGGCGATGGCCGAGGCCGCCGTCACCGATCTGCGCGGCGAGCAACTGCTGCCCGAGCTGCTGGCGGTGATCCGCTCCCGTCCCGTCGACGACGCCGGACTCGACGCCGTCGTCCAGCAGTTGGAGTCCTGGCAGGCGGCGGGAGCGCAGCGCCGGGAGAGCAGCCCGGGATCCCACGCGTACACCCATGCCGACGCGATCCGTGTCATGGACGCGTGGTGGCCCGAGCTGGTGGAGGCGGAGTTCGCGCCGGGTCTCGGCGACGACCTGTACGCGGCGCTGACCGAGAACCTCGCCACCGACGAGTCGCCGGCGGCCGGCCACGGCCCGAGCGGGGCGCACAGCGGTTCGGCGTTCCAGTACGGCTGGTGGGGCTTCGTGGACAAGGACCTGCGCCAGGTCCTCGGGCAGCCGGTCAGGGGCCCCCTCGCCAGGACCTACTGCGGTGGCGGCGATCCGGACAGCTGCCGGGACGCGCTGCTCGCCTCCCTGGCGCAGGCGGCGTCCGAGCCGGCCACCGAGGTCTACCCCGGTGACGACAACTGCGATGCCGGCGACCAGTGGTGCACGGACTCGATCATCCACCGCGCACTGGGCGGCATCAGCCAGAAGACGATCCACTGGCAGAACCGCCCGACCTACCAGCAGGTGGTGGAGTTCCCCACCCACCGGTAGGCCACCGGCCTCGGCCTGTGCCGCGCCGGGCGGGTCCGGAAGCACCGGACCCGCCCGGCCCGTCTCACCGGTACTGCAGGTACTTCTTGCGGACGGCCCGGAACGCGGCGAGGTCCTCCGACCACGCCCCTACCACCTCATCGGTGTCCGCACCCGCGTCGATCATCGTGCGGACCCGCGTGTTGCCGGTGAGCTTGTCGATCCAGTTGTCCGAGCGCCACGCGAATCCGCTCCAGGTCTGCTTGGCCGTCACCAGCAGGCCGATCCCCGTGCGTACCGGGTCGAAGACCTCGCGGTCCTGGACGTGCAGCTGCACCCCGCCGACCGTCTTCCCCTGGAACTTCGAGAACGTCGGCGCGAAGTAGGCCTCGCGGAACGCGACCCCCGGCAGACCCAGGGCGTTCGCGGCATCCGCCCACCGGTGGTCGATGCCCTCCGCGCCGAGCAGTTCGAACGGACGGGTGGTACCGCGCCCCTCCGAGAGGTTCGTGCCCTCGAACAGACAGGTCCCCGAGTAGACCAGCGCCGTGTCCGGCGTCGGCATGTTGGGGCTCGGCGGCACCCACGGCAGGCCGGTCGTGTCGAAGAAGTCCGAGCGCTTCCACCCCGACATCTTCACGATGCTCAGGTCCACCGGACGGTCGGCCAGGAACTCCGCGTTGAAGAGCAGCGCCAGCTCGGTGACGGTCATGCCGTGCGCCTGCGCGATCTCCCGGCGGCCCACGAACGTGCCGAACGCCGGGTCCAGCACCGGCCCGAGTGCCGCCCGCCCCGTCATCGGGTTCGGCCGGTCCAGGACGACGAACCGCTTGCCCGCGAGCGCCGCCGCCTCCATGCAGTCGTACAGCGTCCAGATATAGGTGTAGAAACGGGCGCCCGCGTCCTGGATGTCGAAGACGATCGTGTCCACACCGGACGCGGTGAAGACATCGGCGAGCGGCTGACCGCTCTTCAGGTACGTGTCGTAGACCGGGAGTCCGGTCGCCGGGTCGTCGTACCGCCCCTCCGACCCACCCGCCTGCGCGGTGCCGCGGAACCCGTGCTCGGGCCCGAAGACGGCGATCAGGTCCACCCGGTCGTCCGGGTGCATCACATCGACGATGTGCCGTACGTCGGAGGTGATCCCGGTGGGGTTGGTGACGACCCCGACCTTCTGCCCCTTCAGCAGGGAGTAGCCGTCCGCCGCAAGCCGGTCGAAACCGGTACGGACCCTGCTGTGCGCGTTGGCCCGCTCCGCGGCGGACGCGGGGGCGGCCGTCGCGCCCCCGGTGCCGGTGCCCGTGGCCACGAGGGCTCCCATCGCGCCACCGGCGGCCAGCAAACCACGTCTGGACAGGCTCATTCAGCAACCTCCATGATCGCGACGTCTGTCGTGGACACGCACGCTAGCGCTGGTTCAGGCCCGATGGAATGAGCTTGGCCGTGACAGTTGTGACAGGAGTGTTTTGCGGGGCGTTAACAACCTCTTCCACGACGACATACCGACCGGTTAGTCTGCTGGGAAGTCGGCTGAGAGAGGCGGGACCCGATGAGTACCGTGCAGGGCGCAGGCGTAGTGATCACAGGGGCCGGCGGCGGCATCGGGGCCGCCCTGGCCCGCCGGTTCGCCGCGGAGGGCGCCCGGGTCGTGGTCAACGATCTCGACGAGGCCGGGATCGGCCCGCTGGCCGAGGAGATCGGCGCCGTGGCCGTCGCCGGCGACGCCTCGCACGTCGTGGACGCCGCCCGTGATGCGCTGGGAGGGACCGTCGACATCTACTGCGCCAACGCCGGCCTCGCCTCGCCGGGCGACGTCTTCGCCGGTGAGGAGGTCTGGGCAGCCGCCTGGGACGTCCATGTGATGGCCCAGGTCCGGGCAGCCAGGGCGCTCCTGCCGGACTGGCTGGAGCGCGGCAGCGGCCGGTTCGTCTCGACCGCCTCCGCCGCCGGACTGCTGACGATGATCGGCGCCGCACCGTACAGCGTCACCAAGCACGGCTCCGTCGCCTTCGCCGAATGGCTCTCCCTCACCTACCGCCACCGCGGCATCAAGGTCCACGCGATCTGCCCGCAGGGTGTGCGGACGGACATGCTCACCGCGGCCGGATCGGCCGGCGAGCTCGTCCTCGCCCCCGGCGCCATCGAGCCGGAGGCGGTCGCCGACGCGCTCTTCGACGCCATGGACGAGGACCGCTTCCTCGTCCTGCCGCATCCCGAGGTGGCCGGTTTCCACCGGGCCCGCGCCAAGGACCCCGACCACTGGCTCGGCCAGATGAACCACCTCCAGCAGAAGTGGGAGGGGATGCAGGCGTGACCGGGCCTGGCAGCCCGCGGACCGGTCTGCGGCCGGGCGCCGCCCTCGCCCCAGGGAGACGGGGCGCGTACGGCGGGGAACGGCCGGCGGTGTACCCGTACTCCCGCGAGGCCGGGATCCTGGCGGAGCTCCCGAGGACGGCGAGTGGGAAGATCCTCGGGCGGGAACCGCGTTCACCCCGGTAGGACGTTTCACGCACAGCACGGGACCACGCACGGTACGGAAGGACGGTGGCGGCAATGGCCAAGGTGACGGACGGGGATACGGCCCCCGTTCCGCAGCGGCTGCTGGCCGCCGCCACCCGGCTCTTCGCCGAACGGGGGTACGACCGCACCTCGGTCCAGGAGATCGTCGAGGCGGCGGGCGTCACCAAGGGGGCGCTCTACCACTACTTCGGTTCCAAGGAGGACCTCCTCCAGGAGATCTACGCCCGGGTGCTCCGGCTCCAGCAGCAGCGCCTCGACGCCTTCGCCGACGCCGACGCCCCGGTCGAGGAGCGCCTGCGCGACGCCGCCGCGGACGTGGTCGTCACGACCATCGAGAACCTCGACGACGCCTCGATCTTCTTCCGGTCCATGCACCACCTCAGCCCGGAGAAGAACAAGCAGGTGCGGATGGAGCGACGCCGCTACCACGAGCGCTTCCGGGCCCTGGTGGAGGAGGGCCAGCGGACCGGGGTGTTCACCACTGCCACCCCGGCGGACCTGGTCGTCGACTACCACTTCGGCTCGGTCCACCACCTGTCCACCTGGTACCGGCCCGACGGGCCTCTCGGCAAGCAGGAGGTCGCCGACCACCTGGCGGACCTGCTGCTGCGCGCCCTGCGCCCCTGAGCGCGGCCCCGTCCCACCGGGGCGAGCGCCGCCGGCCCGACGTGCGCGACCGCTGTCATGAGGTGACGCAGCCGCTGCGGTTTCGGCCGTCCGCTCCCTCGCCGGTCGCGGACCGGACCTTCGGTTGGACCGGCCGCCGCCCCGGGCCGAGGGTGGAGGTATGACTCGCACCCAGCCTTCCGTGCACGTCCCCGCCCTGTGGTCCGCGGCGTACGGCCCGCACCACACACCGGCCGTCCGCCTCGCCGCCCGGTGCCTGTTGCGGGTGCGGGCGTTCGCCCGCGACCTGGCCCTGGCCGACCATGTGCCGTTCGGCGGCTACTGACGACTGACGAGGGGCGGATCCCGCTCCGGGGACCCGCTCGCCCCGCGCCGCCTCGCTGCCGCGGCCTACACGTACCGCTTGATCTCCCGCCGGGCCAAGGACCGCTGGTGCACCTCGTCCGGCCCGTCGGCCAGCCGCAACGTCCGTGCCGCCGCCCAGAGTTCGGCCAGCGGGAAGTCCTGGCCGACACCGCCCGCGCCGTGCAGCTGCACCGCCCGGTCGAGGATGTCGACCACCGCGCGCGGTGTGGCGATCTTGATGGCCTGGATCTCGGTGTGCGCGCCCCGGTTGCCCACCGTGTCCATCAGCCACGCCGTCTTCAGCACCAGCAGCCGCAGTTGCTCCACGGTGACCCGCGCGTCCGCGATCCAGTTCTGTACGACGCCCTGCTGGGCGAGCGGCTTGCCGAAGGCCGTACGGGACACCGCACGTCGGCACATCAGCTCGATCGCCCGCTCGGCCATCCCGATCAGCCGCATGCAGTGGTGGATACGGCCCGGTCCCAGACGCGCCTGGGCGATGGCGAAGCCGCCGCCCTCCTCGCCGATCAGGTTCTCGGCGGGCACCCGCACGTCCGTGAGGACGACCTCGGCGTGACCGCCGTGGTAGTGGTCCTCGTAGCCGTACACCTGCATGGCGCGGCGCACTTCGAGACCGGGGGTGTCGCGCGGGACCAGGATCATCGACTGCTGGCGGCGGATGTCCGCGGCCTCGGGATCGGTCTTGCCCATCACGATGAAGATGCGGCAGTCGGGGTTCATCGCACCGGAGATGTACCACTTGCGGCCGTTGATGACGTAATGGTCGCCGTCGCGCTCGATGCGGGTCTCGATGTTGGTCGCGTCCGACGAGGCCACCTCGGGCTCCGTCATCGCGAACGCCGAGCGGATCTCCCCGGCGAGCAGGGGCTCCAGCCACTGCTTCTTCTGCGCGTCCGTGGCGAAGTGGAAGAGGACTTCCATGTTCCCGGTGTCCGGGGCCGCGCAGTTGAGTGCGGTCGGCGCCAACTGCGGGGAGCGCCCGGTGATTTCGGCGAGCGGGGCGTACTGGAGGTTGGTCAGCCCCGCGCCGTACTTCGCGTCGGGGAGGAAGAGGTTCCACAGACCCTGGCGCCGCGCCTCGGCCTTCAGGTCCTCGACGATCTGCGGGGTCTCCCACGGGGAGGCCAGCAGCGCGCGCTGCTCGTGCACGGTCGACTCGGCCGGGTGGACGTACTCGTCCATGAAGGCGAGCAGCCTGTCGCGCAGTTCTTCGGTGCGTGCGTCGAAAGCGAAGTCCATGGGGGATCAGCCTTCCTGGAGGGTGGTGAGGCCGTGCTCGATGAAGACGGGGACGAGATCGCCGATCCGGTCGAAGCCCGCGCCGACCGTCTGCCCCAGGGTGTAGCGGTAGTGGATGCCCTCAAGGATCACGGCGAGCTTGAACCAGGCGAACGCCGTGTACCAGGAGAGGGCGGAGGTGTCCCGGCCGGAGCGTGCGGCGTAGCGCTCGATCAGTTCGGCGGGGGCGGGGTGGCCGGCCGCGCCGCTGGTGGTGGAGACCGGGGACTCGGGCAGGCCGAGATCGGAGCTGTACATCACCAGCAGACCGAGGTCGGTCAGCGGGTCGCCGAGCGTGGACATCTCCCAGTCGAGAACGGCCTTGATCCGGTCGTCGGAGCCGATCAGGACGTTGTCCAGGCGGTAGTCGCCGTGCACCACGGTGGCAGCGGGGGAGCGGGGCAGCTCACGGCCGAGCGCCGCGTGCAGCGCGTCGATACCGGGCAGCTCACGGTTGCGGGAGGCGTCGAGCTGCTTGCCCCAGCGGCGCAGCTGCCGGTCGAGGAAACCCTCGGGGCGCCCGAAATCGGCGAGCCCCACGGAGCCCGGGTCCACGGCGTGCAGGTCGACGAGGGTGTCGACGAGACCGAGGACGGCCTGCCTGGTGCGCTCGGCGCCCAGCGGCGCGAGCTGCTCGGCCGTGCGGTACGGCGTGCCCTCGACGTACTCCATGACGTAGAAGGGCGCCCCGGTCACCGAGTCGTCCTCGCAGAGCAGGACCGGTGCGGGGACCGGAACCGCCGTCGGGTGCAGGGCGCTGATCACCCGGTGTTCGCGCTTCATGTCGTGGGCCGTGGCCAGGACATGGCCGAGCGGAGGCCTGCGCACGACCCAGCGGCCGGTGCCGTCGGTGACGGTGACGACATACGTCAGATTCGAGCGGCCGCCCTCGATGAGCCGGGCTTCGAGCGGTCCCTTCACCAGGCCCGGCCGCTCGCGGTCGAGATGTCCGCGCAGCCGGTCCAGGTCGAGGCCTGGCGGATGGACTGGGCTCATCGTGCGCACCTCCGGGTGAGAAAGACTGGTCGGTGCTCATCATGCCGACCAGTCGGTATGTCGTCCAGTGGCTCGAGGGTTCCAGAGCGGGATGCGGGCAGCGGGGGCCGGACCGGCCGGAACCGGTGATCGCCCCGATCGTTCTACGAGCCGGACTGGTCCGTCCCGCTCAGAAGAGCATCGCCACGGCGAACGCCGCGAGCGCGAGGACGCACGCCACCGCCGTCAGCGCGGCGCGCGCCGAGAGCGGCCGGGGCCGCGCGACCTCCATCCCGAGCACCCGCCGGTGCGCGACGCGCAGGAACCCCAGCCAGGCCAGTGCGCTCAGCGCCACCGCGACGATCCCGGCCGGCCCCGGCCCGCCGTGCAGGGCCTGCTTGACCGCCAGCACCGCCACCACCGTGCAGGACAGGGTCGTACGCCGCCACGCCAGCCTGGTCCGCTCGGGCTGCAGACCCGGATCACGGCCCTCGCCCGTCACCGGCCCTCCCAGCCGAAGAGGACCACCACCACCATCGCCACGGCGACCACGGCGACGGCGAGACCCAGCAGCGTCGGGAAGCGCGAGACCGGCAGGTCCTCCCCGCGCCGCATCGCCCGCTCGCACCGCACCCAGTGGTTGATGGCCCGCAGCGCACACAGCACACCGGCCGCGAGCAGGGCCAGCGCCAGCCCCGCCCGGATGACCCACGCCAGGGACGGGAGGAACTGATCGACCGCGAAACCGCCCCCGATCAGGGCCAGGGCCGTCCTGATCCACGCCAGGAAGGTCCGCTCGTTGGCGAGCGAGAACCGGTAGTCGGGGGTGGTGCCCTCTTCTCGGATCCGCTGCGGCGCGAACCACAGCCGCAGGCCCTGGAGGAACGCGCTCACGCGGGACACCCGCCCGTCACCCGTCGACGGTCGTGGGCCGGGCTCACGAGGCCGCCCCGCCCGCACGGAAGGCGCGCAGCCGGTGGTACGCCTCCACACCGTCGGGCACCCACTGCCCGTCGCCCAGGCGCCGCTCGAGCTCCGCATCGGTGAGGAAGGTGTGCCAGGCGACCTCCTCCGCCTGCGGCCGCACCGGCAGCTCGCACCGCACCCGGTACACGCGGCTCCACCAGGAGTGCTCGGCGCTCTCGTAGAGGAACGTGAACAGCGGCTCGGGGCGGGGGAGCCCGGAGACACCCAGCTCCTCCTCGGCCTCCCGCAGCGCCGCGTCGTCGTAGGACTCGCCGGCCCCGACCACCCCGCCGACGAACATGTCGTAGTGGGACGGGAAGAGCAGTTTGGTGGACGTCCGGCGGTGCACGAAGAGCCGGCCATCGGCATCCCGGACCTCGATGAAGACACAGCGGTGGCGCAGGCCCCGCGCGGTCGCCTCACCGCGCGGGGCCTGCCCCACGACCACGTCGTTCTCGTCGACGATGTCCAGGATCTCGTCAGAAGGGGTCATACCCCTCATCCAACATCAGGCCCTGCGGGCGACGCTCCCGGAGGTCCCGTCGAAGCCGCTCAGTTCGGCTGGAGGCTCTTCTCCCTGCGTCGGTCCACGGGTCCCTCGGGCATCGCCGGATGCAGCCCCAGCAGCACGATCCCGACGACGATCGCCACGAGACCGGCCGCCTGCCAGGCCAGCGCCACGCTGTCGGTACGCAGCCGGTCACCGAGGAAGCCGACCCCGCAGGCGATCCCGGCCAGCGGCTGGGACGCGGTCAGCGGGGGCAGCGAGACCCGCAGCGGGCCGGTCTCGAACGCGCTCTGCACCAGGAGCAGCCCCGTCACCCCCAGCACCACCACCGCGTACGGCTGCCACGACGTCATCAGCACCGTCCAGCCGCCCTCGGACAGCCGCTGGCCGGAGAGCCGGGTGAGGGCGTCCTGCAAGCCGTACAGCAGACCGGCCGCGACTGCGAGCAGTGCGGGGGCGACCCCGGACCGCGAGCGCTTGGCGATGGTGGTGAGCAGCAGGGCCGGAGCCACGACCATGCCGACCACCAGCCAGTGCCGCAGTGGATCGGTCACCGCCTCGCCGCCCTGCGGCCGGCCCGCCAGCAGGAAGGCGGTGACGCCACCGGCCAGCAGCCAGAGCCCGGACCAGCCCTGCCGGCCGAGCCGCTGTCCGGTGCGGTGGCGCGACAGGGTCATCGCGAAGAGCAGATTGGTCGCCAGCAGGGGTTCGACGACGGACACCTCGCCCTTGCCCAGGGCCAGGGCGCCCAGGCCCATGCCGCAGACCATCAGCCCGATCCCGGCCAGCCAGCTCGGCACCCGCATCAGGTCCAGCAGCAGCCTGGGGGAGAGGTAGTCGCTCTTCGGGGCGTGCGCAGCGGCGGCCTGCTGCAGGACGAAGCCGAACCCCAGACAGCAGGCGGCACTCACGGCGAGCACGAGGACCAGCACCGACACGCTTCTACCTCAAGTCAGGCCAGAAGTGGGTGATTTGTATCGACGATAGCGCCTGCGCCCCGAGGGTGCGGCCGGAGTGCCGCCGACCGGGCGGTTGACTCCGCGGCGGGCGGTGCGGAGGATCTGACGCACGAGTAACTTCCGGCGCCGGAGCCGGACCGTCACCGGGCCCGGGCCACCTCGACAAGGATGGAAACCCATGGCGTACGACGCTGATGTGATCGTGATCGGGGCAGGTCTCGCGGGGCTGGTGGCCACCGCGGAGCTGGTCGACGCGGGCCGTTCGGTGATCCTGCTCGACCAGGAGCCCGAACAGTCGATCGGTGGCCAGGCGCACTGGTCCTTCGGCGGTCTCTTCCTCGTCGACTCTCCCGAGCAGCGCCGGTCGCGGATCAAGGACAGCCATGAGCTGGCCCTCCAGGACTGGTTCGGCACGGCCGGCTTCGACCGCAAGGAGGACCACTGGCCGCGGAAGTGGGCCGAGGCCTACGTCGACTTCGCCGCCGGTGAGAAGCGCTCCTGGCTGTACGCCCAGGGGCTGCGTCTCTTCCCCGTCGTCGGCTGGGCGGAGCGCGGCGGCTACGACGCGACGGGCCACGGCAACTCCGTACCCCGCTTCCACATCACCTGGGGCACCGGCCCGGGAGTCGTCGCGCCCTTCGAGCGCCGGGTCCGCGAGGGCGTCGCCAAGGGCCTCGTCACGTATCGGTTCCGGCACCGGGTCACCGGCCTCGGCCGCACCGCGGGCACCGTCGACACGGTGACCGGGGAGGTCCTGGAGCCGAGCACGGCGGCCCGCGGGACCGCGAGCAGCAGGGTGGCGACCGGCTCCTTCGAGCTGCGGGCCCAGGCCGTGATCGTCACCTCCGGTGGCATCGGCGGCAACCACGACCTGGTACGCAAGCAGTGGCCCGCACGGCTCGGCACCCCGCCCGGCAAGATGCTCTGCGGCGTCCCCGCCCATGTCGACGGACTCATGCTCGGCATCGCCGAGGAAGCAGGCGCCCACCACATCAACCGCGACCGGATGTGGCACTACACCGAGGGCATCGAGAACTGGAACCCGATCTGGGCCGGGCACGCCATCCGGATCCTGCCCGGCCCGTCCTCGCTCTGGCTGGACGCCCGGGGCAAGCGGCTGCCGGTCCCGCTCTTCCCGGGCTTCGACACCCTCGGCACCCTCGAACACATCATGAGGTCCGGCTACGAGTACACCTGGTTCGTCCTCGACCGAAAGATCATCGGCAAGGAGTTCGCCCTCTCCGGATCCGAGCAGAACCCCGACCTCACCGGGAAGTCGATCCGCGACGTGATCGGCCGGGCCCGCGCGGGCGTACCGGCCCCGGTGCAGGCGTTCATGGACAAGGGGGTGGACTTCGTCGTCGAGAAGGACCTCGCGGCACTGGTCCGCGGGATGAACGCACTCACCGGCGAGCAACTGATCGACGAGGCCGAACTGCGCCGCGAGATCACCGCGCGCGACCGCGAGATCGCCAACCGCTTCACCAAGGACCTCCAGGTCACCGCGATCCGCGGGGCCCGCACCTACCTCGGCGACAAGCTGATCCGTACGGCGGCCCCGCACCGCATCCTCGACCCCAAGGCCGGCCCGCTGATCGCCGTACGGCTCAACATCATGACCCGCAAGTCGCTCGGCGGCCTGGAGACGGACCTGTCCTCCCGGGTGCTCACCGAGGACGGCACGCCCCTGCCCGGTGTGTACGCGGCGGGGGAGGCGGCCGGTTTCGGCGGCGGCGGGGTGCACGGCTACCGCTCGCTGGAAGGGACCTTCCTCGGCGGCTGCCTCTTCTCCGGCCGGGTGGCCGGCCGTGCGGCGGCGCAGGCCACGGCGTAGCCGGTCCGGCGGTACGCGGGCCCGGGCAGCGGGCCCGCGCAACGCTCTACTGCTGGGCCGCGGCCACGACGGGGTCCAGCAGCTCGACGACCCGGAACCGTTCGGCCACGACCATGGTGTCGTCGTCGACGGTGAACTCCGGATCGCCGAGCGCCTCCCGCATCTCCTCGCTGTGCCAGAACCTCTCGTGCCCGGCACGCCACCCCGCCACCGACGTGTCGCCCTCGCCCTCGTCGATCGCATGCTGAAGACCGACGTCCCCCAGGCGCAGCACCCGTACCTCCGTCACCTCCAGCACCGCGATCTCCCGGCCGTCCGAGTCGATCAGCGCGGACCTCTCGCCCACCGGAGGAAGCTCCTCCTTCTCCGCCTCGTACTCCGCGAGCAGACTGGTCGTCGACACCTTCACACCGGCGAGCACCGCCTCCACCAACCGGTCGCGCAGCGGTCCGGGGAAGGCGAGCAGAAAGGGCTTGAGAGGTTCACGGTTCGGCATGGCGCCAAGTCTGGCATGCGCCTTCGGCCCGGCGCCGGGTCGCACGCCGGTGAAGGGCGTCAACTGTTCGGGCGGAGAGCAGAGTTGGTGGCGCGTCCGGGTGGATGCATGGGTCGGCCACCGGTCTCGTGCCACGAAGGTGCCGCATGAGCGCCACCTTCGTGCCGCACTAGAGGATGAGCGAGAGCAGCAGAATGAAGGCCAGGGAGACCACGGAGACGATGGTCTCCATCACCGACCAGGTCTTCACTGTCTGACCGACGTTCATGCCGAAGTACTCCTTCACCAGCCAGAACCCGGCGTCATTGACATGGCTGAAGAAGAGGGAGCCCGCGCCGACGGCGAGAACCAGCAGGGCGGCGTGGGGGGTCGACATGTCGGCGGCGAGCGGAGCGACCAGACCGGCCGCCGAGATGGTCGCCACGGTCGCCGAACCGGTTGCGAGCCGGATCGCGACGGCGATCAGCCAGCCCAGCAGCAGTGCCGGGATCGACCAGTCCTTGGAGAAGTCCAGGATCATCTGACCCACACCGGCGTCGATCAGGGTCTGCTTGAAACCGCCGCCCGCACCGACGATCAGCAGCACACCGGCGATCGGGGCGAGGGACTTGTCGACGGTGGTGGAGAGCCGGCCCTTGGAGAATCCGGCGGCCCGGCCCAGCGTGAACATGCCGACTACGACGGCCGCGAGAAGTGCGATCAGCGGCGAGCCGATCACGTCGGTGACCCGCTGGACAGGCTGCTCCGGGTCGTCCACGACGATGTCGACCAGGGCTTTGACCAGCATCAGTACGACCGGCAGCAGAATCGTCGCCAGGGTGGCACCGAAGCCGGGCCGACGGTCCAGCTCCTCCGAAGGGCGCTGCGGGATCATCCTCTCCGGAGCCGGGATGTCCACCCAGCGTGCGGCGTAGCGGGAGAAGACCGGCCCCGCGATGATCACGGTCGGTATCGCGACCAGCACGCCCAGGGCGAGCGTGACACCGAGGTTGGCGCCGAGGGCGTCGATCGCCACCAACGGGCCGGGGTGCGGCGGGATCAGCCCGTGCATCACGGAGAGACCGGCCAGCGCCGGGATGCCGATCCGCATCAGGGAGTAGTTGCCGCGCTTGGCCACGAGCAGGACCACCGGGATCATCAGCACGATCCCGACCTCGAAGAACAGCGGCAGACCGATGAGCGAGGCGATCAGGACCATCGCCCACGGCATGGACCGCCTGCTCGCCTTCGCGAGGATCGTGTCGACGATCTGGTCGGCTCCGCCGGAGTCGGCGAGCAGCTTCCCCAGGACGGCGCCCAGCGCGATGAGGACACCGACACCCGCGACGGTCGAGCCGAGGCCGGCGGTGAAGCTGGCGATCGTCCTGGCCGGTGCGGCGCCGGCGAACGAGCCGAGCGCCAGTGAGCCGATGGTCAGCGCGAGGAACGCGTGCATCTTGAACCGGGTGATGAGCAGAACGATGACGGCGATGCCCGCCAGGACTGCGATGCCCAACTGAGCGTTGCCTGCCGAAGTGATCGGTTCGGCGGCATCCGCTGCCAGCATCTCGACGCTGAGACTGCTCACGGTCGTGATCCTTGGTTGTCGAGGCGGCGCAACGCGGCGGCGGCTCGCCGGGTGATTTCTTCAGGGGTGCCGGAGACTTCGACGGAGACTCCGGCCTCGTCCTCCTGCAGCGGCTGCAGGGTGGCGAACTGCGAGTCGAGCAGTGCGGTGGGCATGAAGTGGCCCGTGCGCTGCGCCATGCGCTCCTCGATCAGAGACCGGTCGCCGGTCAGATGGAGGAAGACGGCGTCGGGGGCTTCGGCCCGCAGCCGGTCACGGTAGACCCGCTTGAGCGCGGAGCAGCTCACCACGCCACCGAGCCCCGACCGGCCGTGTGCCCACCGGCCGATCGCATCGAGCCAGGGCCACCGGTCGGAGTCGTCCAGCGGGGTGACGGCCGACATCTTGGCGATGTTCGCCGAGGGATGGAAGTCGTCGCCCTCGGCGTACGGAACGCCGAGTTCGGCGGCGAGCAGGGGGCCGATCGTGGTCTTGCCGGTCCCTGCGACGCCCATCACCACGACGACGTGGGGGGTGCTCATTGGCGGTGCCTCGCTGTTCTCATCGATGTCTTCGTCGACATCGGTCCGTCGCGCTACTGAAACTCATACGTACGACTTATTCAAGATTCTGTGATGTAAACGTCGTACTTTTTCTGCCTCGGGGGTGCCCCGTAGGCTGTGCGCATGACCACACAGGGCCCTGGGCTGCATACACATGTGCTGGACACCCTGGGTCTGGAGATCGCCGCAGGGGAGCACCGACCGGGGCAGGTACTGCGCACGGACGAGCTGGCCCAGCGCTTCGACGTCTCGCGCACGGTCGTGCGCGAAGTGGTCCGGGTCCTCGAATCCATGCGCCTGGTCGAGTCCCGGCGCCGGGTCGGCGTGACCGTACGGCCGGCCGCGGAGTGGAACGTCTACGACCCGCAGGTCATCCGATGGCGGCTGGCCGGCGCCGACCGCCCGCGCCAGCTGCGCTCCCTGACCGTGCTCCGCTCGGCGATCGAGCCGGTCGCCGCCGGTCTCGCCGCACGGAACGCCACCGCGGAGCAGTGCGCGGCCCTCACCGAGTGCGCACTCGGCATGGTCGCCACCTCGCGAGGGCAACAGCTGGAGGGCTATCTGAAGCACGACATCGCGTTCCACCGGATCGTGCTCGACGCGTCCGGCAACGAGATGTTCGCGCGGCTCGGCGACGTCGTCGCCGAGGTCCTGGCGGGCCGTACGCACCACCAGGTGATGTTCGAGGAACCCGACCCGGCCGCGGTCACCCTGCATGTCCGCCTTGCCGAGGCGGTGCGCGAGAGCGACGCGGAGGCGGCGGAGCGGTTGACGAAGGAGATCGCGGTGGGAGCCCTGCACGAACTGGACGTACTCGCGCCCTGAACCCCGTACGGGGGTGGGGCCGCCCCCGTCGCCGACGGCCTCGGCAGGGGGACGTGTCCCGCCGACGAGGTGCGCTCCTGTGACACCCTGACGCAGCGTACGGTGAGCATGTTCGATCCGCACAAAACGATGGAAACAGGGAGACGGCGGAATGTCGCAGCAGGTGCAAGGGGTCATCGCGCCGGGGAAGAACGAGCCGGTCCGGGTCGAGACGATCGTGATCCCGGATCCGGGCCCCGGCGAGGCCGTGGTGAAGATCCAGGCGTGCGGCGTCTGCCACACCGATCTCCACTACAAGCAGGGTGCCATCAACGACGACTTCCCCTTCCTGCTCGGCCACGAGGCCTCGGGCGTGGTGGAGTCCGTCGGCGAAGGGGTCACGGACGTCGCGCCCGGCGACTTCGTCATCCTCAACTGGCGTGCCGTGTGCGGGCAGTGCCGCGCGTGTCTGCGCGGCCGCCCCTGGTACTGCTTCAACACCCACAACGCCAAGCAGAAGATGACGCTGCTCGACGGCACGGAGCTGTCGCCCGCGCTCGGCATCGGCGCGTTCGCCGAGAAGACCCTCGTCGCCGCCGGCCAGTGCACCAAGGTCGACCCGGAGGTCTCCCCGGCCGTCGCAGGACTGCTCGGCTGCGGCGTGATGGCGGGCATCGGCGCCGCCATCAACACCGGGCAGGTCGGCCGCGGCGACTCGGTCGCCGTGATCGGCTGCGGCGGCGTCGGCGACGCGGCGATCGCGGGTGCGCGACTGGCAGGCGCGTCGAAGATCATCGCCGTGGACATCGACGACCGCAAACTGGAGACGGCGAGGACGATGGGTGCCACCCACACCGTCAACTCCCGCTCCACCGACCCGGTCGAGGCGATCCGCTCGCTGACCGACGGCAACGGTGCGGACGTCGTCATCGAGGCGGTCGGCCGCCCCGAGACGTACCAGCAGGCCTTCTACGCCCGCGACCTCGCCGGCACCGTCGTCCTCGTCGGCGTCCCCACCCCCGAGATGCGGCTCGAACTCCCGCTGCTCGACGTGTTCGGCCGCGGCGGCTCGCTCAAGTCCTCCTGGTACGGCGACTGCCTGCCCTCCCGCGACTTCCCGATGCTGATCGATCTGCACCAGCAGGGCCGGATCGACCTCGCCGCGTTCGTCACCGAGACCATCGGGCTCGGCGACATCGAGGAGGCCTTCACCCGGATGCACGCCGGGGACGTCCTGCGCTCGGTGGTGGTCTTCTGATGACCGCCCGCATCGACCACCTCGTCACGTCCGGCACCTTCGCCCTCGACGGCGGGGAGTGGGACGTCGACAACAACGTCTGGATCGTCGGCGACGACACCGAGGCGATCGTCATCGACGCCGCCCATGACGCCGCCGCCATCGCGGCCGCGCTGAACGGCCGTACGCTGCGCGCCATCGTCTGCACGCACGCCCACAACGACCACATCGACGCGGCCCCGGCCCTCGCCGACGCCACCGGCGCACCCGTTCTGCTGCACCCCGACGACCTGCCGCTGTGGAGGCAGACCCACCCGGACCGCGCCCCGGACGGCGAACTCGCCGACGGCCAGGAGCTGGAGATCGCGGGGACGACGCTTCAGGTCCTGCACACCCCGGGACATGCCCCGGGCGCGGTCTGCCTGTACGCCCCCGAGCTGTTCACCGTCTTCACGGGCGACACGTTGTTCCAGGGCGGGCCCGGCGCCACCGGGCGGTCGTTCTCCCACTTCCCGACGATCGTCGCGTCGATCAGGGACCGGCTGCTCGGTCTCCCCGCGGAGACCACCGTCCGTACCGGGCACGGCGATTCCACCACCATCGGTGCGGAGGCCCCGCACCTGGACGAGTGGATCGCCCGCGGTCACTGAAGCCCGCGGCTCACCGGTCCGGCCACGCGGCGAGCCGCAGCCCGCTCTCGAAGCGGCGCGGTCGGCCCGTGACCGGATCGGTGAACTCCAGCACCCGGGCGAGGAGCTGGAGCGGGTGCGACCAGTCGTCGGCCGCACCCTCCGGCCGGACCACCGGGTAGACCGGGTCGTGGACGAGCGGCAGCCCCAGGCTGTTCATGTGCACCCGCAGCTGATGGGTGCGACCGGTGGCGGGCACGAGCCGGTAACGGCCGAGACCCGCCCGGTGCTCCACCAGCTCGATCCGGCTCTCGCTGTTCGGCTCGCCCGGCTCCTCGCGGGCGGCGATGACCCCGCGCTCCTTGACGATGCGGCTGCGCACGGTCCGCGGGAAGGCCTGCACGGGGTCGTACGCCGCCACCGCCTCGTACTCCTTGCGCACCAGCCGGTCCCGGAACATCGTCTGGTAGGCGCCCCGCTCCCCGGGCCGCACGACAAAGAGGACGAGGCCCGCCGTCAGCCGGTCCAGCCGGTGCGCCGGCTGGAGCTCGGGCAGGTCCAGTTCCCGGCGCAGCCGCGCCACCGCGGTTTCGGTGATGTGCCGGCCGCGTGGGGTCGTCGCCAGGAAGTGCGGTTTGTCGGCGACGACGAGGTGCTCGTCGCGGTGGACGACGCCGACCGGGAACGGCACCGGCTCCTCCGGCGCGAAATCCCGGTGGAACCAGAGGTACCGGCCGGCGGTGTACGGCTCGTCGGCGGACACCGGACCCTGTACCGAGACGAACCGGCCCTCGGCGACCATGGCGTCCACCCGTGCCGCCCCGATCGCCCCGGCGAACCGCGCCCGCAGATGGGCGCCGACCGTCGCCCAGCGGCCGTCCGGATCCTCGGGGAGCCGCACACGGACCGGATCGATCCCGTCCCGCTGCGGCAGCGGCGGCTGCGGCGGCTTCGCGCGCCCTCTCATCGGGACGCGCCGGCCGGTACAGCGGTGCACATGGTGCGGCTCCTTGCGTGTGCTGGTCTTCCGGGGGCGCCCCTCCTTGGTCCGGGCAGGGACCGTTCCGCTGTCGATCGCGTGGTGGGCCGTGCCGGGGCGGAAAACAGAAAAACCCCAGGTGAACTGGGGTTTCTGCTGGTGTCCGAGGGGGGACTTGAACCCCCACGCCCGATAAAGGGCACTAGCACCTCAAGCTAGCGCGTCTGCCATTCCGCCACCCGGACAAGGTGTCTGTCTCGCGGGCCCTGGCCCGTTCCGACGTGGAAAACAATAGCAAACATTCGGGGGTGCTCGATCACGCCGGGGGTGCGAAGGGCGCACGGCAGGGGCGGCGGCCTTGGGCGTACGGGCCGGGCACGGGAGGATGAGCGGGCGCACCACGGCGACAGCGGAAGGAAGCAGTGTGAGCGAGACCAACGCGGCCCGGACCGTCTCGGGCGAGGACGAGGTCGTGGACCTCTGCCGTGAGCTGATCCGGATCGACACCAGTAACTACGGTGACCACTCGGGACCGGGGGAGAGGGCCGCCGCGGAGTACGTCGCGGAGAAGCTCGCCGAGGTCGGTCTGGAGCCGAAGATCTTCGAGTCGCACAAGGGCCGGGCCTCGACGGTGGCGCGGATCGAGGGGGAGGACCCGTCGAAGCCCGCGCTGCTGATCCACGGGCACACCGACGTGGTTCCGGCCAACGCCCACGACTGGACGCACCATCCGTTCTCCGGCGAGATCGCGGACGGCTGCGTGTGGGGGCGCGGTGCGGTCGACATGAAGGACATGGACGCGATGACGCTCGCGGTCGTCCGCGACCGGATGCGCAGTGGCCGCAAGCCCCCGCGTGACATCGTGCTGGCCTTCCTCGCGGACGAGGAGGCGGGCGGCACCTACGGCGCGCGCTACCTCGTGGACAAGCACCCCGGCCTCTTCGAGGGCGTCACCGAGGCCATCGGTGAAGTCGGCGGCTTCTCCTTCACGGTGAACGAGAACCTCCGCCTCTATCTCGTCGAGACGGCCCAGAAGGGCATGCACTGGATGCGGCTCACCGTGGACGGCACCGCGGGCCACGGTTCGATGACCAATGACGACAACGCGATCACCGAGCTCTGCGAGGCGGTCGGACGGCTGGGACGGCACCAGTGGCCGGTCCGGGTGACCAAGACCGTACGGTCCTTCCTCGACGAGCTGTCCGATGCGCTGGGCATCCCGCTCGACCCGGAGGACATGGAGACGACCCTCGCCGAGCTGGGTGGCATCGCCAGGATGATCGGTGCCACACTCCGCAACTCGGCCGCTCCCACCATGCTGGGCGCCGGCTACAAGGTGAACGTGATCCCCGGCCAGGCCACCGCCCATGTGGACGGCCGCTTCCTGCCCGGTTTCGAGGACGAGTTCCTGGCGGATCTGGACCGGATCCTCGGCCCGCGGGTGAGGCGTGAGGACGTACACGGGGACAAGGCGCTGGAGACGAGTTTCGACGGCTCCCTCGTGGACGCGATGCAGATCGCCCTGAAGGCGGAGGATCCGATCGCGCGCGCCGTTCCCTACATGCTGTCCGCCGGTACCGACGCCAAGTCCTTCGACGACCTCGGTATCCGCTGCTTCGGTTTCGCCCCGCTGAAGCTCCCGCCGGAGCTCGACTTCGCAGGCATGTTCCACGGTGTGGACGAGCGGGTACCGGTGGACGGTCTGCAGTTCGGCGTCCGGGTGCTCGACCGTTTCATCGACAACTGCTGAGTTCCTGCCGCTTTTTCAGCGAGCACCACGCCAACATTCGTCAACGTGTACGTATATGGCCGGAACGAGTGAAAGGAACCATACGCTCGTAGCCCGCTTCATTTTTCTTCGTTACAGGTGATGCGGTCCGCGGCTGGGACCGCATTGCCAATGAGGAGGAACAATGATCAAGAAGGTCGTCGCAGCTGCGGTTGCCACCAGTGGCCTGGTTCTGGCCGGTGCGGGCATGGCCGTCGCCGACTCCGGCGCCCAGGGCACTGCTCTCAACAGCCCCGGTCTGATCTCGGGCGACACCATCCAGGCGCCCGTGCACGTGCCGGTGAATGTGTGTGGCAACACGATCTCCGTGATCGGTCTGCTGAACCCCGCCATGGGCAACAGGTGCACCGGCGCCTGACGTTGTGCGTCGCCCCGTAAGGGTTTGAACCCGGTCGGCCCCGGAGTGCACGCCATGCACTCCGGGGCCGCTGGGTGCCCCGCCCCCGCACGGTTGGGTCCGGGGGTATTCCGGAACGTAGAAGGCAGGGAAAACCTATGCGACAGGTCACGCGTAAAGGTCTGATCACCATGGCGGCCGCGGGCGGAGTCCTCGCACTGAGCGGCGGTTACGCGCACGCCGACGCGGGAGCGACCGGCGGTGCGTCGAATTCCCCGGGGGTGGCTTCAGGGGATTCGGTCCAGGTCCCGGTCCATGCGCCGGTCAACGTATGCGGCAACTCCGTGAACGTCGTGGGACTGTTCGACCCGGCAGCGGGAAACGCCTGCGGAAACGGTTCGCGAAGGGACGCGTCGGGCCGGCACGCCTCGGGCTCCGAGGAGGCCGGCGACCTGACCGAGACACACAGGGCGGGCACCGGGAAGCACCGGGCCGTCCCGGGCGACACCGGGAGCGGGACCACGGCGGAGGGAAGCACGAGCGGCTCGTCCGGGGTGCTCTCGGGCAACAAGATCGCTGTACCCATCGACATCCCCGTGAACGTCTGTGGGAACAGCTTCACCATCGGCGGACTGCTCAGCCCCGCCTCCGACAACGGGTGCGGAGACGAGCAGGACGCCGTCACGCCACCGGTCAGTACGTCGGTCACCGAGAACGAGCCCTCGGCACCCGAACCGCAGACCGTGCCGAACGAACCCCAGACACAGCAGGAGCAGCAGGCACAGGACGTCGTCGAACTCGCACACACCGGAGCGGGCGGACTCGACCTGCTGGTCCCGGCGAGCGCGGGTCTGCTGCTGGCGGGCGCGGGCGCAGTGCTCTACCGCCGCGCCAGGATGTCCGCCCAGCGGACCGGGACGGCGGCGCGAGCATGGTGAAGGGAGCGGGCCCCGCGACTGCGGGGCCCGCTCCGTCTCACCAAGTGGCCCGGAGCTGGCGGATGATCCGTCGGCGCAGCCGCACCCTGCGGCTGCCGTCACGGCGCAGCGACAACCGGTCCAGTTCCCAGTGCCCGTACTCGGCATGGTCGGTCAACAGGCGGGCCGTGTCCTTCCGGGACACCCCGCGCGGTACGTACACATCGACAAATTCGTATTCCGGCATCGCATCTATTGTGCGGGCAGAGCCCCTGTGCGGATAGCGTCTGCACTATGTCTGATGCTGCGCAGCCCACCGCTGCCGAGGTACGCGCCGCCGCCGAAGCGATCAAAGCCGCGCTCGACCAGCACCTCGAGGCGGTCGAGCGCCGGACAGGGGACGACGATCCCGCTGTCAACGAAGCGTTCAACGCACTGGCCGCTGCCGCCGAGGTCTACGACGAACTGCTCTACGACCGCTACGACGAGGTGACTCCCTTCGAGATCCCGGGTGCGGAGGACTCCCTGCCCCCGTACGCCGGCCCCGAGGAACCCAAGGCGCTGACCGTGCTGATCCGCCGCGACTACACGGTGGTGGAGCCGCCACGGCTGCTCGCGCAGGCGCAGCGGATCGCCGATCTCGAACCGGACGACTCCGTCGTCGGGAACGCCGCGGTGGTCGGTTCCAGCGTCCACGCGGCGCTCGGAGTGCTCTTCGGCGAGTACGAACCGGACGAGATCGCCTCCCGGCACACGGAGTTCGGCCTGGAGGAGGGCGACTCCACGCTCTGGGTCGTGGCGGCGGAGGAACCGCCCGAGGCGGGGGAATGGCTCGGTGCGCCGTTCGACGACGCGGACCCGCAGCTGGTGGTCTGCCGCTTCGACGTCAGCGCGGTCTTCGACGAGGACGAACCGGGCGGGGAGCGGGCCGGCCTGGCAGTGGACAGCTCCTGATCCGCCCGTCGTCGGCCGGGCCCGCGACCGGGCCCGCCCGACGACGGACGACAGGACGCGGCCCGGTCATCCGGACGGGGTCTCCAGCAAGGTGCGCAGTCGCGTCGTGCGGTCCCGGACCGGCGACTGGGCGACCGCGCGCTCCAGCGCCTGGTCCACGCCGTGCACGACGGACAGGTGCCGCTCCCCGCGGCCGAAAGCGGTATACACCCAGGGGCGGCTCAGCCCCCGGACGGCGTCACCCGGCAGCACGACGACCACCGCCGGCCACCGCATCCCCACCGCCTGGTGTGCGGTGAGGGCCCAGCCGTGGCGCACGGACGACTCCACCCGCTCCTGCGCCACGACGACCTCGGTGCCCGCGCAGTCCAGGTGCAGGCCCTCGGCGTCGGCCGAGACGACCACCCCGGGCACGGCCCTGCCGGGCGCCGGGACATGGACCACGCGGTCGCCCGGGTCGTAGCCGCCGAACCGCCCCGGCCCCGGGTTGAGCCGCTGCTTCAGCGCCGCGTTCAACGCCCGGGTCCCCGCCTGGCCTCCGTGGCCGACGGTGATCACCTGGGTGTCGGCCGACGGTACGCCGAGGGCGCGCGGCACCGAGTCGGCGACCAGCTGCACGGTGCGGTGGACCGCCTCGCCCGCGTCGCGCACCGGGACGATCACGACCTCTCTGCCGGGCGCCGCGACCGTCTGCAGCTCCCCGATGCCGATGCCGGAGACCAGCTCGCCGATCGGCCCCGGGTCCGGCGTACGGGAGACGACCTGCGGGCACACACGGGCGGCGAGCACATCGGCGAAGACCTGCCCCGCACCCGCCGAGCCCAGCACGCCCGGGTCGCCGCTGAGGACCAGGCGGGTGCCGTCCGCCAGGGACTCCACGAGGATCGCGGCCGTCTCGACGTCCAGCTGCGGGGCGTCCAGCACCACGAGCAGGTCGACGGCGATCGCGCCCTCCTCGTCCCGCCCCGGGCCCTCGGTGCCGGAGACCAGCCCGGCCAGCGTGACGGCCGCCGACGGATCACCGGTCGCCTCGGCCAGCCGGCGCCTGCCCTCGGCACTGTGCACCGCACCCAGGGCACGCAGGCCGAGACCGCGGGCCGCGGTGATCAGAGCGGCGGGTTCGGCCCTGGCCGCTTCGCCACCGGTGTGTGCCACCAGACCATGGGCCGCGACCGCGCGGATCAGTTCGGCCGCCGACGGGGAGCCCGCGGCCGACGCCGCCTGCGCCCAGTCCGCGTCCTTCCCGCAGGTGCTGACGAGGCGGGCCAGGCCGTCGGCGAGGCTCTCCTCGGCGAGTGCGTACCGGTCGAGCCCCAGCAGCACCTGCACCGGTTCCTGTCCGGCCCGGTCCTCGAAACCGCCCCCGGCGTCCTCGCCGGGCTCCGCCGGCACTTCGGCTTCCTGGTCGTCCTGGCCTTCCTCCTGTCCGTCCTGGAAGACCAGGACGACGCCCTCGGCGACGGCGTGCCGGACAGCGGCTTCGGGGTCGGCGACCGAGTGCTCGGCGAGGGCGGCACGGACCGCTGCCGCGTCCAGTGCCGTGTGGCCGCGGAGTGCGGCCTGCTCCAGCAGCCGGCTGACCAGGGCCGAGGTCCGCCGCTCGTCGTCCGGACCGCATGCGGCGCCCAGCAGCGCCCGCGCGAATCCGTCGGCCTGTTCGGGCCTGACCCCGGGCACGGCCAGCAACCGCCACGGATCCTCGCGCAGGCCCTCGGCGGCCTGAGCGCCGAGGGCCTCGGCCGCCGCGCCCGCCAGAGCTCCAGGCGCCCCGCCCTCGGCCAGCACGGCCGCCACCGCGGCGAGGGTCTGGGGCGACGGCCCCTGCGGAGCCGCGGCGGGTTCGGGCACGCGGGGGCGCACCGGAGCGGGCGCGGGAGCGTCCCGGCGGGGCACGGCGGGTGCGGGGGAATCGAAGAACGAGGCGGCCGGCTTGTCGCCGCTCTCCACGGCGCGCACGGCCGCGAGCAGATCGGCCGCCTTGCCACTCAGCTTCGCGCCCGCGGCGATGGGGCCCGCCTTCTCGGCCTTGCGCTTCTCGATCCGCTCCCGCAGCTCACGCTGGGCGGCGAGCTCGGCCTCGGCCTCGGAGAGAGGAGCGGTGCCGTCGGTCGCCCCCTCGGCGCCGGGCTCCGCTGCCGTCTCCTCGTCGGCGCCGGTGGTCCCGGATTCGTCGTCTTCCGTCTCCGCGACTTCGGCGGCACCGTCGGCCGCCGACGGTCCCTCGCCCGCCCCGTGCCCCTCGCCCCGGACGGGCGGAGCGGGTACGGCGGCGGAAGGGTCCGCGACGGCATCGGCGTCGTCGGCGGCCGGGGAGCCGGGGGTCTCCCCCCGGGGAAGGGCAGTCACAGCGTGCTCCAGTCCTGGTCGGGATAGCGGTGCACGGGCGCGGACACGTCGTCGAGCGCCTGGCAGATCTCGTCAGGAAGACTAAGCGCCTCCACCGACAATGCCTCCGTGAGCTGCCGCGCGTTGCGTGCGCCGACGATCGGGGCCACCACTCCGGGACGGTCCCGCACCCAGGCCAGAGCCACCTGGAGCGGTGTCGTGGCCAGCCCGTCGGCGGCTGTCGCCACCGCGTCCACGATGCGGCTCGCCGGCTCGTCGAGATACGGCTCGACGAAGGGAGCGAGCAGCTCCGAGGCGCCGCGCGAGTCCGACGGCGTGCCCGTCCGGTACTTTCCGGTCAGGACCCCGCGGCCCAGGGGGGAGGAGGGCAGCAGTCCCACACCCAGGTCGAGCGCGGCCGGCAGCACCTCTCGCTCCACGCCCCGCTGCAACAGCGAGTACTCCATCTGGGTGCTCGCCAGCCGGGTGCGCACCCCGGGCGAGGCGAGCTGCCAGGTCGCGGCCTTGGCCAGCTGCCAGCCGCAGAAGTTCGACACCCCCGCGTACCGGGCGCGGCCGGTGGAGACCGCCAGGTCCACCGCCTGAAGGGTCTCCTCCAGCGGCGTCACCGGGTCGAAGGCATGGAGCTGCCACAGATCCACATGGTCCGTCCCGAGCCGCGCCAGAGAGGCGTCCAGCGCGGCCAGCAGATGACCACGGGATCCGTTGAACCGGCGATACGGGTCGGGCACGCTGCCCGCCTTCGTCGCGATGATCAGATCGCGTCGCGGGACCAGGCTCTCGATGAGCCGTCCGAGCAGGTGTTCGGCCTCTCCGCCGCCGTACACATCGGCCGTGTCGACCAGTGTGCCGCCCGCCTCCCAGAAGGCTTTCAGCTGTTCAGCGGCGTCGTGCTCGTCGGTGTCCCGGCCCCAGGTCAGGGTGCCGAGCCCGATCCGGGACACGCGAAGGCCGGTGCGGCCGAGATGCCTCTGCTCCATGTGGGCTGAGATTACTGGCCGGAAGCCCCCCTCGGCGGAAGCCTGTGGACAACCCCTTGTCGGGCCGCCCCTGCCGGAACGCGTCGCCGCGCGCTAGAGTCCGGGGACCAGCGACGTTACTGATCAGTAAGGGGAGCGGCTATGCGGCTCGGCATCAATCTCGGTTACTGGGGTGCGGGAATGGACGGCGACAACCTCGCCGTCGCCCAGGAGGCCGACCGTATCGGTTACGACGTGTGCTGGGCGGCCGAGGCCTACGGCTCCGACGTACCGACCGTGCTCGCCTGGGTGGCCGCCCGGACCGAATCGATCGATGTCGGCTCCGCGATCATGCAGATCCCGGCCCGCCAGCCCGCGATGACGGCGATGACCGCCGCCACCCTCGACTCGCTCTCCGGAGGCCGGTTCCGGCTCGGCCTCGGCGTCTCCGGGCCGCAGGTCTCCGAGGGCTGGTACGGGGTCAGGTTCGACAAGCCGCTGGCCCGGACCCGCGAGTACGTCGAGATCGTCCGCAAGGCGATGTCCCGCGAGCGGCTGTCGTACCAGGGGCAGCACTGGACGCTCCCGCTGCCGGACGGCCCCGGCAAGCCCATCAAGCTCACCGTCCACCCCCAGCGCGAGCACATCCCGCTCTACATCGCCGCGATCGGCCCGAAGAACCTGGAGCAGACCGGTGAGATCGCCGATGGCGCGCTCCTGATCTTCCCGTCCGCGGAGCACCTCGAGGAGACCGCGGTGAAGCACCTGCGGGCCGGCCGCGAGAAGGCGGGCCTGACCATGGAGGGCTTCGACGTCTGCCCGACCCTTCCGCTGGCTGTCGGTGACGACGTCAACGGCCTCGCCGACATGTTCCGTCCGTACACCGCGCTGTACGTGGGTGGCATGGGCAGCCGCAAGCAGAACTTCTACAACCGGCTCGCGGGGCGCATGGGATACGAGAAGGAAGCCGCCGAGATCCAGGACCTGTACCTGTCCGGTGACAAGAACGGCGCCGCCGCCGCCGTTCCGCACCGGTTGATCGACCAGACCACGCTGCTCGGCTCGGTCGAGCGGATCGCCGAGCGCATGCAGGCCTATGCCGCGGCGGGCGTCACGACGCTGACCCTCGCGCCTGCGGGGTTCACGCTGGAGGAGCGGATCACGGCCCTGCGGGCCGGCGCCGAAGCCCTGGAACGGGCCGGGCTCGCATAGGGCGAAAGTCCCGCCTGCTCGGCGACGCCCCTTTCGAAACACGCCCTGGCGCGCCGGCAGCCCGGCCGAGGTGGCGGCTCCGTCCCCGAGAGGGTACGGAGCACCGCCGGCGGGCCGGCCCCGACCGGAGCAGTACGGGAGCGCTCCTGTTGCCCCGGCAGGGCAGCCGCTTTTGACTGTCGGTGCACGGACGGCGACACGGAGGTGGCGGTGATGCTCTCGGCAAGGAGCCTGTTCCAGGAGATCCTCGACGAGGACGAGTCCTTCCGGCTCTTCTGCTCCATCGCGGCCGGCGGGGAGTCCCAGGGCGGCTGGGAGAACGGCCGGATCGCGGCCCTCGCACCCGAGAGCCAGCGCCACCTGGCGTCCAGGATCGCGCGGCACGGCGCCGACGAGGACAAGCACGGCCGGATCTTCGAGGCGCTGCTGAGGAAGCGCGGACTGCAGCCGGTGGAGGTGCCGCGCGAGACCGACTACACGATGCTGCTGGAGCAGTACGGCATCGGCCTCGCACATGAGCAGCTGCGGCGCGAGGAGCCGCTCTCCGAGCGGGACATCATCACCTACCTCGCCCACAGCCGGGTCACCGAACAGCGCGCCTCCGAGCAGATGGCGCTGTTGCGCACGCACTTCGCCGACCACCCCGACCTCGGTCGCGCCGTGAGGATGATCTCGGACGACGAGGACAACCACCTGGCCTACTGTCACGAGGAGTTGCTCCGCTTCGCCCGGCTGGGACACGGCCGTACGATCCAGCGCATCCTGCGCGAGTCCGCGCTCACCGAGATCCGGGTGTACCGCGACGTCAGTCTCGCCGTGATGGACCACATGGGCCGCATCCTGCACTGGCCCCGGGCCAAGTCGGCCGTACTGGCCGCCGGTATCCACGCGGTCTACGGGTACGAACGGCTCGTCGGGTGGCGGCGCATGGTGAGCCTGTCGCCGCCCCGACGGCGCGATCCGCTGGGCGGCCCCGCGACGCGGGTGCCCGCGGCCGGCTGATGGGGGCGACGGGTCCTGCCCGTCAGAGCCAGCCGCGGGTCTTGAAGAGCCGGTACAGGCCGAACACCAGGACACCCATCACCCCGATCACCGCCGGATACGCCCACGTCCAGCTGAGCTCCGGCATGTACCTGAAGTTCATGCCGTAGATCCCCGCCACCATGGTCGGTACGGCGGCCATCGCCGCCCAGGCCGAGATCTTGCGCATGTCGTCGTTCTGTCGCACCCCCACTTGGGCCAGGTGGGCCGACAGGACGTCGGAAAGGAGCCGGTCCAGCCCGTCCACGTACTCGTTGGCACGCGTCAGGTGGTCGTTCACGTCGCGGAAGAAGGGCTGCGAGTGTTCGTGGACGAACGGCACCTCCGCGCCGGCCAGCCGGGCCATGGGGTCGCTCAACGGCCCCGCGGCCCGGCGGAACTCCAGGATCTGCCGCTTGAAGGTGTAGATGCGGGACGCGGTGTTCTTGGTGTCCCCGCCTGCCGGTGCGAACACCTCGGTCTCCAGCTCCTCCAGGTCGGCCTGGAGTTCACCCGCGACCTCGATGTAGTGGTCGACGACGGCGTCGCTGATCGCGTACAGGACCGCGGTCGGCCCGTGCTTGAGAACGTCCGGCTCGGACTCCAGACGGCGGCGTACCGCGGCCAGCGGGGCGCCCTCCCCGTGTCGCACCGTCACGACGAACGAATCGCCGACGAACGCCATCAGCTCGTCGGTGGTGACCTTGTCGCTGTGGTGCTCGTACACCACCGGCTTGATGACCGCGAAGAGCGAGTCGTCGTACACCTCCAGCTTGGGCCTCTGGTGGGCGCTCAGGGCGTCCTCCACCGCCAGCGGATGGAGCCCGAACTCGCTGCTGACGCGTTCGATCTCGCTCTTCGTCGGCTCGTACAGTCCGATCCAGAGGAACGCGTCCCCGGTGGCGCGTGCCTCCGCAAGGGCCTCGGAGAGATCCTCCGGGCCCGCGGTACGACGTCCGTCCCGGTAGATCGCACAGTCCACAATCACGGCGCGCATTCTTCCCTGCCACGGTGCCCGGCGCACCTCGTCGGCGCCGGAGCCCTACGCTGGCTCGTATGCCCACCCTGATCCTCGTACGCCATGGACGCTCCACCGCCAACACGGACGGGGTGCTCGCGGGCCGCACCCCCGGTGTCGCGCTCGACGAGCGCGGCCGCGCACAGGCCGCGGCGCTGCCCGGACGGCTGACCGCGCTGCCCCTGGTCGCCGCCGTCAGCAGCCCGCTGCAGCGCTGCCGGGAAACCCTGGCGCCGCTGCTCGAAGCCCGGCCGGAACTGGTGCTGCACGCCGAGGAACGCATCAGCGAGTGCGACTACGGCGACTGGTCGGGACGCAAACTCGCCGAACTCACCGAGGAACCGCTGATGAGCGTCGTGCAGCAGCACCCCTCGTCCGCGGCGTTCCCCGGCGGCGAGTCCATGCGTGCCATGCAGGCGCGCGCGGTCGACGCCGTGCGGGACTGGAACGCGCGGATCGAGGGCGAGTACGGCGACGACGCCGCCTATGTGATGTGCTCGCACGGCGACATCATCAAGGCCCTCGTCGCCGATGCGCTCGGTATGCATCTCGACCTCTTCCAGCGGATCCAGGCCGATCCCTGTTCGGTCACCGCGATCCGTTACACCAGACTGCGGCCCTTCCTGCTGCGGCTCGGCGACACGGGGGACCTCGCCGCCCTGGCGCCCCGGGAGCACCCCGACGGTGCGGGCCACGGCAGGCGTGCGGCCGGGGACGCCGATGCCGATGCGGCGGTCGGGGGCGGCGCAGGGGCGCCGTGATCGCTTCTCACAGTAGGGTGGATGCGCCGGAGGCGCCCTTCCTCGGGGAATCCCCCGGAAGCCCGGCCACCGCTCATCTGCCGTCAATTCTCAAGGGAGACAGGACGTGTCCCGTCAGGTGTTCCTCTACGACCCCCCGGACCGCTTCGTGGCCGGTACGGTCGGGTTGCCTGGGCGTCGTACGTTCTTCCTGCAGGCATCCTCAGGCGGACGCGTGACCAGTGTGGCCCTGGAGAAGACCCAGGTCGCCGCACTCGCCGAGCGCATCGACGAACTGCTCGACGAAGTGGTGCGGCGGACCGGCGGGAACTCGCCGGTGCCCGCCGTCGCGCCGATGGACGTCACCGACACCGCGCCCCTCGACGTGCCCGTCGAGGAGGAGTTCCGGGTCGGCACGATGGCGCTCGCCTGGGACGGCGAGGACCAGCGCATGATCGTCGAGGCGCAGGCACTGGTCGAGCTGGACGTGGCATCCGACGAGGATCTCGCGGAGGCCGAGGAGCGGCTGCTCCAGGACGAGGAGAACGGCCCGCCGATGCTGCGGGTCCGGCTCAGCGGCGCGCAGGCCCGCGCCTTCGCCAAACGCGCCCTGGACGTCGTGAACGCCGGGCGCCCGCCGTGCCCGCTGTGCAGCCTGCCGCTCGATCCGGAAGGACATGTATGCCCGCGCCAGAACGGGTACCGTCGCGGAGCCTGACCGCGACCGAACTGGTCACGTTCCTCGCCGAGGGCCGGCTGACCGTCCGCGGCCGGATCCGTGGCGCGTCCAACGCGGTCCTCTACTGCACGGTCGCCCACGAAGGCGAGGAAGTCACGTGCGTCTACAAGCCCGTTGCCGGGGAACGGCCTCTGTGGGACTTCCCGGACGGCACGCTCGCCCAGCGCGAGGTGGCCGCGTACGAGATCTCCGAGGCGACCGGATGGGGGCTCATACCGCCCACCGTGCTGCGGGACGGGCCCTACGGTGAGGGCATGTGCCAGCTGTGGATCGAAACGGCGGCAGAGGACAACGGCCCCGACGGCCCCGACGCGGACGGCCGGCCCCCGCTCCTGGCGCTCGTCGAGGACGAGGAACCGGGGGAGGGCTGGAAGGCCGTCGCCTTCGCGGAGACCGAGGAAGGCGGGAGGGCCCTGCTGGTCCATGCCGACGATCCGAGGCTGCGGCGGCTGGCGGTGCTCGACGCAGTGATCAACAACGGTGACCGCAAGGGCGGCCACCTGCTCCCCGCGTCCGACGGCCGGCTCTACGGCATCGACCACGGGGTGACCTTCAACGCCGACGACAAGCTGCGCACGCTGCTCTGGGGGTGGGCGGGGGAGCCGTTGACGGCCGAGGCGGTCGAGGTCGTCGATCGTCTCGGTGCGGCGCTCGCGCCGGGGACCGCCCTCGTCACCCGGCTGGCCGAGCTGATCACCGCCGCTGAGATCGCGGCGCTGCGCGGCCGGGTGGAGGCACTCAGGGTGTCGGGGAAGCACCCGGAGCCGAGCGGGGAATGGCCGTCGATCCCCTGGCCGCCGGTCTGACGGAAGGGCGTGGGCCCGGCGGTCGAGCAGCGGGCGCGTGGACGGGGACGAGGCAGAGCAGATGGGCCAGGGCCGCGCAAGACCGCCCCTTCGGCCAGATCCGGCATCCGGTTCGTATCCGGAACATGCGTCCGGTTACGCTCGTGGCATGCATGCCTGGCCCGCTTCTGAGGTCCCCGCCCTGCCCGGCAAGGGCCGCGACCTTCGGATCCACGACACCGCGACCGGCGGACGGATCACTCTCGACCCCGGTCCCGTCGCCCGTATCTACGTCTGCGGTATCACTCCGTACGACGCGACCCACATGGGGCACGCGGCGACCTACAACGCGTTCGACCTCGTCCAGCGTGTGTGGCTCGACACCCGGCGGCAGGTCCACTACGTCCAGAACGTGACCGACGTGGACGACCCGCTGCTGGAGCGGGCCGTGCGCGACGGCCAGGACTGGACCGAGCTCGCCGAACGCGAGACGGCGCTGTTCCGTGAGGACATGACCGCCCTCCGCATGCTTCCGCCGAAGCACTACATCGGTGCCGTCGAGGCCATACCCGGCATCGTTCCGCTCGTCGAACGGCTCCGGGACGCCGGCGCCGCCTACGAACTCGACGGGGACGTGTACTTCTCCGTCGAGGCCGACCCGCACTTCGGCGGGGTCTCGAACCTCGACGCCGAGGCGATGCGGCTGCTCTCCGCCGAGCGCGGCGGCGACCCGGAGCGCCCCGGCAAGAAGAACCCGCTCGACCCGATGCTGTGGATGGCCGCCCGTGAGGGCGAGCCGAGCTGGGACGGGGCCTCGCTCGGTCCCGGTCGCCCCGGCTGGCACATCGAGTGCGTCGCCATCGCGCTGGACCACCTCGGCATGGGCTTCGACGTCCAGGGCGGCGGGTCCGACCTCGCCTTCCCGCACCACGAGATGGGGGCCTCGCACGCCCAGGTGCTGACCGGCGAGTACCCGTTCGCCCAGGCTTATGTGCACGCCGGAATGGTCGCCCTGGACGGCGAGAAGATGTCCAAGTCCAGGGGCAACCTGGTCTTCGTCTCGAAGCTGCGCCAGGACGGGGTGGACCCGGCGGCGATCCGCCTCGCCCTGCTGGCGCACCACTACCGGTCCGACTGGGAGTGGACCGACCAGGTGCTCGCCGATGCGGTGGAGCGGCTCGGACGCTGGCGGTCCGCCGTCTCCCGGCCCGACGGGCTGTCCGCCGACGCCCTGGTCGAGGAGGTCCGCGAGGCCCTCGCCGACGACCTGGACGCACCGGCGGCGCTGGCCGCCGTGGACCGCTGGGCCGAGCGCCAGAACGCCGGCGGCGGGACGGACGAGGGCGCACCCGGCCTCGTCTCGCGCACCGTCGACGCGCTGCTGGGTGTCGCCCTGTAAGTACCGCACGGGGTGACGGCCCCGAGGGCCGCCCATCCATGAACCGGCCCGGGACTTCTCCAAGAAGTCCCGGGCCGGTTCCGTTCCGCCCCTGGTCGAGCGATCCGTGTCGAACGCGCCCCGGAGGCTGTTCCCGCACGCACCGGACACACAGGAGCGCCGGGCGGGTACGCACCCGCCCGGCGCTCTCTCGGTCCGTCAGTCCTCCGATGAATCATCCGGCGGGGCCGGTGGGCCGTCCTCGCCGTCCTCGTTCTCCCGGCCGGTCGGCGACTGCCGGCCGGGCCCGCCGCCCGGCGCCGAACCGGACCCGGTGTCCGGCCGGGCCGGCTTCGGCGGGCGGGTGCGACCACTGGAGGTGTCGCGCAGGTACGAGGCGTCGCCGCCGTCCGTCGCATGCCCACCGGGCGCCTGGCCCGGACCGATGTCCCTGCGACGCAGATAGCGCTCGAACTCGCGGGCGATGGCCTCCCCGCTCGCCTCGGGCAGCTCGGCGGTGTCCCGGGCCTCCTCCAGCGTCTGGACGTACTCCGCCACTTCGCTGTCCTCGGCTGCCAGTTGGTCGACCCCGAGCTGCCAGGCGCGTGCGTCCTCGGGCAGTTCGCCCAGCGGGATGCGCAGACCGAGAAGGTCCTCCAGGCGGTTCAGCAGCGCGAGCGTCGCCTTCGGGTTGGGCGGCTGGGACACGTAGTGCGGCACCGCGGCCCACAGGCTCACCGCGGGAACACCCGCGTGCGTACAGGCCTCCTGGAGGATGCCGACGATGCCCGTCGGCCCCTCGTACCTGGTCTCCTCCAGATCCATGGACCGCGCCAGGTCCGGGTCGGAGGTGACCCCGCTGACCGGTACCGGCCGGGTGTGCGGGGTGTCGCCGAGCAACGCGCCGAGGATCACGACCATCTCCACGCCCAGCTCATGGGCGAATCCCAGGAGCTCGTTGCAGAACGAGCGCCAGCGCATGGACGGCTCGATGCCGCGGACCAGAACGAGATCGCGGGGCTCGTCCCCGCCGATGCGGACCACGGAGAGCCGGGTGGTCGGCCAGGTGATCTTGCGTACCCCGCCGTCCAGCCACACCGTCGGCCGGTTGACCTGGAAGTCGTAGTAGTCCTCGGCGTCCAGCGCCGCGAACACCTCGCCCTTCCACTCCCGGTCCAGGTGCGCCACCGCCGTGGAGGCGGCGTCACCTGCGTCGTTCCATCCCTCGAACGCGGCCACCATGACCGGGTCGATCAGCTCGGGAACTCCCTCGAGCTCGATCACCCAGGCCTCCTTCCGAAGTTCCCTTGCGTACTCGTCAACCTTACGGCTTCTGGTCACATGTGCCGCAGTCCCAGTCCCGCCGTCGTCGCGGTCACCGGTACGGCACAGGGGCGGGACCGGGAACGGGGGAAGCCCTGTCGGTACGGCCTCGGTGTCCCCGCGCCACAGGGTCGAGTGCAACCACTGCTCCACGCCCGCCACATGCGCTGTCGCCCAGGCCCGGGCGGCCTCCGCATCCCGGTCCCACAGGGCCTACAGGATCGCCCGGTGCTCGTGGAGCGTGCGGCTGAGCGCGTCCTCCTGGGCCGGCCCCCGCCGGATCCGCGCCCGGGTCGTCGGCCCCGAGAGTCCGTCGAGCAGCGAGCAGAGCAACGAGTTCCCCGACGACTCCACGATGCCGCGGTGGAACTCCAGGTCACAGGCGATCAGTTCCTCCACCGAGGGCTCGACGCCCAGGGAGTCCAACTGTGCGGCCACAGCGTCCAGTCGGGCCTCTCTGTGCGCGTCGCCGCCATTGCCGTGGCCGCCGGTTCCAGGATCCGGCGGGCCGCGAGGAATTCGAGCACCGTGTCGTCGCGGGGGAAGTCCACCACGAAGCTCAGTGACTCCAGCGGCAGTTGTGGGTCGAAGCTGATCACGTGGGGGCCGTCGCCCTGCCGCACGTCGAGCATGCGGATCAGCGACAGGGTGCGCACCGCCTTCCGCAAGGAATTGCGCGGGAGCCCCGGATCCGCCGAGAGTTCACTCTCCCTGGGGAGCCGGTCGCCGGGCCGCCCCCGGGTCCCGGCACGGCCCGGGAGGAGACCGGAGGCCCGGTGCGTCTTCACCGCGGGACGCACCCGGGGAGGCTGCGGTGATCACTTCTCGCCCGTGCCGTCCTCGATCCAGCCCATGGTCCGCTGCACGGCCTTGAGCCAGTACGCGTACTCGCGTTCGCGGGTCTCCGCCTCCATGTGCGGGGTCCACTCGGCGGCCCGGCGCCAGTTGGCGCGCAGTGCGTCGGTGTCCGGCCAGAAGCCGACCGCGAGGCCGGCGGCGTACGCGGCGCCGAGGCACGTCGTCTCGGCGACCATCGGCCGCACGACGGGCGCGTCCAGGAAGTCGGCGAGCGTCTGCATCAGCAGGTTGTTGGAGGTCATGCCGCCGTCGACCTTCAGGGCGGAGAGCTCGACCCCGGAGTCCTTCGTCATGGCGTCGGTGATCTCACGGGTCTGCCAGGCGGTGGCCTCCAGGACCGCGCGGGCGATGTGCGCCTTCGTCACGTACCTGGTCAGACCGGCGATGACGCCACGGGCGTCGGAGCGCCAGTACGGGGCGAACAGACCCGAGAACGCGGGCACGAAGTACGCCCCGCCGTTGTCCTCGACGGAGGCGGCCAGGGGCTCGATCTCGGCCGCGGACTCGATCATGCCCATCTGGTCACGCATCCACTGCACCAGCGAGCCGGTGACGGCGATGGAGCCCTCCAGGGCGTACACCGGCTTCTGTGCGCCGATCCGGTAACCGACCGTCGTCAGCAGTCCGTTGTAGGAGTTGACGGGCCTCTCGCCGGTGTTCATCAGCATGAAGGTGCCGGTGCCGTACGTGGACTTGGCCTCGCCCTCGGAGAAGCAGGTCTGGCCGAACAGGGCCGCCTGCTGGTCGCCGAGCGCCGAGGCGACCGGGACCCCGTCCAGGACGCCGCCCCTGGCGGTGCCGTACACCTCGGCGGAGGAGCGGATCTCGGGCAGCACGGCCGCCGGGATCTCCATGGACGAGAGGATCTTCTCGTCCCATGCCAGGGTGTGCAGGTTCATCAGGAGGGTGCGCGAGGCGTTGGTGACGTCGGTGACGTGGACGCCGCCGTCGGCGCCGCCGGTCAGGTTCCAGATGACCCAGGAGTCCATGGTTCCGAAGAGCAGGTCGCCGCGCTCGGCGCGCTCGCGCAGGCCCTCGACGTTGTCGAGCAGCCAGCGGATCTTGGGGCCCGCGAAGTACGAGGCGAGCGGCAGACCGGTCTCGCGGCGGAAGCGGTCCTGGCCCACGTTGCGGCCGAGTTCCCTGCAGAGCGCGTCGGTGCGGGTGTCCTGCCAGACCACGGCGTGGTGGACGGGTTCACCGGTGTGCCTGTCCCAGAGCAGTGTGGTCTCGCGCTGGTTGGTGATGCCGATCGCCTTCACATCGGCTGCGGTGATGCCCGCCTTGACGACGGCGCCGGCCACGACCTCCTGGACGTTCTCCCAGATCTCGGCCGCGTCGTGCTCGACCCAGCCCGGCTTCGGGAAGATCTGTTCGTGCTCCTTCTGGTCGACGGAGACGATCCGGCCGTCCCTGTCGAAGACGATGCAGCGGCTGGAGGTGGTGCCCTGGTCGATGGCTGCGATGAACGGGCCGGTGGTGTGTGCGTCGGTCACGGTGTGCTCCCGGAAGACTGTGTGGTCGTGAGGGGTACGGCTCTGTGCGCCGCGGCTCAGGCGAAGGCGGCCTGGTAGAGCCCGCCCGCGATCGCGCCGCCGGCGAGCGGTCCGACGACAGGGACCCATGCGTAGCCCCAGTCGGAACCGCCCTTGTTCGGCAGCGGTAGCAGTGCGTGCACGATACGCGGGCCGAGGTCGCGAACCGGGTTGATTGCGTAACCCGTCGGACCGCCGAGCGAGAGACCGATCCCGACGACGGCCAGAGCGGTGACCAGTGCGCCGAGGGTGCCCAGGCCGTTGCCGTCGCTGTTGAGGCCCTGGGTGAGGATCGCCAGGACGAGCACCACGGTGGCGATGATCTCGGTGAGGAGGTTCTGCGCCGCGTTCCGGATCTCGGGGGCGGTGCAGAAGATGCCCAGTGCCGGACCGGCGAGCCGGTCGGCCGGGGCGTTTTCACCCGACCGGGTGCCCAGGGTCTCCGGATCCGTGAGATGAGCCCGGAACTGTCCGTAGTAGGTCAGCCAGACCAGCACCGCGCCGATCATCGCGCCGAGCAGCTGGGAGCCGAGATAGAGCGGCACGTCGCTCCACTCGGTGCCGCCCTCGATCGCGAGGCCGACGGTGACCGCCGGATTGAGATGCGCGCCGGACACGCCACCGGCCAGATACGCGCCGGTCAGGACGGCGAACCCCCACCCGAAGGTGATGGCGAGCCAGCCGGCGTTCCGTGCCTTGGAGCCTTTGAGGGTGGCGGCGGCACAGACACCGCCGCCGAGGAGGATGAGGACGGCGGTACCTAAGGTCTCGCCGGTGAAGATGTCGGAGCTGGTCACGCGCGACTCCTTTGTCCTTCGTCCTGGGAAGCCGGACCCCGGGGCCCGCCGGTGGTCCGCGCCCTCAGGTGAGGGCGGTTTCCGGCCCTTGGCGCTGTCGCACTGAGCTACGAGATTCCTATAGGCGTTCGACAATGCCGACCGATGAACGGCAGTGTTCTCCCCGGGGAATCGGCCGTCAAGGGCGTGTCCTTCTCGCGCCCGAGCGGTACCGAAGGACCTGGCCGCCAGGCCGGCCGGCCACCCCGGCGACGGGTGCGCCCGGTCTCAGAAGGGCCGGGCGCCCAGATCCCTGGAGACCCCGCGGGCGCAGTCGCGCACCGCGGCGACCAGTTCCGGGCGCAGCTCCCCGTCCGTGCAGACCCGCTCCACCGCGCCGGTCACGGCCACCGCACCGACCGGGACCCGTCGCCGGTCGTGGATCGGGGCGGCCACCGCGGCCACGCCTTCCCAGGTCTCCTCCACGTCGGCCGCCCAGCCGCGGGCCCGGACCAGGTCGAGCATCGCCCCGAACTCCTCCGCGCCCGTGACGGTGCGCGGGGTGAACGGCCGCCGCTCGGCCTCCATCGCCTCGGTGTGCGCCCCCGGGTCGTACGCCGACAGCACCTTGCCCAGGGCCGTGGAATGCAACGGCTGCACGGCCCCGACCTCCAGGACCTGCCGGCTGTCGCCCGGCCGGAAGACGTGGTGGACGATCAGGACGCCCCGCTGGTGCAGGACCCCCAGATAGGCGCTCTCGCCGCTGGAACGGGCCAGGTCGTCCGTCCAGACCAGGGCGCGGGCCCGGAGTTCGTGCACATCCAGGTAGCTGGTGCCCAGACGCAGCAGCTCGGCGCCCAGCTGGTAGCGGCCCGATGCCGCGTCCTGCTCGACGAAGCCCTCGTGCTGGAGCGTGCGCAGGATGCCGTGCGCGGTGCCCTTGGCCAGGCCCAGGGAGGCAGCGATGTCGGACAGCCCCAGCCGACGCTCGCCGGCTGCCAGCAGGCGCAGCACCGCCGCCGCCCGCTCCAGCGACTGGATGTTCTTGGCCATCGCGCCGTACTCCTCCATCTGGTTCGACGATGCTGAACAGTATCGGTGGATGTCGACCTGTGATCGATCGGTCAGGGGGCCTGCGACACCATGGAGATCCGGACATGCCCCCTCACGGCCCAGGCCGTCCGTTCCGTGGGACGGAGTGACGGGCCCGGGTGCCGCCCGGCTACGCTGGCGTGGTGCGCCTCCCGCCGGAGACGCAAAGCCGACAGCCGTCGCATCCCAGGGAGTACATCCATGGCCTCGTCGCCGACCCCTTCCGCCGACAGCCGGAACCGAGCCGCAGCCCTCCGTGAGGCGCTCGCCACCCGAGTGGTGGTGGCCGACGGTGCCATGGGCACCATGCTCCAGGCGCAGGACCCGACCCTCGAGGACTTCCAGGACCTCGAAGGCTGCAACGAGATCCTGAACGTCACGCGCCCCGACATCGTGCGCTCCGTGCACCAGGAGTACTTCGCCGTCGGCGTCGACTGCGTCGAGACCAACACCTTCGGCGCCAACCTGGCGGCTCTGGGCGAGTACGACATCGCCGAGCGGGTCTTCGAGCTCTCCGAGGCCGGCGCGCGCATCGCCCGCGAGGTCGCCGACGAGTTCACCGCCTCCACCGGACAGCAGCGCTGGGTGCTGGGCTCCATGGGTCCGGGGACGAAGCTGCCGACCCTGGGCCACGCCCCGTTCGCCAAGCTCCGCGACGCCTACCAGCAGAACGCCGAGGGCATGATCGCCGGAGGCGCCGACGCACTCCTGATCGAGACCACCCAGGACCTGCTGCAGACCAAGGCCTCGATCATCGGCGCCCGCCGCGCCCTGGCGGCCTGCGGTGCGGATCTCCCGGTGATCTGTTCCGTCACCGTCGAGACGACCGGCACGATGCTGCTCGGCTCCGAGATCGGCGCGGCGCTCACCGCCCTGGAACCGCTCGGCATCGACCTCATCGGCCTGAACTGCGCCACCGGCCCCGCCGAGATGAGCGAGCACCTGCGCTACCTCGCCCGCCACTCCGGCATCCCGCTCTCCTGCATGCCCAACGCCGGCCTGCCCGTCCTCGGCAAGGACGGGGCGCACTACCCGCTGTCCCCGGCCGAGCTGGCCGAGGCCCAGGAGACCTTCGTCCGCGAGTACGGCCTCTCCCTGGTCGGCGGCTGCTGCGGTACGACCCCGGAGCACCTGCGCCAGGTCGTCGAGCGGGTCCGCGGTGTCGCCGTCACCCCGCGCACCCCGCTGCCCGAACCGGGCGCCGCGTCCCTGTACCAGTCCGTTCCGTTCCGCCAGGACACCTCGTACCTCGCGATCGGCGAGCGCACGAACGCCAACGGCTCGAAGAAGTTCCGCGAGGCCATGCTGGAGGCCCGGTGGGACGACTGCGTGGAGATGGCCCGCGACCAGATCCGCGAGGGTGCCCACATGCTCGACCTCTGCGTCGACTACGTGGGCCGTGACGGGGTCGCCGACATGGAGGAGCTGGCCGGCCGCTTCGCCACCGCCTCCACCCTGCCGATCGTGCTCGACTCCACCGAGCTGCCCGTCCTGCGGGCCGGTCTGGAGAAGCTCGGCGGCCGCGCCGTGCTGAACTCCGTCAACTACGAGGACGGCGACGGACCTGAGTCCCGCTTCGCCAAGGTCACCGCACTGGCCGCCGAGCACGGTGCGGCGCTGATCGCCCTGACCATCGACGAGGAGGGCCAGGCCCGCACCGTCGAGCACAAGGTCGCCGTCGCCGAGCGGCTCATCGAGGACCTGACCGGCAACTGGGGCATCAAGGAGTCGGACATCCTCATCGACGCCCTGACCTTCACGATCTGCACCGGGCAGGAGGAATCCCGGGGCGACGGCATCGCCACCATCGGGGCCATCCGTGAACTGAAGAAGCGCCACCCCGACGTGCAGACCACGCTCGGACTGTCCAACATCTCCTTCGGGCTCAACCCGGCCGCCCGGGTCGTGCTGAACTCCGTCTTCCTCGACGAGTGCGTCAAGGCCGGTCTCGACTCCGCGATCGTGCACGCCTCCAAGATCCTGCCGATCGCCCGCCTCGACGAGGAGCAGGTCAAGGTCGCGCTCGACCTCGTCTACGACCGTCGCACCGAGGGCTACGACCCGCTCCAGAAGCTCATGGAGCTCTTCGAGGGCGTCAGCACGAAGTCCATGAAGGCGGGCAAGGCCGAGGAGCTCCTCGCCCTGCCGCTCGAAGAGCGCCTCCAGCGGCGCATCATCGACGGCGAGAAGAACGGGCTGGAGTCCGACCTCGACGAGGCCCTGCAGACCCGCCCGGCCCTCGACATCGTCAATGACACCCTGCTGGAGGGCATGAAGGTCGTCGGCGACCTCTTCGGCTCCGGCCAGATGCAGCTGCCGTTCGTGCTCCAGTCGGCCGAGGTCATGAAGTCCGCGGTCGCGTACCTGGAACCGCACATGGAGAAGAGCGCCGACGGAGAGGGCGCGGGCAAGGGCACCATCGTCCTGGCCACGGTCCGCGGCGACGTCCATGACATCGGCAAGAACCTCGTCGACATCATCCTGTCCAACAACGGCTACAACGTCGTGAACCTCGGCATCAAGCAGCCCGTCTCCGCGATCCTGGAGGCCGCCGAGGAACATCGCGCCGACGTCATCGGCATGTCCGGCCTCCTGGTGAAGTCCACCGTGATCATGAAGGAGAACCTGGAGGAGCTGAACCAGCGCAAGCTGGCCGCCGACTTCCCGGTGATCCTCGGCGGCGCGGCCCTCACCCGTGCCTACGTCGAGCAGGACCTCCACGAGATCTACGAGGGCGAGGTCCGCTACGCCCGCGACGCGTTCGAGGGCCTGCGTCTGATGGACGCCCTGGTCGCGGTCAAGCGGGGCGTCCCCGGCGCCACCCTCCCCGAGCTCAAGCAGCGCCGCGTGCCCAAGCGCGACACGGCGGTTCTGGAGGTCGACGAGCCCGAGGAGGGCGTGCGCTCCGACGTCGCCGTGGACAACCCGGTGCCCACCCCGCCGTTCTGGGGCACCCGGGTCGTCAAGGGCATCCAGCTCAAGGAGTACGCGTCCTGGCTGGACGAGGGCGCCCTGTTCAAGGGGCAGTGGGGCCTCAAGCAGGCCCGCGCCGGTGACGGACCGACGTACGAGGAGCTCGTGGAGACCGAGGGCCGCCCGCACCTGCGCGGCTGGCTCGACAAGCTCCACACCGAGAACCTGCTGGAAGCCGCCGTCGTGTACGGCTACTTCCCCTGCGTCTCCAAGGGCGACGACCTGATCCTGCTCCACGAGGACGGCTCGGAGCGCACCCGTTTCACCTTCCCGCGCCAGCGCCGCGGCCGCCGCCTCTGCCTCGCGGACTTCTTCCGCCCGGAGGAGTCCGGCGAGACGGACGTGATCGGCCTCCAGGTCGTCACCGTCGGCTCGAGGATCGGCGAGGAGACCGCCAAGCTCTTCGAGGCGAACTCCTACCGCGACTACCTGGAACTGCACGGCCTGTCCGTACAGCTGGCCGAGGCGCTCGCCGAGTACTGGCACGCCCGGGTCCGCTCGGAACTCGGCTTCGGTGGTGAGGACCCTGCCGATGTCGAGGACATGTTCGCGCTGAAGTACCGCGGCGCGCGGTTCTCGCTCGGTTACGGTGCCTGCCCCGAACTCGAGGACCGGGCCAAGATCGCCGAGCTGCTCCGGCCCGAGCGGATCGGAGTGCACCTCTCGGAGGAGTTCCAGCTGCACCCGGAGCAGTCCACCGACGCGATCGTCATCCACCACCCCGAGGCGAAGTACTTCAACGCGCGGTAGATCAAGGTTTCACGCACGGTCGACGGACAAGTCGTACACTGGTCGGTCCAGTGCAGGCCGGTCGCCCTCTCCACCGGAAAGGGTGACCGGCCTTCTCGTCCCTTACGGAAGGTGTGCCGGATGACCAGTACGGTTCCCGCGTCCATGACCCGCACGGCCGAAGGTGCCGCGCTGGAGGCCGTCCTGCTCGACATGGACGGCACCCTCGTCGACACCGAGGGCTTCTGGTGGGACGCCGAGGTGGAGGTCTTCGCCGAGCTCGGGCACCAGCTCGACGAAGCATGGCGGGACGTGGTCGTCGGCGGGCCGATGACCCGCAGCGCCGGCTACCTCATGGACGTCACCGGTGCGGACATCACCCTCACGGAACTCACCGTGCTGCTCAACGACAGCTTCGAGAGGCGCATCGGACGCGGGGTACCGCTGATGCCCGGCGCGGCCCGGCTGCTGACCGAACTGGCCCGGCACGAGATTCCCACCGCCCTGGTCTCCGCCTCGCACCGCCGGATCATCGACCGGGTGCTGGATTCGGTGGGGCACCACCACTTCGCCCTCTCCATCGCGGGCGACGAGGTCTCCCGCACCAAACCGCACCCGGAGCCCTACCTCACGGCTGCGTTCGGCTTCGGGGCTGACCCCGAGCGCTGCGCGGTCATCGAGGACACCGCGACCGGCGTCGCAGCGGCGGAGGCCGCGGGCTGCCGGGTGGTCGCCGTACCGTCCGTCGCGCCGATCGCCCCCGCGTCGGGCCGAGTGGTCGTACGCTCGCTCGAAGAAGTCGATCTCGCTTTCCTCCGGGGCCTGATCACAGGAAAGCGGTGACCCGCCCGCCCCGGAACTCCGCTCCGAGCTGAGGGGCGCCGACTCCGGCGCGTCCACGACGCCCCCGTGCCCTGCCGGTCCGGCAGAGCAGGCAGGACGCCGCCTCACGCGCGTGATCCCCGGCCGGGCGCCGCTTCCGGTCCGGCCCCCCGCGCTCCGCTCACTGGGCGCCGGGGCGTACCAGGCCGCTCTCGTACGCGTACACGGCCGCCTGCACCCGGTCGCGCAGACCGAGCTTGGTCAGTACGTGTCCGACATGCGTCTTCACCGTCGTCTCACTGACGAACAGGTCCGCAGCGATCTCGGCGTTCGACAGGCCGCGCGCGACCAGCTTCAGCACCTCGACCTCGCGGTCCGTCAGCGTGTGCAGGATGTCGGGCACCGGCTCCTCGCCGGACGGCAGATGGTCCGCGTACTTGTCGAGCAGCCTGCGGGTGACGCTCGGGGCGAGCATCGCCTCGCCCGCCGCGACCACGCGTATGGCCTGCACCAGCTCATGGGCCGGCGCATCCTTCAACAGGAAGCCGCTGGCACCGGCGCGCAGCGCCTCCACCACGTACTCGTCGAGATCGAAGGTGGTCAGCACCAGGACCTTCGCGGGACCGTCCCGGCCGGGACCGGTGATCCGGCGGGTCGCCTCGACGCCGTCCATCCGCGGCATCCGGATGTCCATCAGCACCACATCGGGCTGCAGCGCCCGCACCTGGTCGAGAGCCTGGAGGCCGTCCCCGGCCTCGCCGACCACCGCGATGTCCCCCTCCGCCTCGAGAATCATCCGGAAGCCGGTGCGCAGCAGTGGTTGGTCGTCGACCAGCAGGACGCGGACAGCCACAGGGTCTCCCTTGTCTCCTCAAGGTCCTTCGGGGGCCGCAGGCCGGCCGGCCTCGGCACGGACCGGGTTCATTCTGCCCCGGGCATCCTGCCCCGACTCCGCCGGGCGTACCGGCAGCGGATAGACCGGGGGAGTCCCCCCGAATTCCGGACAGACCGACTGGTGGTCGCACCAGCCGCAGAGCTTCGTCGGCCGGGGGCGCCACTCGCCCGTCTCCGTCGCCAGACGGATCGCGTCCCAGAGCGCCAGCAGCTTCCGCTCGACGCGCTCCAGATCCGCCGCCACCGGGTCGTACGTCATGATGTCGCCGCTGCCGAGGTAGACGAGCTGGAGCCGGCGCGGCACCACACCCTTCAGCCGCCAGATCACCAGGGCGTAGAACTTCATCTGGAAGAGGGCGCCCTCCGAGTACTCCGGTCGCGGTGCCTTGCCGGTCTTGTAGTCGACGATCCGGACCTCGCCCGTCGGCGCCACATCGATCCGGTCGATCACGCCGCGCAGACGCAGACCCGATTCCAGCTCCGTCTCGACGAACAGCTCCCGCTCGGCGGGCTCCAGACGCGTCGGATCCTCCAGCGAGAACCACCGCTCCACCAGGCCCTCCGCCTCCGAGAGCCAGCGGGCCAGCCGCTCGCCCCCGGGATCCTCGGCGAACAGCTCCGACAGCTCCGGCTTCGACTCCAGCAGGCGGTCCCACTGGCCGGGGACCAACGCCGTGGCCCGGCCGGCCGTGCGCTCCGCCGCGGGGTTGTCGAAGAGCCGTTCCAGCACCGCATGCACCAGCGTGCCCCGGGTAGCCGCTTCGCTGGGCTTCTGCGGCAGTTTGTCGATGACCCGGAAGCGGTACAGCAGAGGACACTGCATGAAATCGCTCGCCCGCGACGGCGACAGGGACGAAGGCGGCTGAGCGGGCCGCGGCAGGGAGGTCATGTCGAAGACCCTACGGCCCACCACCGACAACCGGCGGCATACCATCGACCACACATCCTCGAACACCGCATGATCCTGCCGTACGGCACCGACCGAAGGGACCCCGTGGACGAGAGCGGCGACAGCGGGCGGCCGCAGCCCGGCGCAGGGGGAACGGCCCCCGGCCCCGACCAAGGCGAACCGCGACGCCCGAAGGAGCCCGGCGGCGGATTCCTCATGGGCCGCCCCTTCGGCGTGCCCGTGTACGTCGCGCCGAGCTGGTTCCTCGTGGCCGCGCTGATCACCTGGGTCTTCGGCGGTCAGCTCGAACGGGTCCTGCCCGAACTCGGCGCGGTCCGCTATCTGGTCTCGCTCTTCTTCGCGATCGCCTTCTACGCCTCGGTGCTCGTCCACGAACTCGCCCACACGGTCGTCGCCCTGCGCTACAAGCTGCCGGTGCGCCGCATCCAGCTCCAGTTCTTCGGAGGGGTCTCCGAGATCGAGAAGGAGACCGAGACCCCGGGCCGGGAGTTCGTCCTGGCTTTCGTCGGCCCGCTGCTCTCCCTGGTGCTCGCCGGGGTCTTCTACGCGGGCATGAGGTTCGTCGAGCCCGGTACGGTGCCCGGTGTCCTGCTCGCCGGACTGATGATCTCCAACCTCCTGGTGGCCGCGTTCAACCTCCTCCCCGGCCTTCCGCTCGACGGCGGACGCATGCTGCGCGCCGTCGTCTGGAAGATCACCGGCCGGCCGATGAGCGGCACCGTCGCCGCCGCCTGGGTCGGCCGGGCACTCGCCGTCGTCACCCTCATCGGCCTCCCGCTGCTGACCCACACGGGCTTCTTCGGGAACGGGCCCCAGGACCTGAGCGGCGTGGACACCGTCACCGACGCGCTGCTCGCCGCCATCCTCGCCGCCATCATCTGGACCGGTGCGGGCAACAGCCTTCGCATGGCCCGCCTGCGCGAACACCTCCCCGAACTGGGCGCCCGCACCCTCACCAGGCGGGCCGTCCCGGTGGAGGCCGCCACTCCGCTCTCCGAGGCGCTGCGCCGTGCCAACGAAGCGGGTGCCCGTGCTCTCGTCGTCGTCGACGGACAGGGCGAACCCCGGGGCATCGTGCGCGAGACGGCCATCGTCTCCGTCCCCGAACACCGCCGTCCCTGGGTGGCCGTCAGCGGCCTTGCCCAGGACCTCACCGAGGGCATGAGGATCTCCGCCGAACTGACCGGCGAGGCCCTCCTGGACAGGCTCAAGGCCAACCCCGCCACCGAGTACCTCGTCCTGGAGGAGACCGGCGAGATCTACGGTGTGCTGTCCACCGCCGACGTCGAACGGGCATTCGTCGCGGCTCTGGCGAGGCCCGCGGGCTGACCGCCCGGTGCGCGTCCGGGCTCGCGACCGGGGCGCGGGAAATCACCGGTACGCTGGTCACATGTCTGAACCGACCGGTGCCGCCCGCCGACGCGGGCCCTTCAAGGTCGGGGACCAGGTCCAGCTCACCGATCCCAAGGGACGTCACTACACCTTCACGCTCGAAGCCGGAAAGAACTTCCACACCCACAAGGGTTCTTTCCCGCACGACGAGCTGATCGGTGCCCCCGAGGGCAGTGTTGTCCGAACCACGGGAAACGTCGCCTACCTCGCGCTGCGCCCCCTGCTCCCCGACTACGTCCTGTCCATGCCCCGCGGCGCAGCCGTGGTCTACCCCAAGGACGCGGGGCAGATCCTGGCCTTCGCCGACATCTTCCCGGGCGCCCGCGTCGTGGAAGCCGGCGTCGGTTCCGGCTCGCTCTCCACCTTCCTGCTGCGCGCCATCGGCGACCAGGGCATGCTGCACTCCTACGAGCGCCGCGAGGACTTCGCCGAGATCGCCCAGCAGAACGTGGAACGCTACTTCGGCGAACCGCATCCTGCCTGGCAGCTCACCGTCGGCGATCTCCAGGACAACCTCTCGGACACCGACGTCGACCGTGTCATCCTCGACATGCTCGCCCCCTGGGAGTGCCTGGAGGCCGTCTCCAAGGCGCTCGTACCCGGGGGAATCCTCTGCGCGTACGTCGCGACCACCACCCAGCTCGCGCGGACCGTCGAGTCCATCCGCGAGATCGGCTGCTTCGCCGAGCCGCAGCCCTGGGAATCGATGATCCGCAACTGGCACGTCGAGGGCCTGGCGGTCCGCCCGGACCACCGGATGATCGGGCACACCGGCTTCCTCGTCACCGCCCGCCGACTGGCCGACGGTGTGGAACCCCCGCTGCGCCGCCGCCGCCCCGCAAAGGGCGCCTACGGCGAGGACTACGACGGCCCCGGAAGCCAGAGCGGCTCCTCCCGCGGCTGAGCCGTACAACCCACGGGCGCCGCCGCCGAGTTCTCCGAACGACCCGGGAACTCGGCGGCGGCGCGCTTTCGTTACCCGTACGCAGGCGCGTCGTTCCCCACCCCACCGTTCCCCCGTCGTGTGAGGTGTGGCACGATGCTGGCCGCCCCTGCGCCACCGCTGATGTTCCACCGGCGGCACTGCCCACTCGGGCACCCACGAACCACAGGAGACATCCCGCGTGCAGACCTCCGAGCTCCCGGACCTCGCGCACACCGACACCAAGCCTGTGCACTGGCTTGCCACAGCGACGGCCATGGCCGCCGTCGTCGCAGCCGCCGGCATGCTCCAGCCGGACCCCTCGGCCCCCGTCCCGGCCTCGCACCGCACCACCGCACAGCACGGCACCACGCCCGTCGCCGCACCCGATCCGGAGCGGGCGACCTTCCCCCTGGAATGCGGTGGGCTGGAGAACACCGTGGCCAAACAGGCCCCCGGCGATCTCGACGGCGACGGCCGCCCCGAGACCGTCGCGGTGGTCCACTGCGCCGCCGGATCCGGCACCCCGCCCAGCGGCGTCTACGTCCTCACACAAGGAAGCGGGGCCACTCCCAGGGTCGTGGCGACCCTGGTGGACCCCGCTCAGAAGATGAGCGTCGGCGATTTCACGGTGCGTCACGGAATCATCTCCGCCACGCTGCTCGGCTACTCCTCGGCCTCGGTGCCGCGCTGCTGTCCCGACCAGCAGGAAGAGGTCACCTGGCGGTGGCAGGGCGGCGCCTTCGTCCGTGCCACCCGGAACGCCCCCGCGGGCGCCTGACCGGGCGGCCGCGGGGGCGGCCGGTCAGGCACCGTACGTGACCACCGCCCGATCCGCCGGATCAGGCGGCGTCGGGACCGTACACCTCGACACTGTCCGAAACGCGGCGCACGTGGATGCAGTCGCCCGGGCACTCCGTGGCCGAATCGACCACGTCCTGGAGGAGCGGCAGCGGGACCGGTGTCGTCGCGCCCTTGTCCTGCAGCAGCTCGTCGTCGGCGCTCTTCACATAGGCCAGGCCGTCGATGTCCAGCTCGAACACCTCGGGTGCGTACTGGACGCAGATACCGTCTCCCGTGCAGAGGTCCTGGTCGATCCAGACCTCCAGATCCTGCGCGTCGCCATCGGTGGGCGCGTCCTGCTGCACGGTCATTTCTCCTGCCGTTCCCTGTGTATCCGAACCAAAAGTCGCCAGCCCTGACGGGTGTTGAACGGTTCGACGATACAACCGGCCGCTTTCCGATGTTGAAGGGTGGGTATTGCCCTGTCACGAGGGGGAACGCAAGGGTGAAGATCGGACACGCCCCGCAGTCTTTGTGATCTAGGGGTTTCAATCTTCACCCACCCAGGTAGGGTCAGGAAGCGTCCAGCTCCCCTTGGAGGAGGTGAGGACCGTGGCAGCCCACGACGACGACATCAACCGCGGCATCCGGCCCGGACGGGGGTCCGAAGACCCAGCCGGCCAGGTCGCCTATCTCGAGCAGGAAATCGCCGTCCTGCGACGTAAGCTCGCCGACTCTCCGCGCCACACGAGGATTCTCGAAGAGCGGATCGTCGAGTTGCAGACCAACCTGGCGGGCGTGTCCGCACAGAATGAGCGGCTCGCCAACACACTCCGCGAAGCCCGCGACCAGATCGTGGCGCTCAAGGAAGAAGTCGACCGGCTCGCACAGCCGCCGGCCGGTTTCGGTGTGTTCCTGCAGGCCAATGAGGACGGGACCTGCGACATCTTCACCGGGGGCCGGAAACTCCGGGTGAATGTCAGTCCCAGTGTCGAGCTCGACGACCTCCGGCGCGGCCAGGAAGTCATGCTCAACGAAGCGCTCAACGTGGTCGACGCCATGGAATTCGAGCGGGCCGGGGACATCGTCACCCTCAAGGAGATCCTCGAGGACGGCGAGCGGGCCCTGGTCATCGGGCACACCGACGAGGAGCGGGTGGTGCGGCTCGCCGAGCCGCTGCTGGACACCACCGTCCGCCCCGGCGACGCCCTGCTGCTCGAACCCAGGTCCGGCTACGTCTACGAAGTGGTCCCCAAGAGCGAGGTCGAGGAGCTCGTCCTCGAAGAGGTACCGGACATCGACTACGACAGGATCGGCGGTCTGGGCGACCAGATCGAGCTGATCCGGGACGCGGTCGAACTCCCCTATCTCCACCCCGACCTCTTCAAGGAACACGAACTGCGGCCGCCGAAGGGCATCCTGCTCTACGGGCCGCCCGGTTGCGGCAAGACGCTGATCGCCAAGGCCGTGGCCAACTCCCTTGCCAAGAAGGTCGCCGAAGTCACCGGCCAGCCCGCGGGGAAGAGCTATTTCCTCAACATCAAGGGCCCGGAACTCCTCAACAAGTACGTCGGCGAGACCGAACGGCACATCCGTCTGGTCTTCCAGCGTGCTCGCGAGAAGGCGGGCGAGGGCACTCCCGTGATCGTCTTCTTCGACGAGATGGAGTCCCTCTTCCGCACCCGGGGATCGGGCGTCAGCTCGGACGTGGAGAACACCATCGTCCCCCAGCTGCTCGCCGAGATCGACGGTGTCGAGGGCCTGGAGAACGTCATCGTCATCGGCGCCTCCAACCGCGAGGACATGATCGACCCCGCGATCCTGCGACCCGGCCGCCTGGACGTGAAGATCAAGATCGAGCGCCCCGACGCAGAGGCCGCGAAGGACATCTTCGCGAAGTACCTCACGCCTTCGCTGCCCCTGCACGCGGACGACATCGCGGAGCACACCGGCTCCAAGGAAGCCGCTGCGCACGCCATGATCCAGTCGGTCGTCGAGCGGATGTACACCGAATCCGAGGAGAACCGCTTCCTCGAGGTCACATACGCCAACGGCGACAAGGAAGTCCTTTACTTCAAGGACTTCAATTCCGGTGCGATGATCCAGAACATCGTCGACCGGGCCAAGAAGATGGCCATCAAGGCCTTCCTCGAACAGGGCCAGAAGGGCCTTCGCGTCTCCCATCTCCTCCAGGCATGTGTGGATGAGTTCAAGGAGAACGAGGACCTGCCCAACACCACGAATCCGGATGACTGGGCCCGGATCTCCGGCAAGAAGGGCGAACGGATCGTCTTCATCCGTACACTCGTCACCGGAAAGCAGGGCGCGGACACCGGCCGGTCCATCGACACGGTCGCGAATACCGGGCAGTACCTGTAGAACGCGGACCGGCTGCGGATGCCCGGCCGGGCATCCGCAGCCGGTTGTTTTCCGGACAGCCCACGCGACACTGCAGGAATGACGTAATTGATCTCCCGACCAGCGCAGAGTCGCTCTAGGCTCGTGCGTACCGCCCGGTCGCACAGTGCGGGACGGGCACCGCACACGCATCGGACAAGCCGCGGTACGTGAACGCCGCCCCCGCGAGGGAGCGACGCCGGGCAAGGAGGGCCGCATGACCGTACGGCGAGTAATGGGCATCGAGACGGAGTACGGGATCTCCGTCCCCGGCCACCCCAACGCCAATGCCATGCTCACCTCGTCCCAGATCGTCAACGCCTACGCAGCGGCGATGCACCGGGCGCGCCGCGCCCGCTGGGACTTCGAGGAGGAGAACCCGTTGCGGGACGCGCGAGGTTTCGACCTCGCGCGCGAGACCGCGGACTCCAGCCAGCTCACCGACGAGGACATCGGCCTCGCCAATGTCATCCTCACCAACGGGGCCCGCCTCTACGTCGACCATGCGCACCCCGAATACAGCTCCCCGGAAGTCACCAATCCGCGGGACGCCGTCCTCTGGGACAAGGCGGGCGAACGCGTCATGGCAGAAGCGGCCGAACGCGCGGCCCAGCTGCCCGGCGCCCAGCCGATCCACCTCTACAAGAACAACACCGACAACAAGGGCGCCTCGTACGGCACGCACGAGAACTACCTGATGAAGCGGGAAACCCCCTTCTCCGACATCGTGCGTCATCTGACCCCCTTCTTCGTCTCCCGCCAGGTGGTCACCGGAGCGGGGCGGGTGGGAATCGGCCAGGACGGCCACGAGCACGGCTTCCAGATCAGCCAGCGGGCCGATTACTTCGAGGTCGAGGTCGGGCTGGAGACCACCCTCAAGCGGCCCATCATCAACACCCGCGACGAACCCCACTCCGACGCGGAGAAGTACCGCCGGCTGCATGTGATCATCGGTGACGCGAACCTCTCGGAGATCTCCACCTACCTCAAGCTCGGCACCACCGCACTGGTCCTCTCCATGATCGAGGACGGCTTCATCAACGTCGATCTCGCGGTCGACCAGCCGGTGCGCACGCTGCACCAGGTCTCCCACGACCCGACGCTGAAGCATCTGGTCACGCTGCGCAGCGGCCGTACGCTCACCGCGGTGCAGCTCCAGATGGAGTACTTCGAGCTGGGCCGCAAGTACGTCGAGGAACGGTACGGGGCGGACGCCGACGAGCAGACCAAGGACGTGCTCATCCGCTGGGAGGACACACTCAACCGGCTGGAGAACGATCCGATGAGCCTCTCCGGGGAGCTCGACTGGATCGCCAAGCGGGAGCTCATGGAGGGCTACCGGCGCCGGGACGGTCTGGACTGGGACGCTCCGCGTCTCCACCTCGTGGATCTGCAGTACGCCGACGTGCGGGCGGAGAAGGGTCTCTACAACCGTCTGGCGGCCCGCGGGAAGATGCAGCGCCTGCTGGACGACGCCCGGGTCGAGGAGGCCCGTAAGAACCCTCCGGAGGACACCAGGGCCTATTTCCGGGGCCGCTGCCTGGAGCAGTACGCGGACGACGTGGCCGCGGCCTCCTGGGATTCGGTCATCTTCGACCTGCCCGGCCATGACTCTCTGCAACGGGTGCCCACCCTGGAACCGCTGCGCGGGACCCGCAGCCACGTGAAGGACCTCCTGGACCGGTGCCGCACGGCGGAAGAGCTCGTCCAGGTGCTGTCGGGCGGCTGAAACGCCGCCGATCGGGGAAACATCGAGATGACCCCCGGACGTTGAGACAACTACCGGGCCAATGTCGGACCCCGTGGGTAGGGTCTGATCAAGTGCTTCGAACCGAGCGGGGTGAGCTGTATGGCGACCAAGGACACCGACGGCGGACAGCAGAGGGCGACGCGCTCCACCGAGGAGGTCGAGGAGCAGGAGCAGGACGCTCAGGCGTCCGGGGACCTCAAGGAGCGCCAGGAGAAGCTGAGCGACGATGTCGACTCGGTTCTGGACGAGATCGACGACGTCCTCGAGGAGAACGCGGAGGACTTCGTGCGTTCCTTCGTCCAAAAGGGCGGACAGTAGTTTCACGGGCGGAACGCGGGGGGCGGGGTGCGCGGTGCGGGCCGGTTCGGCCCGTACCGCGCGGCTCCGGGCGGTACCACAGGCCGTGCAGCGGCTGCCTCCCCGCAGTTCATGTGGATCATGGTCACGGGACGGGTAGGGTCCGTGGCAGCAACGCATCGACTGCAATTCGGCCATCGGCACGTCGGGAGACGATCCTGACACCCAGCGCAGGGCCGTCGCATACCTGGAGGGAAACGCGTGGAAGCCAACACTCGTAGTACCGGGCGTCTACCAGCTGCCTTCCTGACGCCGGGATCTTCTTCGTTCATGGATTTCCTGTCCGGCCATTCCCCCGAGATGCTCCCGGGCAACCGGAAGCTGCCGCCCGTGCAGGGGGCCTTCGAGGCGCCGCACGGGACGACCATCGTCGCGGTGACGTTCCCCGGCGGTGTGGTCCTGGCCGGTGACCGGCGGGCGACCATGGGCAACATGATCGCGCAGCGTGACGTCCAGAAGGTCTTCCCGGCCGACGAGTACTCGGCGGTGGGTATCGCGGGCACGGCCGGAATCGCCGTGGAGATGGTCAAGCTCTTCCAGCTGGAGCTGGAGCACTTCGAGAAGGTGGAGGGAGCCCAGCTCTCCCTGGAGGGCAAGGCGAACCGGCTCTCCACGATGATCCGCGGCAATCTGGCGATGGCCATGCAGGGGCTCGCCGTCGTGCCGCTCTTCGCCGGCTTCGACATCGACCGTGGGAAGGGCCGGATCTTCTCGTACGACGTCACCGGCGGCCGGTCCGAGGAATACGGATATGCGACCACCGGCTCCGGATCGGTCTTCGCCCGCGGCTCGATGAAGAAGCTCTATCGCGAGGATCTGACGGAGGAGCAGGCGCTTACCCTGGTCGTGCAGGCGTTGTACGACGCCGCCGACGACGACTCGGCGACCGGCGGTCCCGACATGGCCCGGCGGATCTACCCGATCGTCACCGTCATCACCGACGAGGGCTTCCGGAAGCTCACCGACGCGGAATCCTCCGAGATCGCCCGCTCGATTCTGGACCGTCGGATGGAGCAGCCCGACGGTCCGCGCGCCGCTCTGCTCTGACCTCCGTTCCCCCTTGCTTCTCCGATGCTCTCGTCACTGACAGAAAGGGACGGATAACCGGTGTCGACGCCGTTCTATGTCTCACCCCAGCAGGCCATGGCCGACCGCGCGGAGTACGCCCGGAAGGGCATCGCCCGCGGTCGCAGCCTTGTCGTGCTGCAGTACGCCGACGGCATCGTGTTCGTCGGCGAGAACCCGTCCCGTGCGCTGCACAAGTTCAGCGAGATCTACGACCGGATCGGTTTCGCCGCCGCCGGCAAGTACAACGAGTACGAGAACCTCCGTATCGGCGGTGTGCGCTACGCGGATCTGCGTGGATACACCTACGACCGCGGCGACGTGACGGCACGTGGGCTGGCCAACGTCTACGCGCAGACGCTGGGCACCATCTTCTCCAGTGCGGCCGAGAAGCCGTACGAGGTGGAGCTGGTGGTCGCCGAGGTGGGCACCGAGCCCGAGGGTGACCAGATCTACCGGCTGCCGCACGACGGATCGATCGTCGACGAGCACGGCTCGGTCGCGGTCGGCGGGAACGCCGAGCAGATCAGCACCTTCCTGGACCAGCGCCACCGCGACGGCATGACGCTCGCCGAGGCACTCAAGCTGGCGGTCCAGGCGCTCTCCCGCGACCCGAACGGCAGCGAGCGGGAAATCCCCGCGGAGCGGCTCGAGGTCGCGGTCCTGGACCGTACGAGGCCGCAGCAGCGGAAGTTCAAGCGAATCGTCGGCAGGCAGTTGGCGCGGCTGCTGGAGGCGGACGGCGGCTCCGCGCCGACGGACGCCCCCTCCGACGTCGAGGACGAGGAGGGGACCGCGTCCTCGGCGGGTACGACCGAAGGCACCGAGCCCACCGAATCCGGCGGGGACGTGGAGTCCTCCGAGAAGTAGTGCCGCAACAGGCAACGTTTGCCCCGTCGCGACGCCCGGCACGCACTCTCGCCGCACCGGACGAAAGTCCAAGTACGTCCAGTACGAGGACTTCCGGCCGGCACGCCGAGAGCACGCACCGGACGCCGCTCCTTGACGGGCAAACGTTCCCTGCCGCGGCACTAGTCGCCTGCCGCACCGCGCCCCGGCCCGCCCGTCCCGGCGGACCGGGGCGCGGTCATGAGCGCGGGCCGTCCACCGGTGCCGGCGCCGAGGAGCCCCGCACCACCAGGCGCACGGGCAGGCTGCCGGGTTCGGCCGGGCGGCCGTCCAGAGCCGCCAGCAGGGCGGCCATGCCGCGTTCGCCGACCTGCTCGGCGGGCAGCCGCACGGTGGTCAGCTCCGGCTCGACGGCCGTGGCCAGGGCCAGATCGTCGAATCCGGTGACGGAGAGGTCGTCGGGGACGCGCAGCCCCCGCCTCCGGGCAGCCTTGAAGGCGCCCGCGGCGAGGATGTCGTCGTCGCAGATTATGGCGGTGGGCGGGGCACCGGGGGCGGCGAGTGCCTGCTCCGCCGCTTCACGGCCGGCCTGGACGTCCAGCGCTGCCGTGACGCTCCGCACGCAGGTACCGGGCACCGCCCCCAGGGCGTCGTGGAGCGCCCGGGCACGGACCGCGAAGGTCCAGGTGTCGACCGCGGACGCGAGGTGGACGAAGCGGCGGTGGCCGAGCGCGAGCAGATGCTCGGCGACCTGCCGCATGCCGTCGGCGATGTCGAGGTTGACCCGTGCCGCCACGCCGGTGTCCGCCGGATCGCTGTCGAGCATGACCAGCGGCAGCCCAGCGCCCCGCAACGCGTCGAGCGCACCTGCGGCCATGGAGGAGGCGATCACCCCGTCGAGGGAGGCGCGCGCCGAGGCGAAGGGGTCCCTGGCCGGTCCGGTGCCCTCGGGGGACGGGTAGAGGACGACCTCGAAGCCGTGCTCGGCGGCGACCGCTGCGGCTCCGGTGTAGACACGTGCGAAGAACTCGCTGGTGAGCGCGGGGACGACCAGCAGTGCGGTCCTGGTGCGGCCGAGCCGGAGGCTGCGGGCGGCGAGGTTGGGCTGGTAGCCGAGCTCCTGCGCGGCGTCCCGCACACGCCCGGCGGTGGCCTCGGAGACCCTGCCGCGCCACTTCTCACCGAGCACCAGCGAGACGGTGGCCTGCGACACACCCGCGGCTCGGGCGACATCACGGCTGGTGGGCCTCGCCGGGGCGGGGTGTGACTGTGGTGCGCTGGTCACTCGGGCCTCCGGGCCGGTCGGGGGCAGGCACCGTGCTGTGGACCTGCGGACTGGGCACATGGTACGTATGAACCTCGACGTTATACGTAAAACCTCAGGGTGCCGGAGAGTGCCCGAAGGAGATGGGGCGGGACATGGCCGCAGGCTATCTGGACATCCTCCGGGCGCGGCATGCCGCGCGGCTGCTGACAGGGACCCTGGTGGGGCGGCTGCCGAGCGGCACCGCCCATATCGCGATCGTGCTGTTCACCAGGGCCGAGGGCGGCAGCTACACCCTGGCCGGCGGGCTGGCGGCCGTGTACGGGCTCTCCAACGCCGTCGGACAGCCGCTGCTGGGCCGCGCCGTGGACCTGTACGGGCAGCCGCGCGTCCAGTTCCCGGCCTCCGTCGTGTCGGCGCTGGGAATGGCGCTGCTGGCCCTGGTGGGCCTGGGGTCGCTGCCGTTGGCCTACGGGGCGGTGATCGTGGCCGGTCTGTTCACCCCGCCGCTCGAGGGCGGCCTGCGGGCCTTGTGGCCCAGCGTCCTGGGTGGCGAGGACCGGGTCCATAGGGCGTACGCGATGGATGCCGTGGCCCAGGAGGTGATGTTCACCGTGGGCCCGCTGCTGGTGACGCTGCTCGTCTCGCTGTGGTCGCCGGCCGCGGCCCTGCTCGTGATCAACGCGATCGGCGTGCTGGGGGCGCTCTGCGTCGTCCTCTCCGAGCCCTCCCGTACCTGGCGCTCCGCGCCCCGCGAGGCGCACTGGCTGGGCGCGCTGCGCTCGCCGGGGCTGCTGGCACTGCTCGGCTCGTTCTTCTTCGTCGGGCTCGCACTCGGTTCGATCACCGTGGCCGCGGTCGCCTACGCCGACGACCACGGCCGGGAGTCGGTGTACGGCTGGCTGATGGCCGCGCTCGGCCTGGGGGCGCTGGTCGGTGGTGCGGTGTACGGGGCGCGGCAGTGGGCCGGAGCACCGGAACGGCGGCTGCGGATCATCGTCGCCTTGCTGGCTCTGGGCTATCTGCCGCTGATGCTGACCCCCTCGGTGGCCGGCATGACCGCTCTGGCGGCGTTGGCCGGAGTCTTTCTGGCGCCCGCGATCGCCTGCTCGTTCATCGTGGTGGACCGGCACGCCCCGCGCGGCACGGTGACCGAGGCGTTCTCCTGGCTGGTGACGACGTTCGGAGTGGGCGCGGCGGCGGGAACGGCCGTGGCGGGCCCGGCCGTCGAGCTGGGAGGCACGGCGTGGAGCTTCGCCGTCGCGGGGGCCGGTGGGGTGGCGGCACTGCTGGTCCTGCTGGCCACGGGCAGGGTCCTCGACGTTCCCGGGCGCACGGCAGTTGCCGCGCAAGGATCGGAAAATGATCGAAGCGGTGCTGTCGAACCCGGTTTCAGCTCAGGCCATCAGGCGTAATGTTCAGTCATGGACCGCCGCATTTTCGGGCTGGAGAACGAGTACGGCGTCACGTGCACATTCAGGGGACAGCGCCGACTGTCCCCTGATGAAGTGGCGCGCTACCTCTTCCGCCGTGTTGTGTCATGGGGCCGCAGCAGCAATGTCTTTCTGCGGAACGGTGCCCGCCTCTACCTCGACGTGGGATCGCATCCGGAATATGCAACCCCCGAATGCGACAACCTGACCGAGTTGGTCACCCACGACAAGGCCGGCGAGCGCATTCTCGAGGGTCTGCTCGTCGACGCCGAACGTCGCCTGCATGAGGAGGGAATCGCGGGCGATGTCTATCTCTTCAAGAACAACACCGACTCGGCGGGAAACTCCTACGGGTGCCACGAGAACTATCTCGTGGCACGGCACGGGGAATTCTCCCGGCTTGCGGACATCCTCATTCCCTTCCTCGTCACGAGGCAGCTGATCTGCGGTGCGGGCAAGGTGCTGCAGACACCGCGCGGGGCCGTCTACTGCGTCAGCCAGCGTGCGGAGCACATCTGGGAGGGAGTCAGTTCCGCCACGACGCGCTCCCGTCCGATCATCAACACGCGGGACGAGCCGCACGCCGACGCGGAGCGGTACCGCCGCCTCCATGTCATCGTCGGTGACTCCAACATGTCCGAGACGACCATGCTGCTCAAGGTCGGCGCGACCGATCTGGTGCTCCGTATGATCGAGGCGGGCACCGTGATGCGGGATCTGACGCTGGAGAACCCGATCCGGGCGATCCGTGAGGTCAGCCACGACATCACCGGGCAGCGCAAGGTCCGCCTGGCCAGTGGCCGTGAGGCGTCCGCCATCGAGGTGCAGCGCGAGTACTACGAGAAGGCCGTCGACTTCGTGGACCGCCGGGGAATCCGTACCGGAACCGTCGCCCGGGTCCTGGATCTGTGGGGCCGTACGCTCGACGCGGTCGAGACCGAGGACCTCGACCGGATCGAGACCGAGATCGACTGGGTGATGAAGTACAAGCTCATCGAGCGGTACCGGGCCAAGCACAACATGACCATGTCGCATCCGCGGGTCGCCCAGATAGACCTCGCCTACCACGACATTCACCGTCGTCGCGGCCTGTACTACCTGCTGGAGCGCAAGGGACAGGCCGCCCGTGTCTGCAACGACCTGAGGATCTTCGAGGGCAAGTCCGTCCCCCCGCAGACGACCAGGGCACGGCTGCGCGGCGACTTCATCCGCAGGGCCCAGGAACAGCGGCGGGACTTCACCGTCGACTGGGTCCATCTCAAGCTCAACGACCAGGCGCAGCGCACGGTGTTGTGCAAGGACCCGTTCCGTTCGGTGGACGATCGGGTGGAGAAGCTCATCGCGGGTATGTGAGCAGGCGGAAGGACGCCTTCGGCCGGGCAGGTGACGCGGGCCCCGTACGTTCCTCGTGCGGGGCCCGCGTACGCCCTCCGGGGACGACGGGACAGCCCTTAGAGTGTCGAGGAATCAACCGACTGTGCCGTCTGAGATCTGAGGAACCAGTGCGCCGACTTGCCGGCCTTCTCGTCGTACCCATGCTGCTGTTGACAGCGGCCTGCGGTGGCGGCGAGGGCTCCGCTTCCCATTCCGTTTCCGCTTCCGCCGCATCCGAGGACGGGTTCCCCGCGATCACCGCCGGTGCGAAGTTCGGCGAGAAGCCCACCCTGTCCAAGGGGCAGGGCACTGCGCCCAAGGAGCTGAAGACCAGGGTCATCAGCCAGGGCGACGGCGCCACGCTCAAGAACGGCGATGCCGTCCAGGTCAACTATCTCGGTCAGGCCTGGGACTCCGACAAGCCGTTCGACAACAGCTTCGACCGCAAGCAGCCGTTCGACCTGACCCTCGGCGCCGGAATGGTCATCCAGGGCTGGGACAAGGGCCTCGTCGGCCAGAAGGTCGGCAGCCGGGTCCAGCTGGTCATCCCGCCGGATCTCGGTTACGGAGCACAGGGCCAGGGCGACATCAAGCCGAACGCCACGCTTGTCTTCGTCGTCGACGTCCTGAAGGCGACCCAGATCCCCAAGTCGGCCAAGGGGACCGCGGTCGCCCAGAACGACACCGCCCTGCCGAAGGTCGGCACCAACACCGACGGCAAGGCCCCCAAGGTCACCATCCCCACCAAGACCGACCCGCCGAAGAAGCTCGTCTCCAACTACATCCTGGAGTCCGACGGTGAGGTCGTGAAGGACACCGACAGCGTCGTCGTGAACTACGTGGGTCTGCTGTGGAAGGACGGCAAGACCTTCGACAGCACCTACACGACGGGCAAGACGCAGACCTTCCCGCTGGCCCAGGTCACCCTGAAGGGTCTCAAGAACGGTCTGGTCGGCAAGAAGATCGGCAGCCGGGTGCTCCTTGTCATCCCGCCGGACCAGGGTTTCGGCAACGAGGCCCAGCAGACCATCCCGGCGAAGTCCACGCTGGTCTTCGCCGTGGACCTGCTGGCCAAGATGTAAGACTGTCCCGGTTGCCCAGTTCATCATCATGAGGAGCAAGTCAGTGAGCATCGAGAAGCCCGAGATCGACTTCCCGGGTGGCGAGCCGCCGGCCGACCTGGAGATCAAGGACATCTGGGAAGGCGACGGTCCCGTGGCCGAGGCGGGCGCCACCGTCTCCGTCCACTACGTGGGCGTGGCCTTCTCCACCGGTGAGGAGTTCGACGCCTCCTGGAACCGCGGCGCCCCGCTGCAGTTCCAGCTCGGTGCCGGTCAGGTCATTTCCGGCTGGGACAAGGGCGTGCAGGGCATGAAGGTCGGCGGCCGTCGTCAGCTGACCATCCCCGCACACCTCGCGTACGGCGACCGCGGCGCCGGTGGCGGCCGGATCGCCCCCGGCGAGACGCTGATCTTCGTCTGCGACCTGGTCGCTGCCTGATCCGCGCTCGTGGGACACGAGGGCCCGTGCCGCAAGGCGCGGGCCCTCGCTTTTGTCCGGACACCGCGGAGCGGTACGGTCGACGGTCGTAGAGCACGACAGAAAGGGCGTCGATGGCGATTGCCAAGGCCGAGCGGCTGATGAACCTGGCTCTGTGTCTGCTGGGGACCCGGCGCCCGCTGAGCAAGCGCGAGCTGCGCGGTTCCATCGAGGCCTATCTCGAAGCCGGCTCCGACGACGCCTTCAACCGGATGTTCGAGCGCGACAAGGAAGACCTGCGCGAACTCGGTCTGGTCATCGACACCGTGGAAACCCTGGACGGCGACGCGGGATATCTCGCCCGCCGGGACAGCAACCGGCTGCCCCCGATCACGCTCGACGCCGAGGAGGCCGCCGCGCTCGGCCTCGCCGCCAAGGTCTGGCAGCAGGCACGGCTGGCAGGCGCCGCCAGCGGCGCGCTGCAGAAGCTGCGGGCCGCCGGCATGCCGGAGGCGGAGGACGCCTATGAGGTCCACAGCGCCCTCGAACCCCGTATCCCCGTCCACGAGGCCGCGTTCGAACCCCTGATGCTGGCCTGCCGGGACCGCCGTCCGGTGACCTTCGACTACCGCAAGGCCACGGCCGCCCGGCCCGAGCAGCGCCAGGTCGAGCCCTGGACGCTGGAGTGCTGGCGCGGCCACTGGTATCTGGCCGGCTGGGACCGGGACCGCCGTGCGGAGCGGGTGTTCCGGCTCTCCAGGATCACCGGCCGGGTCCGCTCCCGCGCCGGCGCCTTCACCGCCGAGGTCCCCGATGTCGTGACCGTCCGCGAGACCGTCGAGAGCTGGGCGGGGGAGACGGCGACCAGGACCGCGCGGATCAGGCTGCGCGCCGGTGCCGGATACCCGCTGCGCTCACGCGCCGTCTCCGTACGGGAACTCGGCGACGGGTGGGACGAGTTGGAGATTCCGTACGGACACGGTCTGGACGCCTGGCTCGTGGAGTTCGGTCCGGACGTCGTCGTGACGGAGCCCGCCGACCTGCGGGCCGACGTGGTGGACCGGCTGCGCGCCGTGGCCAAGGACTGAGGGGGACCGTATTCATGGCCACGAACGCCATCGACCAGACCCGCCGGATGCTCTCCCTGGTGACGTACCTGCGTGAGCGGCCCGGCGCCCATGTCCAGGACGTCGCCCGCGCCTTCGGGATCACCGCGGACGAACTGATCTCGGACCTGGACGTGCTGCCCATGTGCGGTACCAGCTTCCGCGGCGGGGATCTGCTGGACATCGACACCGACGGGGACCGGATCTGGTGGCACAACCCGGACGATGTCGCGGAGCCGCTGCGGCTCGCGGCCGACGAGGCGACGGCGCTCCTGGTCGCCGCCCGCGCCGTGGCCACCCTGCCCGGGCTGCGCGAGAGCGACCGGCAGGCGCTGCTGCGGGCCACCGCGAAGCTGGAGACGGCCGCCGGTGAGGCGGCGGCGGCGAGCTCGCGGCTCTCGGTCATCTTCGAGTCCGAGGGCGGTGTCTTCGCCGATGTCGACCGGGCGATCTCCGAGCGGCGCCGGCTCTGGCTGCGCTACTACTCGCCCGCGCGCGACGAACTCACCGAGCGCGAGGTCGACCCGATCCGGCTGTTCGCCGTGGGCCACACCTACATGGAGGCGTGGTGCAGATCCACCGAGGACCGGCGCACGTTCCGGCTCGACCGGGTCGCCGAGATCCGGCTGCTCGACGAACCGGCCGCGCCGCCCGAGCTCGAACTGCGTGATCTGTCCGCAGGTCTCGTCCAGCCCGCGGCCGAGGACCCGGCGGTCGTGGTGGAGGTGGGACCCGGCGGCCGGTGGGTCGCCGAGTACTACCCGCACGACAGTGCACAGGAGCTGCCCGACGGCGGGCTGCGGATCACTCTGCGTACCCCCGACCCGGCGTCGCTGCGCAGGCTCGCGCTGCGGCTGGGCGGGGAAGGACGCATCGTCTCGCCGCCGGAACTGGCGCAGAGCGCACAGCAGGCGGCCCGTGCGGCGCTCGCCGCCTACGATGATCCGGCGTGAGCGGAGCCCTGAGGGAGATATGAGCGATATGTCTGTGGTGTCGGGTGTTCCGACCGTGGTCGTCCCCGAGGCCGTACGCTTCAAGGCCGGCTGTCCGGACTGCGGCAGCAGGTTCGAACTGGCGGCGAGCGCCATCCGCCTCGCCGTGGGCGCCAGCCGTCGGACGACGTTCTACTCCTTCACCTGCCCGGAGTGCGGAGCGGCGGTCCGCAAGCCCGCCGGGGAACGGATAGTCGAGCTCCTCACCGGCGGCGGGGTGCGGACACTGCGCCTCCACGCCGGCCTTTAGGCCTTCGGACACCTGGACACATGGAGGCTCTGCACATGTTCTGGCCCATGCTCGCCGTCGCCCTGGGGTTTCTCGGGATCGCCGTCCTCGGCGTGCTGGCCGTCAAGGTCTTCATCGAGGCCCGGCGTCTGGGGCACCAGGTGGCGCGGACCGCCCAGCGCATCAACCGGGCGGCGGAGGACCTCGAACGGGCCGCGACGGATCTTGCCGCCACCGGTGAGGCCCTGCGTTAGGGATCTCCTGTGAATCAGGGGGTATCAGGGGCCACTGCGGAGCGTGGGCGAGAGGGAGCGCTGCCGCGAGGAGGGCCCGGTACGGCCCACAGGATGCCGCCCGGCTCTGCCGTCCACACGATCGTGTGACCCATGGTGAACAGGGGGAACCGGCGAGTGAAGGTTGCGCCCTCCAGTTTCTCAGCGTCGCGGGGTACCCTGCTGAAGCGGCCCTGAGAGCGAGGCATGGGCCGTAATCGCAAGGATGCATGGGTATTGCCCTGCGTTTACTCCTGCGGGATACGATCGCAGGCAGTACGACGATCGGACATCTGTCCGGCGTTCGATCCGCCCCACCCCTGCTGCCTCGGTGAGAAGGTACACGCATATGTTCGGAAGGCTCGGCGCTCCCGAGATCATCCTGATCCTCGTCGTCATCGTCCTGCTGTTCGGCGCGAAGAAGCTTCCCGACATGGCTCGCTCGCTGGGCAAGTCGGCCCGCATCCTCAAGAGCGAGGCCAAGGCCATGAAGTCCGAGGGCAACCCGTCGGCCACCCCGGCCGAGCCGGCCAACGACGCCGCCCAGGACCAGGCCGCCCCGCGCACCATCAAGGCGGCGCCCGGTGACGTGACCAGCTCGCGTCCGGTCGCGGAGCCGACCGACTCGACCAAGCGCTGACCACCGGGCCGACGCAGGCGCCGCGCACGGTGACGGCCTGCTGCACGAGATGAGGACGTGGGTTGCTCAAGTCTGCCCGCAAACAGGAGACCGATCCAGAGGGCCGTATGCCCCTGGTGGAGCACCTGCGTGAGTTGCGTAACCGGCTGGCGAAGGCGCTGCTCGCGATCGTCGTCGTCACGATCGTGGCCGCCTTCTTCTACAAGGGGATCATCGAGTTCTTCACCGACCCGGTACTGAAGTCGGTCGGTTGCGAGTACAGCTTCGCCGAACTCGCCAAGAAGGAGGACGGTACCTGCGCGCGTATCGTCCTGAACGGTCTGCTCACCCCGTTCACCCTGGCCCTCAAGGTCTCCCTGATGGCGGGTGTCGTCCTGGCCTCGCCGATCTGGCTCTACCAGCTGTGGGCCTTCGTCGCCCCGGGGCTGCACAAGCACGAGAAGAGGTACTCGCTCGCCTTCGTGGGCGCGGGATTCCCGCTCTTCCTCGCCGGCGGATTCTTCGCGTACAAGACTCTGCCCACGATGGCCCGGGTGCTCCTGGACTTCTCGCCGGGCGGGCTCGACAACCAGCTGCCGCTGGACGACCTGCTGGACCTGATCACGCGCATGGTGGTGGTCTTCGGGCTCTCCTTCGAGCTGCCCCTGCTGCTCGTCATGCTGAACTTCGGTGGGGTCATCACCGGTCGACGGATGCTCGGCTGGTGGCGCGGAATGATCATGGGCATCACGGTCTTCGCCGCGCTTGCCACCCCCAGTACCGACCCGCTGACCATGCTGGCGCTCGCCGGACCGATCTGGGTGCTCTACTTCATCGCCACGGCGATCTCCCTCCTCAACGACCGTCGCAAGGCACAGCTCGCGGCGGCCGGTCCCTCCGACGACGAGGCATCGGACCTGGACCTCACCCCGGAGGACATCGGTGAGATCGAACCGGTCGCGTCCAGCCGGTCGCTGCCCGCGCAGGCGGGCTCGGACCGTGACCGGGCCGACGGTTACGACGACATCACCTGACCGGTAGGGTCCCCGGGTGACCAGCGAGATCACCCTCTTCGTCAATCCCACCGCCGGACGCGGCCGGGGCGCGCAGGACGCGCAGCCGGCCGCTTCGGCGTTGCGGGACGCCGGATTCTCCGTCCGCACGGTGCTCGGTACGGACGCCGACGACGCCCTGCGGCGGGCCCGTGAAGCCGTCGCGGGCGGGACCGGTGCGCTGATAGCGGTGGGCGGGGACGGGATGATGTCCCTCGCCCTGCAGGCCGTGGCCGGAACGACGACCCCGCTCGGGGTCGTCGCCGTGGGCACCGGGAACGACTTCGCCCGTGCGCTCGGGATGCCGATACGCGATCCGGCCGCCGCGGGGCGGCTCGCGGCCGAAGCCCTCAAGGGCGGCACCGTCCGCGAGATAGACCTGGGACAGGTCGGTGAGCGCTGGTTCGGCTCGGTGCTCGCCTCCGGCTTCGACTCCCGGGTCAACGACCGCGGGAACCGGATGCGGTGGGTCGGCGGACGGTTCAAGTACGACCTCGCGATCCTCGTCGAACTCGCCGCCTTCCGGCCGATCCCGTACCGCGTCAGGCTGGACGGCGGAGCGGTCCGGGAGATCGAGGCGACCCTCATCGCGGTGGGCAACGGATCGTCGTACGGCGGGGGCATGCGGATCTGCGCGGACGCCGTCATGGACGACGGGCTCTTCGACGTGACCGTCGTCGGGAACTGCAGCCGCACCACCCTGCTGAAGGTCTTTCCCCGCGTCTACCGGGGAACGCACCTCGACCACCCCGCGGTCACCGTGCACCGGGTCTCCTCGATCGAGCTGGCCGCAGCGGGTGTCACCGCGTACGCGGACGGCGAGCCGTTGGGGGCGCTGCCGCTCACGGCGACCTGTGTGCCGGGTGCGGCGAGGGTGCTGGTGCCGGGTTCCGAGGGTGCCATTTAAAGATCGCGTCACTGTCCGAGGCGGCGGGTACGCTCGTAAGCAAGATGACAGAGGACCTCTCACCAGCTGAGCGATACCAGGCTTCTCGGATCCGTGCCGCCGAGCTGGCCACCGCGCTCGCGCCCTTCCGCGCGATGTACGACTTCGATCTGGACCCCTACCAGATCGAGGCCTGTGAGGCACTGGAGGCCGGCAAGGGCGTGCTGGTCGCCGCCCCGACCGGATCGGGCAAGACGATCGTCGGCGAGTTCGCCGTCCACCTCGCCCTTCAACAGGGCCGCAAGTGTTTCTACACCACCCCCATCAAGGCCCTGTCCAACCAGAAGTTCACCGACCTGGTCAAGCGCTACGGCCCCGAGAAGGTCGGCCTGCTCACCGGTGACAACAGCGTCAACGGCGATGCCCCGGTGGTCGTCATGACCACCGAGGTCCTGCGGAACATGCTGTACGCGGGCTCGCAGGCGCTGCGGGGTCTCGGCTATGTGGTGATGGACGAGGTGCATTACCTCTCCGACCGCTTCCGCGGTGCCGTCTGGGAGGAAGTGATCATCCATCTCCCGGACTCGGTGACCCTCGTGTCGCTGTCGGCGACCGTGTCCAATGCCGAGGAGTTCGGTGACTGGCTGGACACCGTCCGCGGCGACACCGAGGTCATCGTCTCCGAGCACCGCCCGGTGCCGCTCTGGCAGCACGTGCTGGTGGGCCGCCGGATGTACGACCTCTTCGAGGAGGAGACGGACCACGGCGGCCGCGGTGCCGGACGCCGCGAGGTCAACCCCGACCTCGTCAGGCTCGTCCGGCTGGAGAACCAGCGCGCGTACAACCCGCGAGACCGCCGCCGCGGCAAGATGATCCGCGAGGCGGACCGGGAGCGGGAGCGGCGCCAGCGCAGCCGGATCTGGACCCCGGCCAGGCCCGAGGTCATCGACCGGCTGGACGCCGAGGGGCTGCTCCCCGCCATCACGTTCATCTTCAGCCGGGCCGGCTGCGAGGCCGCCGTGCAGCAGTGCCTGCACGCCGGACTCCGGCTCAACGACGAGGAGAAGCGCCGCCTGGTCCGCGAGATCGTCGAGGAGCGCACCGCGTCGATCCCGAGCGAGGACCTCCATGTCCTGGGCTACTACGAGTGGCTCGAGGGACTGGAACGGGGCATCGCCGCGCACCACGCCGGCATGCTGCCCACGTTCAAGGAGGTCGTCGAGGAACTCTTCGTACGAGGGCTCGTTAAGGCCGTCTTCGCGACCGAGACCCTCGCCCTCGGCATCAACATGCCCGCGCGCTCGGTCGTGTTGGAGAAGCTCGTCAAGTGGAACGGCGAACAGCACGCCGACATCACCCCCGGCGAGTACACCCAGCTGACCGGGCGGGCCGGGCGGCGCGGGATCGACGTGGAAGGCCACGCGGTGGTGCTGTGGCAGCGCGGCATGGACCCGGGCGCGCTGGCCGGACTCGCGGGCACCCGCACCTATCCGCTGCGGTCCAGCTTCCGGCCCTCGTACAACATGGCCGTCAACCTCGTGCAGCAGTTCGGGCGGCACCGCTCGCGGGAACTGCTGGAGACCTCCTTCGCGCAGTTCCAGGCCGACCGGTCGGTGGTCGGGATCTCCCGGCAGGTCCAGCGGAACGAGGAAGGGCTGGAGGGCTACCGCGAGGGCATGACCTGCCACCTCGGCGACTTCGAGGAGTACGCGCGACTGCGCCGCGAACTCAAGGACCGGGAGACCGAACTCGCCAAGCAGGGCGCGTCGCAGCGGCGGGCCGCGGCCGCGGCGTCCCTGGAGAAGCTCAAGCCGGGCGATGTCATCCATGTCCCCACCGGCAAGTTCGCCGGACTCGCACTCGTCCTCGACCCGGGGCTGCCGGCCGGACGGACCAACGGACACGGACACCGCGGACTCGAATACCACGACGGGCCGAGGCCGTTGGTGCTGACCGCCGAGCGACAGGTCAAGCGGCTCGCCGCGATCGACTTCCCGATTCCGGTGGAGGCGCTGGACCGGATGCGGGTGCCGAAGTCGTTCAACCCGCGCTCCCCGCAGTCCCGTCGCGATCTGGCCTCCGCGCTGCGGACCAAGGCGGGGCACATAGTGCCCGAGCGGCACCGCAAGAACCGTTCCCCGGCGGCCGACGACCGGGAGATCGCCCGCTACCGGGCGGAGTTGCGCGCGCACCCCTGCCACGGCTGCGACGAGCGCGAGGACCATGCCCGGTGGGCCGAGCGGTACCACCGGCTGCAGCGCGACACCAGGCAACTGGAACGCCGGATCGAGGGCCGGACGAACACGATCGCCCGCACCTTCGACCGGATCGTCGCCCTGCTCACCGAACTCGACTACCTCCGCAGCAACGAGGTCACCGAGCACGGGCGGCGGCTCGCGCGGCTCTACGGCGAGCTGGACCTGCTGGCGAGCGAATGCCTGCGGGCCGGGGTCTGGGAGGGGCTGAACCCGGCCGAACTCGCGGCGTGCGTCTCGGCGTTGGTGTACGAGGCGCGGCAGGCCGACGACGCGGTGGCACCGAAGGTGCCGTCGGGGCCCGCGAAGACCGCGCTGGGCGAGATGGTCCGGATCTGGGGCCGGCTCGACGCCCTGGAGGAGGACTTCAAGATCAACCAGACGGAGGGGGTCGGTCAGCGCGAACCCGACCTGGGGTTTGCCTGGGCGGTCTACATGTGGGCGTCCGGCCGGACGCTGGACGAGGTGCTGAGCGAGGCGGACATGCCCGCGGGGGACTTCGTGCGGTGGTGCAAGCAGGTGATCGACGTGCTGGGCCAGATCGCGGCCGCGGCGCCCCGGGACGGGAGTTCCGTGGCGCGCAGTGCGCACAAGGCCGTGGACGCGGTGCTGCGTGGCGTCGTCGCCTACAGCTCTGTGGGCTGAGGGATCGCGGGGCAGGCGCCCCGGGGAGACCCGCGGCGACGGGCGCATCCGGCCGGAGGCCGGCCGGCCGGGGCACGCCCGGCGCACCTCCGGCCGCAGGCCACGGATCCGGTCGCTGCCCGGCCACTGCTAGGGCACGCCCTGGGCACCCACACGAGCGGATGCCGATCCGGCCACGGGGGACCACATCGGTCGAGGCACCTGCGCCCTGCAGAACGGGTGCGGGGCCGCCGAGCCGACTGCCCCCGGGGTCAATGACCGAGGTACGCGCGCCAACCTCCGTGCACCGTGATGTCCTTCGCGCCTTCGAGCGCATACGGCTCGCAGAGGAAGCCGGGCACCGATTCCCCGTCCCCGAGTTCGACCCGGCCCAGGGCCATCGGTGCGGGGAGCGCGGCGACGAGCTGCCCGAGCCCCTCGGCGGGCAGCTCCCACACCTCCGCCTCGATCGCGGCCCCACCCTCCCCGATCCGTTCCAGGCCCGGCTTGGGCGGGTCCGTGCGCAGGGCGTGCAGGCGATAGACGGGGGCGGTGGCCGTGGTCCGGATCAGGCGGGCGCCCAGGGCCCGGAGCTGGGGGTTCAGGGGCTCGCCGGTGAGGTGGGCGCCCACCACGGCGATGCGGGCGGGCGGGGTCAGCAGGGCGGCGATCCGGGCGAGGCGCTCGTCGGTGTGCGCCGGGCCGATCAGCATCACGCCGAACGGCAGGCCGTCCACCTCGCCCGCGGGGGCCGCCACCGCGCACAGGTCGAACAGGTTGGTGGAGTTGGTGAACCGGCCGAGGCGGGCATTGGCCCCCACCGGGTCGGCCGCGACCTCGGCGAGCGTGGGGTGGCCCGGTGCGGTGGGCAGCAGGAGGGCGTCCGCGTCGCCGAGCGCCGCTGTCGCGGCGGCGCGGAGCTCGGAGAGGGTTGCCTGGTCGGCGAAGAGCCGGTGGGCCGGAATGTCACGGGCCGCCGTGATGATGCGGGCGACCGTGGGGTCGAGACCGGACGCGGTGGCGGCGCCGTCGATGAACGCCCCGACCGCGGTGTAGCGCTCGGCGACGAACGCACCGTCGTACAGCATCGCGGCGGCCTCGATGAACGGGGCCGGATCGATGGTCCGGAGCACCGCGCCCGCCGCACGCAGACGCCCGGCCGCCGACTCGTACGCCGCCGCCCAGCCGGGATCGAGTGCGCCGAGCAGTTCGGTGGGCGGGACCGCGATCCGCCAGGGACCGGGGACACGGGAGCGGTCGGGTCGCGGAGCGGCGGTGACCATCAGGGCCATCGCCTGTTCGGCTTCGGGGAGCGTACGGGCGAAGACGGTGACACAGTCCAGGCTCGCGCAGGCGGGGACCACACCGTCCGTCGGCACGAGGCCGCGGGTCGGCTTGATCCCGACGATGCCGTTGAACGCGGCGGGGACCCGGCCGGAACCCGCGGTGTCCGTGCCCAGCGCGAGGTCCGCGATGCCCAGGGCGACGGCGACCGCCGATCCGGAGCTGGAACCGCCGCTGACCCGCTCCGGATCGAACGCGTTGCGGACGGCGCCGTACGGCGAACGCGTACCGACCAGACCCGTGGCGAACTGGTCCAGGTTGGTCGTACCGATCACCAACGCGCCCGCGGCGCGGAGACGGGCCACCGCCGGTGCGTCGGCGTCCGGCTCGTACGCGTACGAGGGGCAGCCGGCGGTGGTCGGGAGGCCGACCACGTCGATGTTGCCCTTGACCGCCAGCAGCCGGCCCGCGAGGGGGAGGTATGCGCCCTCGGCGATGCGGGACTCGATCCTGCGGGCCTCGGCCTCCACGTCCGGCCCAGGGCGCAGATCGATCCAGATCTCGGGGCGGTCCACCGCCTCGATCCGGGCGTAGGCGGCACGGACGCGGGCGACGACGGGGGACGGGTCCGGGGTCGGCATGAGTGCTCCTCAGTTCGTGTGGGGCGGGGCCAGGACCAGCAGCGCCGTACCCGGCTCCACCTGCGCACCGGGCCGGGTGAGAACCGCCGTGACGATGCCGGCGGCGGGAGCGTGGACACGGGACTCCATCTTCATCGCCTCCAGGGCCAGCAGCGGCTGACCCGCTGACACCGTGTCGCCCACCGAGACGTTGAGCTGCCAGACGGACGCGGCGAACTCCGCCTCCACGAGGCGGCCGCCCGGCGGCACCGGCACTTCGTCGGCCGGGGGTGCCGGGGCCGCCACCGCGTCCGCGCGGGCGAACTCGCCCGCCTCCTCCCACGCATGGCGTTCGGCGGCGAAGGCGGCACCCTGGCGGGTGCGGAACGCGGCGATGGAGTCGACGTTCTCGGCTAGGAACTCCTCGTACCGTGCCAGGGAGAACTCGCCCTCCTCGATGCGCGGTACGAACCGGCCGGACGTGATGTCCGCGCGCAGCTCCAGGAGTTCGTCCGCCTCGACCGGGTACCACTTGATGCGGTCGAAGAACCGCAGCAGCCACGGCGAACCCGGCTCGAAGGCGCCGCGCTGCTGCCAGCCCGACCAGACCTGTGTGGTGCGGCCGACGAACTGGTAGCCGCCCGGCCCCTCCATTCCGTAGATGCAGAGGTAGGCGCCCCCGATGCCGACCGAGTTCTCCGCGGTCCAGGTGCGGGCCGGGTTGTACTTGGTGGTGACCAGGCGGTGGCGGGGGTCCAGCGGTGTGGCGACCGGGGCGCCCAGATACACGTCGCCCAGTCCCAGCACCAGGTACTCGGCGTCGAACACCGTGCGGTACACGTCGTCGACCGAGTCCAGGCCGTTGACCCGGCGGATGAACTCGATGTTCCACGGACACCAGGGAGCGTCGTCCCGTACCCCCGCCATGTAGCGGGCGATGGCCTCACGGGTCGCAGGATCGTCCCAGGACAGCGGGAGGTGCACGGTGCGGGACGGGACGACCAGGGCATCGGTGGGCGGGAGCTCCGCCTCGATGCGGCACAGCAGTTCCACCAGGCGCTGCTGGGGAAGGACGCTGGGGTCCAGCTGGATCTGGAGCGAGCGGATGCCCGGCGTCAGACCGGTGATGCCGGGGACGGCCTCCGCCTCCAGCGCCTCCATCAGCGCGTGCACCCGCATCCGCAGAGCCAGGTCCAGCTGCATCGGCCCGTATTCGACCAGCACGTTGTCGTCGCCGCTGCGCCGGTAGGTGCGGGTGGCATCGCGCAGGAGGATGCCTCCGTCGACGAGGTCGGCGCGGGGCTCGCCCGTCACTGTCACCGGCCTGAAGCGGACCGTGTCGCCGGGCCGTAGCTGACCCAGCTTCCAGCGCTCGCCGGTCACCACCGTCGCCGGGCAGACGAAGCCGCCGAGGGACGGGCCGTCCGGGCCCAGCAGGACCGGCATGTCGCCGGTGTAGTCGACCGCGCCCACCGAGTACGGCGTGTCATGGATGTTGGAGGGGTGCAGGCCGGCCTCGCCGCCGTCCGCGCGGGCCCAGCGCGGCTTCGGACCGACCAGCCGCACGCCGGTGCGGGCGGAGTTGAAGTGGACCTTCCAGTCGGCCGCGTAGAAGTCATGGATGTCCTGCTCGGTGAAGAACTCCGGTGCGGCGTGCGGGCCTTCGGCCGCGTCCAGCTGCCAGACGGAATCGAAACGGGGGCGGTCCGCCTCGGGTACCGGGGCGGCCGGGGTGTCCGCCGCGCCGCCGTGGAGCACATCGCCGGTGCGCAGGGCCCGGCCGCCGTGGCCGCCGAACCCGCCGAGGGTGAAGGTGGCCGCACTGCCCAGGAACTCCGGCACGTCCAGTCCGCCACCGGACAACAGGACGTAGGTGCGCAGCCCGGGACCGGTGGGCGCGCCGATCGTGAGGGTGCCGTCCGCCGGGACCGTGAACGGCTCCCACTGGGCGACGGCCCGGCCGTCCAGGGTGACGGGGGCGGGCGCACCGGTCACGCAGACGGTCGTCGGGTGGGAGAAGCGCAGGGTCGGCCCCTGGAGCGTGCACTCCAGGCCGGGGGCGCCCGCGTCGTTGCCGAGGGCCGTGTTGCCGAGCCGGAACGACAGGTCGTCCATCGGACCCGACGGGGGTACGCCGACCTGCCAGTGGCCCGTGCGGCCCGGCCAGTCCTGCACGGTGGTGAGGGTGCCGCCGGAGACCACCTCGATACGTGGGGTCGGGTCGGTGATCGTGGCGAGGGTGGCGGTGGAGTGCGTGGCTCCGAGCACCCGGTCGTCGGCCAGGGCCGCCCGTACCAGGCCGAGGTTGGTCTCGATGCCGTCGATCCGGGTGGCGGCGAGCGCGGCGTCCAGCCGTGCCAGGGCCTCGGCGCGGTCGCTGCCGTACGCGATGACCTTGGCCAGCATCGGGTCGTACGCGGTCGTCACCTCCGTACCCGTCTCGATCCAGGTGTCCACGCGCACGCCGGGGCTCTCGGGGAAGGCGACCCGGGTCAGCAGGCCCGCACCGGGGCGGTGGTCGCGGGTCGGGTCCTCGGCGTACACCCGCGCCTCGACGGCATGGCCGCGCGGCGCTTCCGGCTCGCGTACGACGTCCGTGTCGCCCTGGGCGAGCCGCAGCATCCACTCGACGAGGTCGACGCCGTGGGTCTCCTCGGTCACGGGATGCTCGACCTGGAGGCGGGTGTTGACCTCCAGGAAGTACGCCTCGGCGCGCGCCGCGTCGTACACGAACTCGACGGTGCCCGCGGAGCGGTACCCGACCGCTGCGCACAACTCGCTTGCGGACCGGGAGAGTTGCGCGCGGATGTGCGCGGGCAGTGCGGGCGCGGGGGCCTCCTCCAGAACCTTCTGGTTGCGGCGCTGGAGGGAGCAGTCGCGGTCGCCGAGGGTCACCACCCGGCCGTGCCCGTCGCCGAAGACCTGGACCTCGACATGGCGGGCGTCCTCGACGAGGCGTTCCAGGAAGACACCGGCCGAGGAGAACGAGGCGGCGGCGACCCGCTGCACCCGCTCCCAGGCGTCGGTGAGGTCCTGTGCCGACCGGCAGGCCGACATGCCGATCCCGCCACCGCCGCCGGTGGCCTTGAGCATCACCGGATAGCCGATGCGCCCGGCGGCGTCCAGCGCCGACGGCAGGTCGGCGAGGAGTCCGGTGCCGGGGGCGAGCGGCACGCCGGCCGCCTCGGCCGCCGCGCGTGCGGTGTGCTTGGTGCCGAAGAGTTCCAGTTGCTCGGCGGTCGGACCGACGAAGACGATCCCGGCGTCCTCGCAGCGGCGGGCGAAACCGGCGTCCTCGGAGAGGAAGCCGTAGCCGGGGTGGACGGCGCCCGCTCCGGTGTCCTTGGCCGCCGCCAGGACCAGGTCGGCGTCGAGGTAGGACTCCTTGGCCGGCGCGGGGCCCAGCCGTACCGCCTCGTCGGCGAGACGGACATGGGGTGCGGAGCGGTCGGCGTCGGAGAAGACCGCGACCGTACGGATGCCGAGGCGGCGGGCGGTGCGGATGATGCGTACGGCTATCTCGCCCCGGTTGGCGACCAGCAGGGTGTCGAAACGGCTCATGCGCGGGCCCCGCTGACGGTGGCCGCGGTGAGGGTGGCCTCGATCGCGGTGGGATCGAAGCCGTTGCAGGGATTGTTGATCTGGGGGCAGTTGGAGACCAGCACCAGGACGTCCGTCTCGGCGCGCAGCGTCACCCGCAGACCGGGGGCGGAGATGCCGTCGACGATGCCGAGCGTGCCGTCCTCCTCGACCGGGACGTTCATGTACCAGTTGATGTTGGAGACCAGATCGCGCTTCCCGAGCCCGTACCTCGCGCCCTCGGCGAGGAAGTTGTCGACGCAGGCGTGCTGCGACCACGTGTGGTGCCCGTAGCGAAGGGTGTTGGACTCCTTGGAGCAGGCGCCGCCGACGGTGTCGTGGCGGCCACAGGTGTCCTCGGTGACGGTCATCAACGGCGTGTGCTCGTTCGACATCAGCACACTGCCGGTGGTGAGGAAGATGCCGCCCTGCGCCTGGAGGGTGTCCGGGGCGCTGTAGCGGACGGCTGTGTCATGGGCGTCGTACACCAGGAAGTCGACGGCCTGGTTGCCGTGCAGATCCGTGAGCGAGAGCTGTTCGCCGGCCCGCACGACGGCGGACCAGGCGGCGCGGGCCGGAACGACGGTCGTGGTGCGGCCCGGAGCGGTGGCCGCGGTGAGGCCGGTACCGGTGGCGGCGGTGGTGCCGGTCGAGGTCATGCGAGCCCCCTGGAGGTGAGGAAGTCGACGGTGTTGAGGAAGGCCCGGCGGCCCTCCGGGGTGGCGTCCCAGAGCGGATCGCCCGGACCCGTCGCCCTGCCCCGCCAGGCCAGCACCTGGAGCGGGGTGGAGACGTAGGCGGGGCGCGGGTCCAGCGGGTGCGGGACGTTGGCGATCAGTACGGTCAGGTCCTGCTCGGCGCGCAGGGTCACCGCGGCGCCCGCCCCGGCCGGGCCGGTGAAGTCCAGGGCGCCGTCCTCCCGGACCTCCACCCCCTGGAAGAAGGAGAGCGACGGCGGCAGATCGCGGGGCCCCAGACCGTTCTTCGCCGCGGCCAGCTTCAGCAGTTCCCGGCCCGCGGGGGAGGCGGACTGAGGGGTGCCGTCGCCGTAGCGAGCGGTGTTGCGCGCGAGGGACGAGGTGCCGCAGAGCGCGTCGTGGCGCCCCGAGGTGTCCGCGATCACCGAGGCGAGGACCCGGCCCTGGTCGGAGAGGAGCAGCCGGCCCGTGCCGAGGTAGGCGTTCCACTGGACCTTCACCGTGTCCGCGGTGTTGAGCCGCTCCCACGGCCGCCCGTCGGCGTACAGGAGCAGATGGGCGCAGGCGTCGCCCGCGAGGTCCGTGAGCCGCAGTTCGGTGCCGCGGGCCAGGACGCGATGGGTGTAGTTGCCGCCTGCCACGGTCTCGGCCCAGACCGGGGCGCCGGGAAGGGGCTCGGACCAGTCGCTCGCGGGTACCACCGGCATGGACTCGGTACGGGTGCCGTGCTGGGCGCGGGCGTGATCCCGGGCCCCGTGTGTCGTCGCTGTCGGCATGGCTGGACCTCCGGCTGTACGGGGGGTTCTGACGCGGTTACCGCGGCCTGTTTCTGTCGCACGACAGAAATTAGGGCGGCGGTAAGTCGCGGGCGTTGCCCGTCCGTTGCGCGGGAGTTACCGGGTCCTCACCAAGATCGCGACCCGTGCGGATGTGCGACGATCGGCCCATGTCCAGTACCGGAAGAAAGGTCGGCCGCCCGCGGGCTCAGCGGCGGCCGGACAGCGGGCTGGCCGCGCGCGACGAACTGCTCACCGCGGCCGCCGAGCTCTTCACCACGCGCGGGTACGCCGCCACCACGACCCGGGCCGTCGCCGACCGGGCGGGCATGCGGCAGGCGACGATGTACCACTACGTGGCGGGCAAGGAGGACCTCCTCGCCGAGCTCCTGGAGTCCACGGTCGCCCCGTCGCTGGAGTTGGCGAGGCGGCTGCTGGCGGACGAGGAGCGGAGCGCCGAGGACCGGCTGTGGGAGCTGTGCCGCTCGGACGTGGAGCTGCTGTGCGGCGGCGCGTACAACCTCGGGGCGCTGTATGTGCTGCCCGAGGTGCGGGCCGAGCGGTTCGCGGACTTCCACCGCGTGAGGGCCGGACTGAAGCAGGCGTACGGGCAGTTGCTGGTGGCCACGGAGGCGGGCGGGGCCCTCAGCCAGGACGAGGCGGAACTCCGTACGGATCTGGTGTTCGGGCTGATCGAGGGGGTGATCCTGGTCCACCGGTCGGATCCGGGGCGCGCGGTCGACGCCTTCGCGGCGGCCACGGCGGACGCGGCCCTGCGGATCGTGGGAGCGCACCGGGAGACCCGGGGCGGGGCGGGCGGTTCGTAGCCCGGCCCGGGGCGCCGGGCCTCGATTCATCCCCGCCGGGCCCGGCCCGGGCACGGTTCCGGCCGGTCCGCTGGGTGCGGACCGGCCGGGGTTTCCTTCCTCAGGTCGAGCGCCGGCCGCGCCGACCGCTCTTCATCGCGGCACCTACGCAGACCAGGCCGAGCAGAATGGTCAGCGCGCCGATGATGACGTTGTTGAGGGTGACGCCGAGGTCCGGGCTGCTGCCGACGACCCACGTCGAGGCGATCACCCAGGCGCCCATGGCGCAGATGGCCCAGCTCAAGCCGTACATCCGCTCCGGCATGACGGTGAACCCGAGGCCCAGCACGGCGATGGCGATACCCATGATCAGGTTGTGCGTCATGAGTGCGGGCTGAGTCGCCGTGAAGTGGAGCACCCAGGGCGAGATGGCGCAGTAGAGGCCGATGAGGAACACCGGCGCGTCCACCAGAACCACATCACGGCCGCCGAACATGTGCGCGTAACGTTCGCGCATTTCGGTGATATCGGGGTGAGTGCGCATGTCACGGGTGGGGTGCGAGACGTTTGACATGGGATCGCCTCCTTCGTCTCTACGGGCCTGACCGGCGTGACTGCATGCACACGGCCCGCTCATGCCATTGTGCTCTTATCTCGCCCTTATGCGCAGATTTATGGCGTATATGTATCTGCGGGAATCGCGCCATCTGCGCCGCCGTCCAGCCGCCTGGCCAGGGTCAGCAGATCAGGCGTCCGCAGTACGCGGTCTCCGTACCCCGGCAGTGGGACGTGCAGGGGCTCGCACCAGCGCGTCGGAATCGCCTCGAAACCGTGGACCGCTCCTGCCAGACCACCGGTCACTGCCGCGACCGTGTCCGTGTCCCCACCCACGTCGACCGCCGCTGCCAGGGCTTCCTCGTAAGTACCTGTCGTGCGAAGTGCCCACAGCGCGGTACCCAGGCACGGCCACACCGCACCGTTGAACTCCGTCGCCTGGTCCGGGTGCCAGTCGGGCGAGAGCACGCTGGCCCACCGTGCGCGGTGATCCTCGTGTACGAGGTCCAGTGTGCGCGGGACGGCTGCGAGCGGATCGTCGCCCTCCAGCGCCACCCGGACCAGCTCGTGGAACACGGCGGTGCCTTCCCAGGCGGCCCGGTCGCCGTGCGTCAGCGCGGCAATCCGGCGGGCGGCGTCCATGGTCGCCCCGCACCCCGCCCGCGCGAAGTACACCGCCGGTGCGGCGGCCCGCATCAGTGAACCGTTGCCTGCCGCGCGCCCGTTGATCTGGAAGTGCAGCGCCGCCGCGAGATCCCAGGGGGCGTCGCTCGTCAGGACGTCCTCGGTCTGCAGGCCGATGTCCTTCGGGTCGCCCGCCGCCCATCGGCGAAACCGGCCGAACATGTCCGGGAGGTCCAGGCCGCCCTGTTCCAGCAAGGACTCCGCGATCAGCACGGCCATCTGCGTGTCGTCCGTGGCCTCGCCGGGATCCCAGCCGCCGCCCCCGCACATGGTGCCGATGCCCTCAGGGAAGCGGGCCGTGTACACACCGGCGGGCCCGAACTCGAACGGTGCGCCCAGCGCGTCACCGACCGCCGAACCGACGACGGCACCCGCCACACGGTCCGGCCGGCCCACGATGCCCAGAGGGTTCATCTGCTCAGCGTACGGAGCGCCACCTCCTCGTGTACGTGCGAGAGCCGCACCGAGCGGTATTGCCGCAGCGCTCTCCGGGGTTTCGCTTCCTGGGCCATCCCCGCGTGCGCGGGGAGCAGCAAGTGCCTCCACGGCACTGTGAGTTGTGCGCGGGACCATCCCCGCGTGCGCGGGGAGCAGCAGCTCAATGTCGGCCTGGGCCGGATCGAGATGGGACCATCCCCGCGTGCGCGGGGAGCAGTTCAGCGTGCCCGCCGTGTGTCCTACGCCAGCGGGACCATCCCCGCGTGCGCGGGGAGCAGTTCATGCCGTACCAGACACCGTGCTTGGTGTTGGGACCATCCCCGCGTGCGCGGGGAGCAGCTGGGGCGTTCCTTCGGTGGTCTTGATCCACTGGGACCATCCCCGCGTGCGCGGGGAGCAGGCTGTGCGACCTGCGGCTTTATCGCGGGGGCAGGCCGGTTTCCCTCACTTTCGCCGAGTCCGGCAATACCGGCATAGCGCCCTCAATTCCTCTGCTCAAGCATCAAGTGATGGCGGCGACGCGCATGCTCATCCTAGAGTCGGCTCGTCTGCCTTCAGGGGCAATCCTCGGGCAGTCAGCCGGTTACTGAATCTCCGTCATAACCGGTTCCGCAGCCGCGCCCACGCGGCGTGCGCGCAGGAGCCGGTACAGGGCTCCGATCCCCACCGTGACCAGCAGGAACAGCACCGTGAACCACTGGAAGTACCAGTGGCCGCCCGCCGGGTCGTACACCGCTGCGCGGGGCCAGGCCAGGTTGATCGTCATGCCGACCCCGTAGAGGAACGCCAGGGCGTTGACCGGGAGTCCGAACCGTCCCAGCGAGAACAGGGGGTCGCCCGCCTCGTCGCGGACCGTGCCGTCGGCGTCGGCGTCGGCGTCGGCGGCGAGTGGCAGGCCGCGCAGGCGGCGCAGCAGCATCGGGCCCGTGACCATGGCGTAGGCCAGATAGAGCATCGCGATACAGGTGGTACCGATCGCCAGGAACGCGTCCGGGGACGCCAGGTTGAGCAGTCCGAGCGCAGCGGCCCCTGCGCCGACCAGCAGTGCGGGGGCGGCCGGCATCCCGGTGCGCGGGGAGACCTTGGCCAGCCGAACGGAGCAAGGGAGTACGCCGTCCCGGGCCATCGAGAACAGCATCCGGGATCCGGCGGTCTGGATGGCGAGCGTGGCCACGGCGACGGCGACCGCCACATCGGCGAGCAGCAGCTTCCCCACACCGGGGTCCAGGCTGCTGGTCAGCACGTACGACAGGCCCTCCGTGGCCAGTCGTCCGTCGACGAGACTCGGCGCGGCCAGCACTCCGCCCAGCACCAGAAGCCCGCCGAGCACGCCGGCCGAGGCGAGCGCCAGCAGGATCGTGCGGGGCGCGGTGCGGCGGGGGCTGTGGGTCTCCTCGCTCATCTCGCCCGCACTGTCGAACCCGATCAGTACGTACGCGGCCGTGAACGAGCCGACGAGGAGCGCGCCGACCGTGCCGCCCTGCCCGCCGGTGTGCAGAGTGATCCCGGGGCCGCGCTCGGCGTGCGTGAACAGCAGCACCACGATGAGGACGGCGCCGATGATCTCCGCCGTGACACCGACCCGGTTGACGGCCGACATGATCCGGTTGTCGAGCAGATTCACCGTCGTGGTGAGGGCCAGCAGCACCACCGCGAGCAGCGCCGCATTGCCCGCGCCCGTCGCGGTGGTCGGTGCCGGGTCGCCGCCCAGCAGTTGGAAGCCGGACCAGACCGCTGGGAGCACCACCTGGAGCGCGAGCGCCGCGGCAGCCACCACCACGACCTGCCCGATCACCATGATCCAGCCGGCGAACCAGCCGAAGGCGGGCGTGCTCAGCCGCGTCGACCACTGGTAGATCGCCCCGGACAGCGGGTAGCGCGCGGCGAGTTCGGCGAAGCAGGCGGCCACCAGGAGCTGGCCGATCAGCACCGCGGGCCAGGTCCAGAAGAAGGCCGTGCCGCCGAACGAGAAGCCGAAGGCGAAGAACTGGAAGACGGTCGTGAGGACGGAGATGAAGGAGAACCCGGCCGCGAACGAGGCGTACCGCCCCATGGACCGGTGAAGCTCCTGCCGGTAGCCGAAGCCGGCCAGGGCGGCGGAGTCGCCCCGGCCGGTCCCGGGCGGGGAGGACCGTACTTCGGTGGGTGCGGTGGCGGTCATATGAGCCCCTGTCGCCGATTTCCTGTCGGGTGACAGAAATTAGGGACGGGCTGTTTCGGCCGCATGACGCAGCTGTGTCCGCGCGGGGCCGAAGTCCTCACTCGGGGCCCGTTCGGCTGACCCTGTGTCGGACGGGGGATCAGGTCGGGCGTCAGGCTGGGCGTCAGCCCAGGCCGCGGGCGCGTTCGAAGCGGGCCCGCGCCTCCGCCAGGTCCACGAGCGGTTCCGGGTAGTCGAGCGCGGAGCGTCGCGGGCCGGACAGTTTCCACGGCTCATGGATCTCGCCGTCCGCCAGGTCCTCGAGCTCCGGTACCCAGCGGCGCACATAGGTGCCACGGGGATCGAACCGCTTGCCCTGGACCACCGGGTTCAGGACCCGGTTGGGGCGGGTGTCGGTGCCGGTACCCGCCATCCACTGCCAGTTCAGCTGATTGTTCGCCAGATCACCGTCGACCAGCAGATCGAGGAAGTGCCGGGCACCCACCCGCCAGTCCACGTACAGCGTCTTGGTGAGGAAGGAGGCCACGAGCATCCGGCCCCGGTTGTGCATCCAGCCCTCGTACGCGAGTTGCCGCATCGCCGCGTCGACCAGCGGATAGCCGGTGCGTCCCGCGCGCCAGGCCTCGGCCTCGTCCTCGCCGGGCCGCCAGTGGTCGTGCCGTGTGCGGTAGTCCTCCCAGGCGGCGTCCGGCCGGGCGGCGAGCACCTGGTGATGGAAGTCCCGCCACGCCAGCTGCCGCACGAACGCGTCGGCGCCCGGCCCGCCCCGCTGTCGTGCCCGGCCGACCGTCTCGGCCGCCGAGACGCAGCCGAAGTGGAGGTACGGGGAGAGTCTGGAGGTCGCGTCACCGGCCAGGTCGTCCTGACCGGTCCCATAGTCGGCCAGGGGGCCGCGCAGCCAGGACGACAGCAGCCGGCGGCCGGTGGACTCACCGCCCCGGGCGAGTCCGGGGGAGACCCCGGTCACCCGGGTACGCTCCGGCAACGGCCCGGACCGTACCCCTTCCGGCAGCCGCACCGTGCGGGGCGCGTCCAGCGTTCCGCGTACTCCCTCCGCCTCCCAGCGCCGGAAGTACGGGGTGAACACGGCGAAGTGGTCCCGTCCCGCCGGGACGACCCGGCCCGGGGGGAGCGCCGTGACCACGGCGTCATGGACCCGCAGGGTGCAGCCGACGGCGGCCAGTTCCCTGCGCAGCCGTTCCTCGCGGCGCATCGCGTATCCGCTCACCCCGCCGGCGATGTGCAGGCTCCGCGCACCGGTCTCCACGACCAGGTCGCGCGCGGCGGCCACCACGGCACCCTCCCGGACGACGAGCCGTCCGCCGCGGCGGCGCAGCCCGGCGTCGACGTCGGCGAGGCAGTCCGCGAGGAACGCCCGCCGATTCGGGGCGTCGAAGCCAGTCCGGTGGATGCCCTCGTCGCGGACGAACAGCGGGACGACGGCTTCCGCGTCGTCCACCGCGGCCCGCAGCACCGGGTTGTCGTGCACTCGCAGATCGGAGGTGAACAGCGCCACGGAGACGGTCATGGACGTGCGCCCTTCCAGGGTTCGGTCGTGCCGCCCTCGCGCGACGGGCCCTCACGGCTCCGTCCGGCGGGGCTTCCTCCAGGATGGCGCGTCGGTTCTCCGGAGTGCTCCGGGGCGGACGGCGGCGGAATGGTGGATGCGCGAAATCCTTCCACGCCCACGGGAGTTCGCGAGAGGTCGTGGTCGACGCGTCCGGGTGACCGCAGCTGGGCGGGCGGTTGATCCCGGTCGTCGCCTCGATCGGTGCTCTCCCCGTCACGCTCGGGCTCCTGGTCCTCGCGGCGCCGGCGGTGCGGCCGTGCGGACGTGCGGACGTGCCGGCGGCTCCGGGAAGCCCGCCTCCAGAACGCGTACGCCCCGGCCGGGGGCCGGGGCGTACGGGGCCGGGCGGGCCGGTGTCAGGCCGCGTTCTCCTGCTCGCGTTCCACCTGTGCGTTCCACTCGCGCTTGACCGAGCGCCAGGCGTCGTCGTTCTGGCCGAGCCGCCAGTAGCCCGAGATGGACAGCTGGGGGAGCGGGATCTCGCGGTCCAGACGCAGATGGCGGCGGATCTCCTTCACGAAGCCCGCCTCGCCGTGGACGAAGGCCTGGACCTCGCCGGCCGGGAACTCCAACTCCGTGACCGCGGCGACCAGCGCCTCGCCCACCGGGCGTTCCCCGCGGTGCAGCCAGGTCACCTCGACCCCGTCGGGCGCCGCGATCTTCTGCTCCTCCGAGGCGTCCGCCACCTCGACGAAGGCGTGCACGCGCGCCCCTGCCGGCATCTGCTCCAGGGCGGCGGCTATGGCGGGCAGCGCGCTCTCGTCACCCGCCAGGAGGTGCCAGTCCGCCGAGGGATCCGGGCCGTAGCCCCCGCCCGGGCCGAGGAAGGTCACCGGGTCACCAGGGGCCGCCCGCAGCGCCCAGGGCCCGGCGAGGCCCTCGTCGCCGTGCACCACGAAGTCGATCGCCAGCTCCCGGGCGACCGGATCCCAGGACCGCACGGTATAGGTGCGGGTGGTCGGCCACAGCTCCCGCGGCTGCTCCTCGCGGATGCGGGCCATGTCGAACGGGTGCGCGTAGTCCGCGCCCTCGGGGGCGAAGCAGAGCTTGACGTAGTGGTCCGTGAACCCCGAGAGCCCGAAGTCGGCGAGGCCCTCGCCGCCGAGCACCACGCGGACCATGTGCGGGGTGATCCGCTCGGTGCGCAGAACGCTGGCGCCCTGCGCCTTGGGTGCCTGTCGTGCGGGTCGTTCGGCCACGAGGTTCTCCCTGCTCCAAATGCTTAGGGTTACCTAAGCTAGCACCTCAGTCCCGGAGTGTGGAGAGCATCCGCTGCAGGGCTCCGCCCAGTCCCCACCGCTTCGCGAGGGCGTCGAGGGCCTCGGGATCGCGCGGCTCGGCGGGCAGCGCGGGGTCGAACTCCGGCAGGGGGACGTCACCGGCGACGCGGACCACCTTCGGAGCGGCGGCCAGGTAGTCGCGGGCCTCGTCCAGCCGCTTGCGCTGCGAGGGTGTCAGCCTGGCGGCCGGATCGTCCACGGCGGCCATGATTCCGGCCAGATCCCCGAAGGTGTCCAGCAGTTTCGCCGCCGTCTTCTCGCCGATGCCCGCGACGCCCGGCAGCCCGTCGCTCGGGTCACCGCGCAACAGGGCGAGGTCGGCGTAGCCGGATCCGTCCACCCCGTACTTCTCCCGCAGCCAGGTCTCGTCGGTCAGCTGGAGCGAGCCGACCCCCTTCAGCGGGTAGAGCACCCGCACCCCGCGGGCGTCGTCGACCAGCTGATAGAGATCCCGGTCGCCGGTGACGATGTCCACCGGGCCGGTGGCCCGAGCGGTGAGCGTGCCGATCACGTCGTCCGCCTCGTACTCCGGGACACCGACCCGGGCGATGCCGAGCGCGTCCAGGACGTCCTCGATGACGGGCACCTGCGGGGCCAGGGTGTCGGGGGTCTCCTCCTCGTCCGGCACCCCGTCGGCGGTCTCCACGGCGACGCGGTGCGCCTTGTACGAGGGGATCAGCTCGACCCGCCAGTGGGGCCGCCAGTCCGCGTCCATGCAGGCGACCAGGTCGTCCGGCCGGTGGTCCTGGACCAGGCGCGCGATGAAGTCGAGCAGCCCGCGCACGGCGTTGACGGGTGTTCCGTCCGGGGCGCGCACCGAATCGGGAACCCCGAAGTATGCGCGGTAGTAGAGGGAGGCAGTGTCGAGGAGCATCAGGCGTCGCGTCACACCCCGATCATGCCGCACCCCTCCGACACTGCCCGTCGCGGACACCGGGGTGCGGGTCCGCGCTCCGTCGGAGGGCATCGGGGCCTTGGTCCGGATCGCGCCGGGCTCGATCCGACAAGAGACCGCGGACGTGACGCGCGTCACTCTTGTGTTTGGCTTGTTCTCGTCGGGGCAGGCGCGCAGCCGGAGCGGAACACGTACCAATTTCAACCAGTGCACGTGTCCTACGGACCGATTCCGTGCCGCTCCACGGTCTGCCGGCGGGGGTGGCAGACCGTTTTTCGGTTCGACCCGTGAGGTGCATGTGTCAAGGCTGCAAGCTGAGGGCTTGTACAAGGTGTTCGGCAGACGACCCGATCAAGCCGTGCGGAAGCTCGAAGGCGGCGCCGACCGCGACGCACTGCGCGCCGACGGGACGACCGCAGCGGTGATCGACGCCTCGTTCACCGTGGAACCGGGGCAGATCTTCGTCGTGATGGGTCTCTCCGGGTCCGGCAAGTCCACCTTGCTGCGCATGCTCAACGGACTTCTGGAGCCCACGGCCGGGCGGGTGCTGTTCGACGGCGCGGATCTGACCGCCCTGAGCCCCGCGGAACTGCGCCATGTCAGGTCCTCCAGGATCAGCATGGTGTTCCAGCACTTCGCTCTCTTCCCGCACCGGAGCGTGCTGGAGAACGCCGCCTACGGGCTCGAAGTGCAGGGCGTGCCGCGCGCCGAGCGCGAGAAGCGTGCCGCCGAGGCGCTTGAGCTGACCGGACTGGCCGGCTGGGAGAAGTCCTGGCCCGACGAACTGTCCGGCGGCATGCAGCAGCGTGTGGGCCTCGCCCGCGCACTGGCCACCGATGCCGATCTGCTGCTGATGGACGAGTCCTTCAGCGCACTCGACCCGCTGATCCGGCGCGACATGCAGGACCAGCTGCTCGAACTCCAGAAGCGCCTGAAGAAGACCATCGTCTTCATCACCCACGACCTCAACGAGGCCATGCGCCTCGGCGACCGCATCGCCGTGATGCGTGACGGCAGGATCGTCCAGCTCGGCACCGCCGAGGACATCCTCGTCACCCCGGCCAACGACTACGTCGCCTCCTTCACCCAGGACGTCGACCGGACGCGCGTGCTGACCGCGGGCGCCATCATGGCCGAGCCGCACACCGTCCTGGGCAGCCGTACCGACGACGGCAGGGAACTGCGCACCCCCGCCGACGTCCTCGGGGCCGCCCCGGCCACCGTCGGCGAGTCCACGCCGATCATCGAACTCTTCACGCCCTGCTCGCGGAGCACGGTCCCGGTCGCCGTGACCGACGCCGCGGGCAAGCTCGTCGGCGTCGTACCGTCCGCGCGGCTGCTCGCCGTCCTCGGGGAGCCGATGAAGCCCGTCGAAGCCCCGCAGGGCATCAGCAAGCCCGTCGAGGCCCCGCAGAGCATCAGCGACGCGGCCTCCGGCCCGAAGGAGGTGGCTCGTGTTCAGGCTTCCTCTCGGTGACCGGGTCGACTCCGCGGTCGACTGGCTCCAGACCCACCTGGCCTGGCTGTTCGACGCGATCAGCTCGGTCGTCAGCGGCATGTTCGACGGCATCGCCGCCGTGCTCTCCGCCCCCGCACCGCTGCTTTTCGCGGGCATCGTCGCCGTCATCGCCTGGTGGCTGCGCGGCCTGTCCGCGGGGGTGCTCGCCTTCGTCGGTTTCGCCGTCATCGACTCCGTCGAGCTGTGGGACGAAGCGATGGACACCCTCACCCTGGTGCTCGTCGCCACCATCATCGCGCTGGTGCTGGCCGTGCCGCTGGGCATCTGGGCGTCCCGCTCCAAGACCGTCGCCGCCGTGGCCCGGCCGGTCCTGGACTTCATGCAGACCATGCCCGCCATGGTCTATCTGATCCCCGGCGTCATCTTCTTCGGCGTCGGCGTGGTCCCCGGCATCATCGCCACCATCATCTTCTCGCTGCCCCCGGGCGTCCGGATGACCGAGCTCGGCATCCGCCAGGTCGACAGCGAACTCGTCGAGGCGGCCGAGGCCTTCGGCACCACTCGGCGCAACACCCTGCTGCGGGTGCAGCTGCCGCTCGCCCTGCCCACGATCATGGCCGGCATCAACCAGGTCATCATGCTGGGCCTGTCCATGGTCGTCATCGCCGGCATGGTCGGTGGCGGCGGCCTCGGTGGGTCCGTCTACCGCGCCATCGGCAACGTCGACGTCGGCCTCGGCTTCGAGGCGGGCATCTCCATCGTCATCCTGGCGATGTACCTCGACCGGATGACCAGTGCCCTCGGCCGTGAGGTCTCCCCGCTCGCCCGCCGCGCCCTCGCCAGGGCGCAGGCGCTGGCCGGTGGACCGAAGATCTGGAACCACCGCCCGCAGCCCGTCGTCGCGGTGGCCGGCATCGTCGTCCTCGCGCTCGTCGCGGGAGGCATGGGCGTCTTCGGCTCGTCCGGCTCGGCAACGGCCGGCGCCGACAGCTCGAAGATCGGTGCGGGCAAGAAGATCAGCATGGGCTACATCCCGTGGGACGAGGGCATCGCCTCCACGTTCCTGTGGAAGGAGCTGCTGGAACGGCGCGGCTTCGAGGTCGATGCCAAGCAGTACGAGGCCGGTGCGCTCTACACCGGTATGGCCAACGGGCAGGTCGATTTCGAGACCGATTCCTGGCTCCCGGTCACCCACGCCAGCTACTGGAAGAAGTACCAGGACCGCCTGGAGGACATGGGCTCCTGGTACGGCCCCACCTCACTGGAGCTGGCCGTCCCCTCGTACCTGAAGGACGTCACGTCCCTCGCCGACCTCAAGGGCAAGTCCTCGCAGTTCAAGGGCCGCATCGTCGGCATCGAGCCGAGCGCCGGCGAGATGGGCCTGCTCAAGGACAAGATCCTGCCGGGATACGGCCTGGACAAGGAGTACAAGGTCGTCGACGGCTCCACACCGTCGATGCTGGCCGAGCTGAAGCGCGCCTACGCCAAGAAGGAAGCGATCGTCGTCCCGCTCTGGTCGCCGCACTGGGCGTACGACCAGTTCGAACTCACCAAGCTCAAGGACCCCAAGAACCTCTGGGGCAAGGGCGACGGCATCCACACGCTGACCCGCAAGGGCTTCTCCGCCGACAACCCCGAGGTCGGCACCTGGCTCAAGAACTTCGAGATGACCGAGGACCAGCTCACCAGCCTCGAGGCGGAGATCCAGAAGGCCGGTTCCGGCAACGAGCAGCAGGCCGTCCGGACCTGGCTGAAGGCCAACCCGGGTGTCGCCGACCGGTGGACCCCCGTCTCCGCGTCCGGCACGTCCAAGAGCGCGGGCGGCACGGACGAGCGCGACCGCACCGTCGAGATGGCCTGGTTCCCCTGGGAGGAGGACATCGCCGCCACGTACCTGTGGAAGGCGGTCCTGGAGGAGCGCGGCTACAAGATCAACCTCAAGCAGTTCGAGGTCGGTCCGATGTACACCGCGATGTCCCGCGGCCAGATCGACGTGCAGTTCGACGGCTGGCTTCCGTACACCCAGAAGAACTACTGGGACACCTACGGATCGCAACTGACCGACCTGGGCTCGTGGTACGGCCCGACGTCGATCGAGATCGCGGTGCCCGACTACGTGAAGGACGTCACCTCCCTCGCCGACCTCAAGGGCAAGTCCTCGCAGTTCAAGGGCCGGATCGTCGGGATCGAGCCGGGCACCGCCACGATGGAGAACCTCAAGAAGAACGTGCTGCCGGCGTACGGCCTGGACAAGGAGTACAAGGTCGTCGACTCCTCGACGCCCGGCATGCTCGCCGAGCTGAAGCGCGCGTACGCCAAGAAGGAGCCCATCGCGGTCGTGCTCTGGACCCCGCACTGGGCGTACAACGAGTACGGCATGACCAAGCTGAAGGACCCCGAGAAGGCATTCGGGGACGGCGACCGGATACGCACCATCGCCAGCAAGAACTTCCCGAAGCAGTACCCGCAGCTCACGAAGTGGTTCAAGGACTTCGAGCTGAGCGAGGAGCAGCTCGCCGGCCTGGAGAACCGGATCCAGAAGAGCGGCACCGGACACGAGGAAGAGGCGGTGAAGGCCTGGATGAAGGATAATCCGGGCATCGTGGACACGATGGCCCCGCAATAGAGCTCTGACCAGGGCTTTTGTGGAGGAAGGGGTGGGCCCCGCCATGGCGGGGCCCACCCCTTCCGGCTGTCCGGAAGACGTTCATCCACCGGCCGACCTTGCGCAACAGTGTGCGTAATGGGCCTGCACCCGGAAGGATGACGAGTCGGGAGGGAGCCGGACATGGACGACAAGGAAGCACTCCGCGTGGGCGCCGCGGTTCGCCGACGGCGCAGATCCCTGGGGCTCACACTGGCCGCGGTGGCGAGCCGCAGCGGCCTGTCCGTGCCGTTCCTCAGTCAGATCGAGAACGAGCGGGCCCGGCCCAGTGCCCGGTCCCTGGACCGGGTGGCGGAAGCCCTGGAGACCACCACGGCCCGGCTCTGTGCCGCCGCGGACTCGGCGCGGGCCGTCGAAGTCGTCCGTGCGGGCGAGGGCGACGGGGTACGCAGGGTGGTGCGCGGACGCCATCAGCTCAGCGCCCTGGAGTTCGCCGGTGAGATCGACCTCGGACGCGAGTTCCAGCACCGCAACGACGAAGTGATGTACGTGGTGCAGGGAGCCGCGGAGGTGGAGGCCGAGGGGCGGGCGCACCGGCTGGAGCAGGGGGACACCCTGTTCCTGTCCGGCGGGGTGCGGCACCGCTGGCGGGCCACGACACCCGGCACACGGCTGCTGGTCGTCGCGGTCGCCGAACATGTCGACGCGACCTTCGATCCCCGCCGCTGAGAGAGGCACGCGTCGTGCGGGTCGTCTCCCTGGTTCCCTCGCTCACCGAGGCCGTCGCCGTGACCGCCCCCGGGCTGCTGGTCGGTGTCACCGACTGGTGCACCCACCCGGCCGGGCTGACCGCCGCCCGGATCGGCGGCACCAAGAACCCCGACGTGGCCGCGGTCGTCGAGCTGCGGCCCGATCTCGTCGTCGCCAACGAGGAGGAGAACCGCTCACCCGACCTCGCGGCGCTCAGGGCCGCCGGGATCGAGGTGCTCGTCACCGAGATCCGTACCCTCGACCAGGCCTTCGAGGAACTGGACCGGGTGCTGGTCGCCGGCTGCGGACAGGCGAGGCCGCGCTGGCTGGACGAGGCCGAGGCCGCCTGGGCCGCGCTCCCGCCGCCGCGCGCCCCGCGTCGTGCGGTCGTGCCCGTCTGGCGCAGGCCCTGGATGGTGCTGGGCCGGGACACCTTCGCCGGGGATCTGCTGGCCAGGCTCGGTGTCCGGAACGTCTACGCGGACCATGCCGAGCGCTATCCCCGCATCCCGCTCGACGCCCTCAACACGGCGGGCGCCGACCTGGTCGTCCTGCCCGACGAGCCGTACCGCTTCACCGCGGACGACGGGCCCGAGGCGTTCCCCGCACTGCCCGCCGCACTCGTCGACGGGCGGTTCCTCACGTGGTACGGGCCGTCACTGGTGCAGGCCCCGGCGGCGCTGCGAGCAGCACTCCGCTGAGCAGCCCGCGCAGCGTCCGCACCCCGGCGACCGCCCACGCCGCCACCAGCAGCACGTACAGCGCCACGGCGAGCCAGTTGTACGCGGTGAGACCGGTGTGCCGGGCCAGACCCGCGGCGCCCGTGACACAGGTACCGACCGGGAAGGTGAAGCCCCACCACGTCATGCCGAAGGTCATGCCGCTGCGCAGGGCCCGCACCACCAGCGCGACGGCCAGCGCCAGCCACAGCAGCGCGAATCCCATCACCGGCACCCCGTACAGCACGGCGAACACTCCCAGCCCCGAGGCGTAGGGCTCCCCGATCGCGTCCGGCGCCACGTCGGCGAGCCCGCCGACCGCCGTCGTCGACTGGCCCAGCGGCCCGAGGACGAGAAACAGCGTCGGCGTCAGCGCGAGCGGCAGCGGGCCCCGGTGGACGAGCCGGGCGAAGACCAGCGGCAGCATGACCAGCGTGGCCAGCAGGCTCAGGCCGAACATGGCGTAGCAGGCCAGCAGCAACGCCTCGCGCCCCTGCCCGGCCGGCAGCTCCCGCACCAGCAGCGGGCCCAGCGCCGCGGAGACCATCGGGGCCACCACGGGCAGCAGCCAGACCGGCGAGGCGGTGCCGGGCTCGACCCGGTGGCGTACGACCATCAGGTACGGGATCGCGACCGCGCAGACGAGGCCGGTCACCGTGCCCGCCGTGTACAGCACCACGTCCAGGACAAGGGCCGTCCGCTCCCCGACGACGTCCCGGCCGACCGTCATCGACGCACCGCCGACCGCGAGCAGCGCCATCGAGAGACAGCCGTAGAACGGGGCGACGGCCGGGTCGAGCAGATGGGCGCGGGCCTGGTCGCGATGGGCGATCCAGTGCCCGGTACGGGCCGCGAGCACCACGACGAGCGCGAGCGTCGCGCACCCCCACACCACCGCACAGGCGCCCCGGAGTCCCGGGACCTGCCCCGGCAGCGCGGCACCCGCGCTCGCGACGACCGCGGTGCCCATGACGGTCGCGTACCAGTTCGGGCCGATGTGCCGCAGACGGGGCAGCCGCACCGGGGCGGGGAACGGGACCGGTGACTGCTGTGTCAGCGGAAAGATGGCCATGCCACGATTCTCGCGGCGCGGGCGCGGACCCGGCAGGGGCCGCGCGTCTATGGGGTCATAAGGTGGATTTATGGCCGATGACGTGCGTGTTCCGCTCTCCCACCGGGTCCCCGACCTCGGCGCGCTGGAACTGCTGCTCGCCGTCGCCCGGCACGGCAGCCTGGGACGCGCGGCACGGGATGTCGGCATCACCCAGCCCGCGGCCAGCAGCCGCATCCGGTCGATGGAGCGGCAGCTCGGCCTGGCCCTGCTGGACCGTTCGCCGCGCGGCTCCCGGCTCACCGACGCCGGCGCGCTGGTCACCGACTGGGCCCGCAGGATCGTCGAGGCCGCCGAATCGTTCGACTCCGGCACGCAGGCCCTGCGGGACCGGAGGGACTCCCGGCTGCGGGTCGCGGCCTCCATGACCATCGCCGAGTACCTGCTGCCGGGCTGGCTGATGGCGCTGCGCGCCGAACGGCCGGACACCGCGGTCTCGCTGCTCGCCGGGAACTCGGCGGCGGTCGCGAGGCGGCTGCTCGCCGGTGAGGCCGATCTCGGCTTCGTGGAGGGCCTGTCCGTGCCGGAGGGGCTCGACGGCACGGTCATCGCCCACGACCGGCTGGTCGTCGTGGTCGCCCCGTCCCACGCATGGGCCCGTCGGCGTACGCCGCTGACCCCGCAGGAACTGGCCGGGACCCCGCTGGTCCTGCGCGAGCGCGGCTCCGGCACCCGCCAGGTCCTGGACGCGGCCCTGGCCGTGCACGGCGGTCTCGCCCAGCCGCTGCTCGAACTCTCCTCGACGACCGCGGTGAAGGGGGCGGCACAGAGCGGGGCGGGACCGTGCGTGCTGAGCGAACTGGCGCTGGGCGAGGAACTGTCCGCCAGGCGCCTGATCAGGATTCCGGTTGCCGGGGTGCGGCTGAGGCGCCAGCTGCGCGCGGTATGGCCCGCGGGACACCGCCCGACCGGGCCGGCCCGCGATCTGCTGTCGCTGACCGGGCGGGAGGCGTAGGGCCCGCCCGCCGCGGGACCGGACCGTGCGGTGGGTCGTCCGGTCGCGCCGCCGGCGCCGGTCGCGGCATCAGGACCGCGATCCCTCGCGTACCCCCGTGGGCCTCGGCGGGGCGATGCTGCCGGACGGTGTACGGGCCGGGACCGACCGGGCCGTCGACGCCCTCACCAGGGCCTGTGCCGGCCGCAGGTCGTCGCTCATCTCCGGGTGCCACTGCACCCCGAGCGCCCACTGCGGTCCCTCGAGTTCGATCGCCTCGACCGTGCCGTCGGCCGCGTGGGCCGAGGCCACCAGTCCCGGTGCGAGCCGTTCCACGCACTGGTGGTGGTAGGTGGGGACGGGGGTCTCCTCGGCGATGACGGAAGCGCAGAGCGTGCCCGGTACCGGAATCACCGGATGCGTGCCGAGGACTCCGGCCGTGCCCAGCGGACCGGTGTGTCCGTCGATGTGCTGGGTGAGGGTGCCGCCCAGCGCGACATTGAGCAACTGCATACCGCGGCAGATGCCGAGTAACGGTGTTCCGGACTCCAGCGCGGCCCTGATCAGGGCCAGCTCCCAGGCGTCGCGTTCCTGCACCGGGGGACCGGTTCTGAAGTCGCGTTCCGCGCCGTACAGCCCGGGCTCCACATCGGCGCCGCCGGCGAGGACGAGACCGTCCAGCCGGGACACGGCCGTGGCGGCGCGCTCCGGAGCGTCCGGCGGGAGCAGCGCGGCCAGGCCGCCGGACCGCTGGATCATCCGCGGGTAGGCGGCCGGAAGGAGGGTGGCGGGCAGCTCCCAGACCCCCCAGCGGGCCTCGGGTTCCAGATAGGTGGTGACCCCGATGAGAGGTTCGGACACAGGCGGTCCCTCCGGTCGGCCGCCCGTGCGGGCGGGCTCGGTTCCATGGTGCCAACGGTGGCAGACAATAGGTTTGAGTGGCCGTGACGTGTCCGCGCCGGTTGCCGCCGAAGCGGAATCGGCCGTGGCCGCCTCTGCGTTCATGCCAGGAATCCGCCCCCGTGGCTCCCTGAGCTCAGAGGAACGTACGGCCCTCGCCGCGGTACGTCGGCACGGCGGCCGTCACCCGGTCGCCCTCGATCAGCTGCAACTCGTCGAAACGCTCGCACAGTTCACCGGCCTTCGCGTGCCGGAACCACACCTTGTCGCCGATCAGCAGATCGTCAGCGGCGGCGCCGACCAGCGGCGTCTGCACCTCGCCCGGCCCCTCCTGGGAGTCGTAGCGCAGCCCCTCCGGCAGGTACGGAACGGGCAGCCGGTCCGCGCCCGCCGGCCCGGACGCCGGATACCCGCCACCCAGGACCGTCACCACACCCACACCCGGCCGGCGCACCACCGGCTGGGCGAACAGCGCAGCCGGACGCGCGGTGAAGGACGTGTAGTTGTCGAACAGACGAGGTACGTAGAGACCCGACCCGGCGGCGATCTCGGTCACCGCGGCCTCCGCCGCCGTGTGCTGCACACTGCCGGTGCCACCACCGTTGACGAACTCCAGGTCCGGCGCCACGGCCCGTACCGCACGCACCACCTCGGCCCGCCGGGCGGCCAGTTCCCTGCGGCCCGCCGCCTGCATCAGCCGGATCGCCCGGGAGCGCAGCGGCCGCCCCGCGACCGCGTCCCCGACCCCGGCTATATGACCCTCGTACGCCATCAGGCCCACCAGCCGGAAGCCGGGCCTGCGCGCCACCTCGCCCGCCAGCTCGGCCAGTTGGGCGGGGGAGCGCAGCGGTGAACGCAGCGCGCCGATCCTGACCCGGCCGACCATCAGCCGCAACGAGGTGTCCAGCTCCAGACAGACCCGGATCTCCTCGTGGCCACCGGCCCGCGCCGCGTCGATCAGCTCCAACTGTGCGACGTCGTCCACCATCACGGTCACGGCGCCGGCCAACTTCGGATCGGCGGCCAGCTCCGCGAAGGCGGCCCGGTCGGCCGACGGATAGGCCAGCAGCACATCGTCGAAACCGGCCCGCGCCAGCCACAACGACTCCGCCAGCGTGAACGACATGATGCCCGCGAACCCCGGCCGGGCGAGCACCCGTTCAAGCAGCGCCCGGCAGCGAACCGACTTGCTCGCCACTCGGATCGGCTTCCCCGCGGCCCGGCGCACCAGGTCATCGGCATTGGCGTCGAACGCGTCGAGATCGACGACGGCGACCGGGGCGTCCAGATGGGCGGTGGCACGGTTGTAACGGGTCAGATCAGCGGTACGGGCAGTCATGGCCGCAGCTTGCCAGACGGCCGTACCACTGGGTAGGGGGATGATCTGCGCAGATCGTCCAGGGGCTGGGCCTCCGGCTCCCACCGGGGCCTTGCCACCCCGTAGAGTGACGGGCACGCGGCAGCCAACGGGCCTGCCTGTGACGGCGATCCGCGCGCGGTACGGAACAGGATCAGGGGGACGGATGAGTACCGAGGCGCAGCGCGCTCCTGTCCCGCCCCGCCCCACGGCCCCGCCACCGGGGCCCGCGCAGCCGCCTCCCACGACCGCCGCGAGCGCGCCCGTTGCACCACACCCGACGGCACCACCGCCCGGCGTGCCGGCGCCTCCCGCCGGCCCGCCGGCCTCGGCCCGCACCCCCCGGCAGCAGGAGCCGCCAGCGCAGCCGAGCCCGCCGGCGACCTACCGGCCGGCGCCCGCTCCCGAAGTGCCGCCCGTGGAGACCACGGTGCGACTGAGAGCCGTGCCACCCGCCCGCGCGGCGACCCCGCCCGCCACCCCGCCGCCCGGCCCCTGGCAGCCGCCCGCCGTGGGCGCCGCCCCGCGTCCTGGCGCTGCCCCGCAGGCGCACGCCCACCACCGGCAGCAGCACCCGTACCCGTACCGATTCCCGTACCGCGATCCGCTTCCCGAGACGCCCGTCGAGACCACCACCCGGCTGCGCCCCGTCCGGACCCGCAATCCGGCCAGGACCGCGACCATCGCGGCCTGCGCCGTGCTGGGACTCGGACTGATCGGCGGCGCGGCCACCGGCGCCTGGCTCACCAGCGACTCCTCGGCCGGCTCCGCCGCGCGCAGCGCCTACACCGTGGGACGATCGGCCTGGCACAGCGTCCCCGTGGACACCCTCTTCCCCCGCACGCTCAAGGGGACAGGAGCGGGGCCCGGCGGCGCCGACCGGGTGTGGACCAGGATCGGCGTCGCGCCGGACAGCGACTGCGCGAAGGCCCTGGATCCCCTGCTCGCCAGGACACTCGGCCCGGTCGGCTGCGCCCGGATGATCCGCGCCACCTACACCGATGCGACCCGCAGCAGCGTCACCACGGTCGGGGCCGTCTTCACCGAGGGCGACCCCCAGGCCATGCGCGCGCTGAGTACCCGCTTCACCGACCAGCACCTCGGCCTGCGGACCGATCTGATGCCCCCCGCGTATGCCGTCAAGGGCACGGTCGCCGCCGGGTTCGGCGACCGGCAGCGCGCCAGCTGGACCATCCACGTACTGACCGAGGTGCCCGTCCTCATGTTCGCCGTGTCCGGATTCGCCGACGGACGAACGGTCACCGACCCGCAGCCCGTCGACCGGGCCATGGCCGCGAACGCCACCACGGCCGCCGCCCAGGCCGGACTGGGGCACGAGGCCAAGGGGATCGCCGACCGGATCGAGCGCGGTCTGCGCCGGACCGTCACCGACCTCACGGAGAACCCGGAATGAGCCGCCGCGCCCGCCACCACCGCCGCCGCGCCCTGGGCGCGGTCTGCGCCGCGACCGCGTTCGCGCTCCTGCCCGCGGCACCGGCCCGGGCCGATGCCATCCGTTACCAGCAGTGGGGCCTGGAGGCACTCCACACCGATCAGGCATGGCGGACCACCAAGGGCAAGGGGATCACCGTCGCCGTCGTCGACACCGGCGTCGACGGCACCGTCCCCGACCTGGACGGCCAGGTGCTCCCGGGCAAGGACATGATCGGCTTCGGGGCCGCCCGAGGAGATCGTTCCTGGGCCCGGCACGGCACCGCGATGGCCGGGATCATCGCCGGTCATGGGCATGGTGCCGGACAGGGCGACGGCGTGCTGGGCATCGCACCCGAGGCGAAGATCCTCCCCGTCCGGGTGATTCTCGAAGCCTCCGACCCGGCCCGCACCAAGGCGCGGGAGTCCCGCGGCACGGCCCTGGCCGACGGGATCCGCTGGGCCGCCGACCACGGCGCCGACGTCATCAACCTCTCGCTCGGCGACGACAGCAAGTCCGCGCACCCCGAATCGGGCGAGGACGCGGCCATCCAGTACGCGCTGAAGAAGGGGGCGGTCGTCGTGGCCTCGTCGGGCAACGGCGGCGAGAAGGGCGACCACATCTCGTACCCCGCCGCCTACCCCGGCGTGATCGCGGTCGCCGCCGTCGACCGGTACGGCACCCATGCCGCCTTCTCCACCCGCCGCTGGTACGCCACGGTCAGCGCCCCCGGCGTCGACATCGTCGTCGCCGCCCCCGACCGCAAGTACTACATCGAGTGGGGCACCTCGGCCGCCGCCGCGTTCGTCTCGGGCGCGGTCGCCCTGGTCCGCGCCGCACACCCGGGACTGACCCCCGCCCAGATCAAGCAACTGCTCACGGACACGGCCCGCAGCGCCCCGGCGTCCGGCCGGGACGACGCCCGGGGCTACGGCATCGTCGACCCCGCCGCCGCGATCAGTGCGGCGGCCGAACTCCGTCCCGCCGATGCGCGCGCCGAGTCCGCCGAGGCGGGCTACCGCAAGCGGTACTTCGGCCCCGGCCCCACCGCGGCACACCACGACAACGGGCCCGCGGGCCTGCTCGCCCCGGCGGCGGGCGGCCTCGGAGCGATACTGCTGGCCCTGGCCGTGGTGCTCTGGCGCGGCCGCGGGCACCGGCCGTTCGGCGCCAGGCGCTGAAGGCGCTGAACGCCGCCCGGGGCCGCGTTCACCGGGCGTCGTCGAGCACCTCCACCGCCGCCTTCGCGACCGACTCGACAAGCGTGATCCCGGCCTCCTGCGTCCGCTGCCCGTCCGAGAGCACCGCCACCAGGTAGGTGTGCCCGTCGGCCCGCACCTGCCCGATGCTGTTGATGTCCCACAGCCCGGTGGACGTCCGCGGCAGCCAGCCGTTCTTCAGCGCCCAGGTGCTGCCCGCAGCCGACACCCCCCACTGCTGGTCGGCCTCCACCTGCCCCATCAGTTCCTGCAGATAGGTACGGGACTTCTCGCTCAGCTCCGACTCCGTACCGAACACCGCCTCCAGCAGGGCCAGCTGGTCCGCCGCGGTGGTCTGGGTCAGCCCCCAGGCGTGCGTGGCCGTCGTCGCGGTCAGACCCAGGCGCTCGTTGGCCGCGTCGAGTGCCTCCGCCCCGCCGATCGCCTGCAGCAGCGCGGTGGCGGAGGCGTTGTCGCTCCGCTCGATCATCGCGGTCGCGTAGTTCCGCTCCTCGGCGGTGAGCACCCGGTTCTCGTCCTGGGCCATGAGCAGCAGCGCGGCGAGGATGTCGACCTTGACGATGCTGGCGGTGTCGTACACCCCGTCCCCGTACACCGCCCCCGCCCCGTTACCGGTGTCCAGTACGGCGACGGACACCCGTGCCTCCCCGGCGTCGGTCAGCAGCGGCTCCACCGCCGAGGCCAGTGCGCCGTCGAGGTCCACCGCCGGCTCCGCACTCGTCGTCGCCGGGACGGGAGTGGCCGCGGCGGCCGATACGGACGAGACGGACGCGGTGGTGCGCGGGGAGTGGTCCGACGACCGGGCGGCCAGACCGAGACCGCCTGCGGCGGACACCGCCACCAGGATCACGGCCGTGACGGAAGTGGTCCGGGCGAAGCCGCGGGTTTTCTTTCGAGGCATGAGCCGGACGCTAGGAACGGCATCTGAGAACCGGCTGAGCCCGACCTGTCGGCCAGGTGAGAAACCCGGGGTACTACGCTCGCCCCGTGGAGCTGAAGAACATTCCGGACCCCGGTTACTCCGACGACGACGGCACGGCAGACCCGGCCCTGGCCGCGGCACTCGCCGCCTGGGCCGAGGACCGCAAGGCCGTCGCCCCGGTACTCGAAGCGCTCAAGGGCACCCGGCTCCTGGTCCCGGTCGTCGCCGTGCTGGGGGAGGTGGAGGTGGACGAGAACGGGCTGCGCCGCGAGAAGACCAGCGACATGGCCGTCCCCACCCTCCAGGCCGGAGACCGGCGGGCCCTGCCGGCCTTCACCTCGACCGCTTCGCTGGCCCTCTGGGACCCGCAGGCCCGCCCCGTCGCCGTACCACTGCACCAGGCGCTGCAGGCCGCCGCGCACGAGAAGGCCGACACGGTGGTTCTCGACCTCGCCGGCCCGGTCGCGTTCGAGCTGACCGGCTCGGCGCTGCTCGCTCTCGCCGAGGGCCGTACCAGTGCCGACCCGCTGGACGACCCCGCGGTGATTTCGGCGATTCGGGCCGCGGCGGCCGCCGAGCCCACGGTGCTCCGCGCCCACCTCGGCCCCGGCAGTGCGGACGGCACCCTGGCGCTCGTGCTCGCGCCCGACACGGACCCCGCCGTGGCGGCGCGCCGGGTCGCGGAACTGCTCGCGGCCGACGAGGTCCTGCGCGCGCGCCTGGTGCGGGGCCTGGATCTGGCGCTGCTCCCGGCCGACGCGGCCACCCCTGGTGAGCCCCTGTTCACGCGCTGACCGCTGCGCCGGACACGACAGAACGGCGGTGGGCTCCTGTCCGGGACCGGACAGGAGCCCACCGCCGTTCGAAGACGTGGATCGTGCGCGCGGGCAGTACGGGGCGGCTCAGCCGAAGACGGGGCCGGTGTACTTCTCGCCGGGGCCCTGGCCGGGCTCGTCGGGCACGAGGGACGCCTCGCGGAACGCTAGTTGCAGGGACTTCAGACCGTCGCGCAGCGGGGCCGCGTGGAAGGAGCTGATCTCGGTGGCACTGGCGTCCAGGAGGCCGGCCAGCGCGTGCACCAGCTTGCGGGCCTCGTCGAGGTCCTTGTGCTCGTCGCCGTCCTCGGTCAGGCCGAGCTTCACGGCGGCGGCGCTCATCAGGTTGACCGCGACCGTCACGATCACCTCGACCGCGGGCACCTCCGCGATGTCGCGGGTCATGTCGTCGTAGCCGGGGGAATCGCCGGTGGGGGTCGCGTCACTCATGCGCCATACGATAGGCCCCGTCGCACACCGCTCCGTCCGCGGGAGCGGTGGGAGCCGGCCGGTTAGCGCCCACATCCGGGAGCTGCTAACCTGGGGTGACGACCGGCTGGGCAGCTATGCGCCCGGCCCACAAGTGGAGGCTCCGATCTCCCACCTGGCTGTCCTCACCGGACAGCGGGTCACCGGTCAGGCGGCGCCCACCGTTCCGTACGGACGATGGAGCCGCCCGATGCGCCCCGCGGTTCAACGCGGCGGTGTTCCGGTTGTTCCAGGAGCCCCGCCTGTGTCCCGTCCGGGGCATTTTTCTTGGCCCGATGCGGTTGGTCTCACGAAACAGACGTTACGTGGCTGTCCTCCAGGCGGTCGCGTGGTGCTACCGAGGAGGATCCATCAGCGCCGAGCCCCGCATCAACGACCGGATTCGCGTTCCCGAGGTGCGACTTGTCGGTCCCAGCGGCGAGCAGGTCGGGATTGTTCCGCTTGCCAAGGCCCTGGAACTCGCACAGGAGTACGACCTCGACCTGGTCGAGGTGGCGGCGACCGCCCGTCCGCCCGTGTGCAAGCTCATGGACTACGGGAAGTTCAAGTACGAGTCGGCCATGAAGGCCCGTGAGGCGCGCAAGAACCAGGCGCACACGGTCATCAAGGAGATGAAGCTCCGGCCGAAGATCGACCCGCACGACTACGACACCAAGAAGGGTCACGTCGTCCGGTTCCTCAAGCAGGGCGACAAGGTCAAGATCACGATCATGTTCCGTGGTCGTGAGCAGTCCCGCCCCGAGCTGGGCTTCCGACTGCTTCAGCGTCTGGCTTCGGACGTGGAGGAACTCGGCTTCATCGAGTCCAACCCGAAGCAGGACGGCCGGAACATGATCATGGTTCTGGGCCCGCACAAGAAGAAGACCGAAGCCATGGCCGAGGCCCGTGAGGCCCAGGCCGCCCGCAAGGCGGGGCGTCAGGGTTCCACCCCCGACGCCGGGGCTGCCGAAGAGCAGTCCGAGGCTCCGGCCGATACACCTTCCGAGGCGTGATCTCAGGGGGCCGCCGGCCAGGCGGCCCCGGGTCACCCCGGAATCCCCACCAAGATCTGACGCCCCTGCTGTCCGGTGCCCGCACCGAGAGGGGCGCCACTGACGAGGAGAGAACGGCGCGATGCCGAAGAACAAGACGCACAGCGGTGCCAGCAAGCGCTTCAAGATCACCGGCTCCGGCAAGGTGCTCCGTGAGCGCGCCGGCAAGCGCCACCTTCTTGAGCACAAGTCGTCCAAGAAGACCCGCTCGCTGACCGGCACGGTCGAGCTGGCCCCGGCCGACGCCAAGAAGGTCAAGAAGCTTCTCGGCAAGTGAGTTCGCGGCCCTCGGTGCATCCGACGGGCGGCGACCTCGACCCAGACCGGGACCAATTCGTTTCCGGGCCGTGTGAGTCCAACCACGGCCCCGCTACAAGGAGTTAAAAAGTGGCACGCGTCAAGCGGGCAGTAAACGCTCACAAGAAGCGCCGGGCGATCCTCGAGCAGGCCAGCGGTTACCGGGGCCAGCGCTCCCGCCTGTACCGCAAGGCGAAGGAGCAGGTCACCCACTCCCTCGTCTACAACTACAACGACCGCAAGAAGCGCAAGGGCGACTTCCGTCAGCTGTGGATCCAGCGCATCAACGCCGCTGCCCGCCAGAACGGCATGACGTACAACCGCCTCATCCAGGGTCTGAAGGCCGCCAACGTCGAGGTGGACCGCAAGATCCTGGCCGAGCTCGCGGTCAACGACGCCAACGCGTTCGCCGCCCTCGTCGAGGTCGCCCAGAAGGCCCTCCCGAGCGACGTCAACGCCCCGAAGGCCGCCTGACCCAGGTCGCACTTCTTGGCTTCTGAGCCGGACCCGCAGGCGCCCGTCGCCTGCGGGTCCGGCGCGTTGCACGACCTGTTCCGCACGTCCGCTCCGGACCCGACACCCCACATCCGCTCCGGACCCGACACCTCCGTACGCAGAGAGGCTCGCCGCCGACCATGGGCACCCCCGAACTGATCTCCCCGCGATCGCCGCGCGTCACCGCCGCCCGGCGGCTGGCCAAGCGCAACTTCCGCGGCAAGGAGCGCAGGTTCATCGCCGAGGGGCCGCAGGCGGTGCGTGAGGCCGCCGAGCACCGCGGGAGCGACGGCGAAGCGACGCTGACCGAGCTGTTCGCCACGGTCGAGGCGGCCGAGCGCTACACCGGGATCATGGACGCCGCCCGCGCGGCCGGTGCCCGGGTGCACCTCGCCGACGCCGATGTGCTCGCCGACGTGTCGCAGACCGTCACCCCGCAGGGGCTGATCGGGGTCTGCCGTTTCCTCGACTCGCCGTTCGACGCCATCGTCGCCGCGAAGCCGAAGCTGGTCGCCGTCCTGGCCCATGTCCGCGATCCGGGGAACGCGGGCACGGTGCTGCGCTGTGCCGACGCCGCGGGCGCCGACGCCGTCGTGCTCACGGACGCCTCGGTGGACCTCTACAACCCCAAGGCCGTGCGGGCCTCGGTGGGCTCGCTCTTCCATCTGCCGGTCGCCGTGGGTGTCCCGGTCGAGCGGGCCGTGCAGGGGCTGCGGGACGCGGGCGTACGGATTCTCGCCGCCGACGGAGCGGGCGACGACGACCTCGACGACGAGCTCGACGCCGGGACCATGGGCGGGCCGACCGCCTGGGTCTTCGGCAACGAGGCCTGGGGCCTGCCGGAGGAGACCCGCGCCCTGGCCGACGCCGTCGTGCGGGTGCCGATCCACGGCAAGGCGGAGAGCCTCAATCTGGCCACCGCGGCGGCCGTCTGCCTGTACGCCTCCGCACGGGCCCAGCGCCCGCGCCGCTGAGTCCGTCCCGCCCCCTCCGGGACCGGGCCGTGCGCGGGATCGGGCCACGGGAGGGAGCCGCTCCCGTACTCCGGGACGATGCCCCGCACCCCACCGGGCGGCCGACCGCGGCAGCGTCCTCCGCAGGGTGTCGCTCCCTCACCGACGACTAGTAGGGTGACGGACTCGGGGGCCCACTGCACCGGTTCGAAGGGTGGGGTACGGGATATGGCTGTCGGCATGAGCAGGCCGCGCGGGACGTATGCGGCTGCCGTGCGCGCCGGCGAGGACCTCGGCCCGACGGGCAAACCGGCCGAGGGCCGGGACCTCCTGCCCGCCGATGCGGCCGTGGACCCCGACGATCTCCCCGACGGCCTGGTCGTCGCCGACGAGACCGGCCGGGTCGTCTGCTTCAACGCCGCCGCGGTCCGGATCACGGCCGTGCCCCGGGCCGCCGCACTCGGCCGCCCCCTGGAGCACGCACTGCCGCTGGAGGACCTCGAGGGCCGCCGCTGGTGGGACCTGACCGATCCGTACGGCGGCCTCGCGACCCGCGTCGGCCAGCCCGAGCGCAATCTGCTACTGCCCGGGGGCCGTGAGGTCCTGGTCTCCGCGCGGTACGTACGCGAGCACCCCACCGGGCCCGTGCGCCGCCTGGTGATCTCGCTGCGCGGTACCGAGGCCCGCCGCCGCACCGAACGCAGCCATGCCGAACTGATCGCGACGGTCGCCCACGAACTGCGCTCCCCGCTGACCTCCGTCAAGGGCTTCACCGCGACCCTCCTCGCCAAATGGGAACGGTTCACCGACGACCAGAAGCGCCTGATGCTGGAGACCGTCGACGCGGACGCGGGCCGTGTCACCCGGCTCATCGCCGAACTGCTCGACATCTCCCGGATCGACTCCGGCCGGCTGGAGCTGCGCCGGCAGCCGGTGGATCTCTCCGCCGCCGTCGAACGCCACATCCAGACCCTCACCGCGAACGGCCAGACCCCCGACCGCTTCCTCGTCCGCACCTGCCAGCCGCTGCCCGCGGTCTGGGCCGACCCGGACAAGGTCGACCAGGTGCTCGGCAACCTGCTGGAGAACGCGGTGCGCCACGGCGAGGGAACCGTCACCATCGACGTCGCGCCCGCACCCGCGAAGAGCGACGAGAGGGGAACGGCCGTCACCGTGAGCGACGAAGGTCCCGGCATCCCCGAGGAGTCGATGGGCCGTGTCTTCACCCGCTTCTGGCGGGGCAGCAAGCGCGGCGGTACGGGCCTGGGCCTCTACATCGTCAAGGGCATCGTCGAGGCGCACGGCGGCACGATCACGGTCGGCCGCGGCCCCCGCGGCGGTGCCGAATTCCGATTCGTTCTGCCCGTGAGCGCACCGGCCTACCTGAGATGAGCAGGACGGTCTGCGGCGCCATCGGGCCGGGCGGTGGCGGGCGACGGACGGGCCTGAGCATCCCACGGGCCGTCGTCACATCCCGCGAACCCTTAGAATCGACCTTTGGCACCTTTGCGTTCTCCGGTCGTCGAGCGGGGCCGCGGGGTCCGGGACGTCCCCGGTCCAGAGCAGTATCAGCCAATCGGAAGCACGGGAAGAGATGTCGGCACCGAACAAGTCGTACGACCCAGTCGAGGTCGAGGCACTGAAACCGGAAGAGATCGAGCGCATGCGGGACGAGGCCTTCGCCGCCTTCGCCGCCGCCGGTGACCTCGACGCGCTCGCCCAGGCGAAGACCGCGCACACCGGCGGTACCTCGCCCCTGTCGCTCGCCAACCGGGAGATCGGCGCTCTGCCGCCGCAGGCCAAGGCGGAGGCGGGCAAGCGCGTGGGCCAGGCCCGCGGCGCCGTGAGCAAGGCCCTCGCCGCCCGTCAGGCGGAGCTGGAGGCCGAGCGGGACGCGCGCGTGCTGGTCGAGGAGGCGGTGGACGTCACGCTGCCCTACGACCGCACCCCGTCCGGCGCCCGCCACCCGCTGACGACCCTGATGGATCGCGTCGCGGACGTCTTCGTGGCCATGGGCTACGAGGTCGCGGAGGGCCCCGAGGTCGAGGCGGAGTGGTTCAACTTCGACGCCCTGAACTTCGTGCCCGACCACCCGGCCCGGCAGATGCAGGACACGTTCTTCGTCCGCGGCGCCGACGGCGGCGACAACGACGAGTCCGGTGTCGTGCTGCGCACCCACACCTCGCCGGTCCAGGCCCGCACCCTGCTCGACCGCGAGCCCCCCGTCTACGTCGTGTGCCCCGGCCGCGTCTACCGCACCGACGAGCTCGACGCGACGCACACCCCGGTCTTCCACCAGATCGAGCTGCTCGCCATCGACGAGGGCCTCACCATGGCCGACCTGAAGGGCACCCTCGACCACATGGTCCAGGCGCTCTTCGGCCCGGACATGAAGACCCGGCTCCGGCCGAACTTCTTCCCGTTCACCGAGCCGTCCGCCGAGATGGACATGGTCTGCTACGTCTGCCGCGGCGCCTCCGTGGGCAACCCGGACCGCCCCTGCCGCACCTGCGGCAGCGAGGGCTGGATCGAGCTCGGCGGCTGCGGCATGGTCAACCCCAAGGTGCTCGTCGCCTGCGGGGTGGACCCCGAGAAGTACAGCGGATTCGCCTTCGGGTTCGGCATCGAACGGATGCTGATGTTCCGCCACAACGTCGAAGACATGCGAGACATGGTCGAGGGTGACGTCCGTTTCACCCGGCCGTTCGGGATGGAGATCTGATGCGTGTCCCGCTTTCCTGGCTGCGGGAGTACGTCGACCTGCCGGCGACGGAGACCGGCCGTGACGTACAGGCCAAGCTCGTCGCCGTGGGCCTGGAGGTCGAGAGGGTCGAGCAGATCGGCGCCGGCCTCAAGGGCCCGCTGGTCGTCGGACAGGTACTGACCATCGAGGAGCTGGAGGGCTTCAAGAAGCCCATCCGCTTCTGCACGGTCGACGTCGGCGACGCCAACGGCACCGGTGAGCCGCAGGAGATCGTCTGCGGCGCCCGCAACTTCTCCGTCGGCGACAAGGTCGTCGTGGTCCTCCCGGGCGCCGTGCTGCCCGGCGACTTCGCGATCGCCGCACGCAAGACGTACGGCAAGACCTCGCACGGCATGATCTGCTCCACCGACGAGCTCGGCATGGGCGACGACGGCACGCACGGCATCATCGTGCTGCCGCCGGAGCACGAGGCCGGTACGGACGCGATCGAGCTCCTCCAGCTCGTCGACGAGGTCCTCGACATCGCCGTCACGCCCGACCGCGGCTACTGCCTGTCCATGCGCGGCGTCGCCCGCGAGACCGCCATCGCGTACGGACTGCCGCTGCGCGACCCGGCGCTCCTCGACGTGCCCGCGCCGAACGCGTTCGGCTACCCGGTCGAGATCGCCGACCCGACCGGCTGCGACAGCTTCACCGCACGCACCGTGGTCGGCCTGCAGCCCGAGGCCCGCTCCCCGATCTGGATGCAGCGCAGGCTGCAGAAGGCCGGGATGCGCCCGATCTCGCTCACCGTCGACGTCACCAACTACGTGATGCTGGAGCTCGGCCAGCCGCTGCACGCCTACGACCGGACCCGCGTCGACGGGCCGATCGGGGTGCGCCGCGCCCAGCAGGGCGAGAAGCTCACCACCCTCGACGGCACGGTCCGCGTCCTGGACGCCGAGGACCTGGTCATCACCGACAACCGTGGGCCGATCGGTCTCGCGGGCGTCATGGGCGGGGCCAACACCGAGATCGCGGACGTCCAGGACGGCGCGCACCGCACCACCGAGGTCGTCATCGAGGCCGCGCACTTCGACGCGCTCTCGATCGCCCGTACCGCGCGCCGCCACAAGCTGTCCTCCGAGGCGTCCAAGCGCTTCGAGCGCGGCTGCGACCCGCAGGCCGCGGCCGCCGCCGCGCAGCGCACCGTCGACCTGCTGGTGCTGCTCGCCGGCGGCACCGCCGAGGCCGGGGTCACCGGGGTCAGCGCCACGTCCGCGCCCCGCACCATCACGATGCCCGCGGACCACCCCGACAAGGTCGCCGGTGTCTCCTACGGCCGCGAGACCGTCGTACGCCGCCTCCAGGAGGTCGGCTGCGACGTCTACGGGCAGGACGAGCTGATCGTCACCCTGCCGTCCTGGCGCCCCGACCTCGCCGCGCCGAACGACCTGGCCGAAGAGGTCATCCGCCTGGAGGGGTACGAGAACCTCCCCTCCACCCTCCCGACGCCGCCGTCCGGCCGCGGGCTCACCGACCGCCAGCGGCTGCACCGCAGGGTCGGCCGGGCGCTCGCCGGAGCCGGCTACGTCGAGGCGCTGAACTACCCGTTCATCGGCACCGCGGTGCTCGACCAGCTCGGCCTCGACGCCGACGACGCCCGCCGCCGTACGGTCGACCTCGTCAACCCGCTCTCCGACGAGGAGCCGGCGCTGCGCACCACCCTGCTGCCGGGCCTGCTCGGCGCTCTGCGGCGCAACGACGGCCGCGGCAGCCACGACCTCGCGCTCTTCGAGACCGGTCTGGTCTTCAGGCCGACCGGCGACGAGACCAGGGCCGTGCGCCTGCCCGTCGACCGCCGTCCCACCGACGAGGAGATCGCCGGGCTCAACGCCCTGCTGCCCCGGCAGCCGCGCCGCGCCGCCGTCGTCCTCGCGGGCGCCCGCGAGCAGGCCGGCTGGTGGGGCAAGGGACGCCCGGCCGACTGGGCGGACGCCGTCGAGGCCGCCCGTACGATCGCCCGCGAGGCGGGTGTCGAGCTGACCGTCCGCAGCGACCAGCACGCACCGTGGCACCCGGGCCGCTGCGCCGCCCTGTACGTCACGGTCGACGGCGAGGAGACCCTCCTCGGACACGCCGGCGAGCTGCACCCGCGCGTCATCAAGGAGCTGCACCTGCCGGAGCGCTCCTGCGCCATGGAGGTCGAGCTCGACCTCCTGGAGCGGGCGGCCGACGGCGCGCTCCAGGCACCCCGGATCTCCACCTTCCCGGTGGCGACCCAGGACGTCGCGCTGATCGTCGCCGACAGCGTCCCCGCCGCCGAGGTGGAGCAGGCGCTGCGCGCGGGTGCGGGTGAACTCCTCGAATCGCTGCGGCTGTTCGACGTCTTCACCGGTGAGCAGATCGGTGCGGGCCGCAAGTCCCTGGCGTACGCGTTGCGCTTCCGCGCCGCGGACCGGACGCTGACCGTGGACGAGGCCACGGCCGCCCGCGACGCGGCGGTGGCCCTGGCCGCCGAGCGCACGGGCGCGGTACTGCGGGGCGCATGACACCTCGCGTACCACCAGCATGAGGAAGGGGCGTACCGGCGACCGGTACGCCCCTTCCTCGCTCGCCGAGCGGCACGGAGCCGCTCACAGGCGTTCCCCGCGTCGACCGCGCCGCCACGGGGCGTTCGGCAGGCCGGCGGAACGGACGGTGCGGGTGCGGGTCGTCTGCTGTACGAGGGGGAGCCGACGACCCGGCCGCCTCTTGCGAGACGACTGATTCAACCGATTCGCGGTCCGGGGTGGCAGAGCATGCGACGGGGTGGCTCGGGCACTCTTTTCACACCCCGTGTGAATCGTGCTCCACTGGTGCGACACGCCTCGGCGTGCTGAACGACCGGAGGGGCACATGGGGGCTACGGAGCCCAACATTCTGCTGGCGGCCCTGATCGAGGAGGCCGGCGTCTCCCGGGCCGGCCTCGCCGCGCACATCAACCGGGCCGGCCGCTCCCGCGGGCTGCGGCTGCGCTACGAACACACCGCCGTGGCCCGCTGGTTGAAGGGGCAGCGCCCCCGCGGTCAGGTGCCGGACCTGATCTGCGACGTGCTCGGGAACCGGCTGAACAGGCATCTTTCGCTGGACGACATCGGCATGGCGACCCCGGGCACCGGCCCGGCCGCGCCCGCCTCCACGCTCACCGGATTCGTCGAGCGGGCCACCGCACTGTGGCGCTCCGATGTCCATCAGCACCCGCACCGGCTCGCCCTGCCGACCGTCACCGGCACCTCGGCGGTGATGCCCGTCTGGGAGTGGGAGAACCCGCCGGAGGAAGCCGACGTCTCCCGCGACGGCGCGACCCGGGTCGGAGCGGCCGACTTGGTGACCCTGCGTGCCGCCCGTACCCACTACGAACTGATGTACCGCAGGGCAGGCGGTATCGCGACCCGTTCCCGCATCACCGCCTTCCTCAACTCCGAGGTCGCGCCGTTGCTGCGCGGTGGCTACAGCGACGCCACCGGGCGCCGGCTGCACCGGGCGGCGAGCGGTCTGGTGGCGGTCGCGGGCATCTGCGCCTACGACGCCGACGCGCACGGCCTCGCCCAGCGCTACTTCCACCAGGCGCTGCGGCTGGCCAAGGCGAGCGGGGACCGGGGGCTCGGCTGCTATGTGATCGCCCTGCTGGTCAACCAGTCGCTGTTCCTCGCCGAGTACCGGCAGTCGGTGGCCTTCGCGCAGACGGCGCTGCGGGCCGCCGGGTGGCACATCACTCCGGCGCTGGCAGCCGATCTCCACGCGATGCAGGCCAAGGCGTACGCCCACATCGGCGATGCCGGAAGCGCCCTGCACTGCATCCGGCGTGCGGAGACGGAGGCCGCGCGCATCCGCCCGGGCCAGGAGCCCGACGAGACGGGATACGTCCAGCCGGGCCTGGTCGAGGTGAAAGTGGCGGAAGCCCTGTTGCGCCTCGGTGATCTGCCGGGGGCCCGGGAACACGCGGCAACGGCCGCGGGTACGCCGGCGCACGACCGGGGCCGGGTGTACCGGCTGGCCATGCTGACCCAGATCGAGCTGCGCCAGGGAGACGCGGACCGGGCGGCGGCCACGGCCGTGGAGATGGCGGAGCGGGCCAGGGGCATGGAGTCGCAGCGGCTGCGCGACCGGCTGCGTGCCGTACGCGAGGACCTGCTCGCGAGCGGCTGCGCCGACGCGGGGCGGGCCGCCGAGCTGATCGACGGCGCGCTGTGCGTGCCGCTGTGACGGGGCATCAAGAGGCAAGACAGTCTGATGCCCCATCATTTACGCCTGGGATGAAGCCTGTTGGAACGCATACAGGGCCGGCCGGGGGTCTCCCGGTCGGCCCCGCAGTGACACCGGCGGCGGGATCAGGCGTACGGGTAGAAGCCCGACCCCGTCTTCCGCCCCAGCCGGCCCGCGTCCACCATCCGCTGGAGCAGCGGGGGAGCGGCGTACAGCGGCTCCTTGTACTCCGCGTACATCGAGTCGGCGACCGAGGCCACGGTGTCGAGACCGATCAGGTCGGCGAGCTTGAGCGGGCCCATCGGGTGGGCGCAGCCGAGTTCCATGCCGTTGTCGATGTCCTCGCGGCTGGCGATCCCCGACTCGAACATCCGGATCGCGGAGAGCAGATACGGAATCAGCAGCGCGTTGACGACGAAGCCCGAGCGGTCCTGGGCGCGGATCGGGTGCTTGCCGAGGATGTCCTGCACCAGGGCCTCGGAGCGCTTCACCGTGTCGTCGGACGTCGTCAGCGCGGGGATCAGCTCGACAAGCTTCTGCACCGGGGCCGGGTTGAAGAAGTGGATGCCGATGACCAGGTCCGGGCGGGAGGTCGCCACCGCCAGCTTCACCAGGGGGATGGAGGAGGTGTTCGAGGCAAGGATCGCGTCCCGTCGGGTCACCACCTGGTCGAGCACCTGGAAGATCTCGGTCTTCACCTGCTCGTTCTCCACGACGGCCTCGATGACGAGATCGCGGTCGGCGAACTCTCCGAGGTCGGTGGTGAAGCTCAGGCGCCCCAGGGTCTCGTCGCGCTCCTCCGGCGTGATCTTGCCGCGTTCGGCAGCTTTCGAGAGGGAGTTGTGCAGCCGGGTGCGGCCGATCTCCAGTGCCTCGCCAGTGGTCTCGGCCACCTTGACCTCAAGACCGCTACGGGCGCAGACCTCTGCGATACCCGCGCCCATCTGGCCACAGCCGACCACTCCCACACGCGCAATGTCGGCCATTGAGTCCGTCACCTCGTGCCCTTCGCTGTAAGTCCGAGTCGCGGGGTCCCGTCCGATTCCGGCCCCGCCCCGACCCCCCGACGTTACTCCGCATCCTGGGGGTCATTGCGGGCCGGGGCGGGCATGCTCTGCGTTGCGCCCGAATACGGGTGCGACGGATGAGTGCCCAGAGACGGCAGGTGCAACGAAATGCGGCAAATGGCCAGAAGAGGCTTTGTGGCGGGTGCGGCCGGTGTGGTCGCGGGGGTGGTGGGTTCCCTGGCCACCTCCGGTGACGCCGTCGCGTCGCCTTCCCGGCAGGACGTTCTCGCGCGGGCGGGCGCGGCACCGGGCAGGAGGGGGCACCGTGCGGAGAACAGCGAGCTGCGCGGCATGTGGATCGCCACCGTGGTCAACGTCGACTGGCCCTCGACAACCGGCCTGACCGCCGCCGAGCAGAAGGCCGAACTGATCGCCTACCTCGACGAGGCCGTGGACCGGCGGCTGAACGCCGTGATCTTCCAGGTCCGGCCGACCGCCGACGCACTCTGGCCCTCGCCCTACGAACCGTGGTCCCAGTACCTCACCGGCGTCCAGGGGAAGGACCCCGGCTGGGACCCGCTGGGCACCGCCGTGGAGGAGGCGCACCGGCGCGGCCTGGAACTGCACGCGTGGTTCAACCCGTACCGGGTCGCCAACCACACCGATCCGTCCCGGCTGGTGTCCACGCATCCCGCCAGGCTCCACCCCGAATGGGTCCTGCCGTACGGCGGGAAGCTCTACTACAACCCCGGAATCCCCGAGGTCCGCCGCTTCGTCCAGGACGCCATGCTGGACGCGGTCCGCCGCTACGACATCGACGCCGTGCACTGGGACGACTACTTCTACCCGTACCCGGTGGCCGGGCAGGTCTTCGACGACGACGCCACGTACGCGACGTACGGAGCGGGCTTCACGGACAAGGCCGCCTGGCGGCGCGACAACACCGACAAGCTGGTGCGCGAGACGGCCGAGCGGATCAAGAGCATCAAGCGGAACGTTCGGTTCGGGATAAGCCCGTTCGGTGTGTGGCGCAATGTCGCGACCGATCCGCTCGGCTCCGACACGAAGGCGGGGGTGCAGACCTACGACGACCTGTACGCCGACACCCGCGGCTGGGTCCAGAAGGGCTGGATCGACTACATCTGCCCGCAGATCTACTGGAACATCGGCTTCGCGGCCGCCGACTACGCCAAGCTGCTGCCCTGGTGGGACGAGGTCGTACGGGGGACGGGCGTCGACCTGTTCGTCGGCGAGGCGCTCTACAAGGCCGGTGACCCCGCCCAGCCGGCCGCCTGGCAGGACCCGGCCGAACTCTCCCGGCACCTCGATTTCGCAGCCGGCTACGACCAGGTGCGCGGCCATGTGTACTTCTCCGGCAAGAACGTGGTCACGGACCGGATAGGAGCCATGGACCAGGTGGTGGCCGACCACTACCGCACACGGGTGCGCCCGCCCCGCTGACAGGAGAAGCGGAGCGGACGCACGGGATCGTGGGCGGGCCGCCCGGAACCTATCGGCCCGCCCCGGGCCCGGGGCGCGAAGAGCGCCGCCGTCCGCCGGAGACCGTTACTTCTCCGGTGACTGCTTCCGGACGGTGGTGTGCTGTACGACGCTGTCGGGACCGGGCGAAATCAGGTGTTCGTGTCCGTCCTCGAAGCGGACGCGGAACGGGGGGGTGCCCCCGGCCCCGAGCACTTCGACGATCTCTGCGACACGGTCGTGCTGTCCCACGGTCCTGCCGTGCGTCAGCAGCCGGTCGCCCGCGTGTGCCTCCATCGAGGGTGACCTCCTCACGGGTGGCGGTCCTTGTCGACAAGTCTATGACCGAAAGGTGACTTCGCCCGGTGGAGGGGCAGGGAATCTCCCTTCGGCCGCCGGGCCCGGTCGGGGACACCGGAACGCCGACCCCGGGCGACCGGTGGAGCCACGCACGCGTACGTGCCCCGGTCCGGCCGGGCCGGAACCGTTCATGAGGCCCTCTTGACCCGGGTGGCGCCGGGATCCACGATCGCCGCCATGAGTGTGAGAGTCTCGCTCGTCGCCGCGGCGCGCAGCTCCGCCCTGCTGGCCGAGCGCTTCGACGACGACCGGCCGCTCGACCAGGCCGGCTGGCACGAGGTGCAGATTGCCGCGCACGCGCTGGCTCCCCTGGGCGCAGCGGAGTTGCGTTACTGCTCACCGACCCCGCGCAGCCGGGCCACCGGCGACGCGCTCGGCTACGCGCCGCTCGCCCAACCCGCCCTGCGCGACTGCGACATGGGCCGCTGGCGCGGGCACACCCTCGCCGACATCACCGCACGTGAACCCGCGGCCGTCGACGCATGGCTCGCCGACCCGCGTTCCGCCCCGCACGGGGGTGAACCCCTGCTCGCCTTCATCTCGCGGATAGGGGGCTGGCTGGACACCCGCCCCGCCTTCGACGGTGCCATCGTCGCGGTCGTCGAACCGGCCGTCGTCCGGGCCGCCCTCGTCTACGCGCTCAAGGCCCCGCCGTCGGCGTACTGGAACATCGACGTCCGACCGCTGTCCACCGTCACCCTGACCGGGGCCCCGGGCCGCTGGAGCCTCAGCCTCGAAGCGGGAGCCCGCTGACCGGCCGTCCCGGCGCCGGTCGCGGTGCGGACGGGCGGTGCCGCCCGGCGCGCCCGGTCCGCCCCGGATACGACGGAGCGCGCCGCCCGACCTACTCCGTCGGGCGGCGCGCTCGTTCAGCGGATTCGGGGGCGGCTCAGAGAACGCCGCTGTCCGCGATGGTGATCTTCGCCTGGGGGCGGCCGCTCTGCGAGCCGAGGGCCTCGATCTTCTTGACCAGGTCCATGCTCTCCTCGTTGTCGACCTCACCGAACACCACGTGCTTGCCGTCCAGCCACGAGGTCACGATGGTCGTGATGAAGAACTGGGAGCCGTTGGAGTCGGGGCCGCTGTTGGCCATGGAGAGCAGGCCCGGCTTGGAGTGCGCGAGCTTGAAGTTCTCGTCGGCGAACTTCGCGCCGTAGATGCTCTTGCCACCCGTGCCGTTGCCGCGGGTGAAGTCGCCGCCCTGCAGCATGAAGTCGGGGATGATGCGGTGGAAGGACGATCCCTTGTAGCCGAAGCCCTTCTCGCCGGTCGCCAGCGCGCGGAAGTTCTCCGCGGTCTTGGGGACGACGTCGTCGAACAGCTTGAACGTGATCCGCCCGGCGGGCTCGTCGTTGATGGTGATGTCGAAGAAAACCTTGCTCGTCATGGACACCATCCTGACATCCATGCGCGCCGCGCCGCCCGGCGGGCCATGACCTACCCGGGCCGTCGACGGGTGCGGTGAACCCCGGGCGGAGCGCCGAACGGCTCCGTCCGTCCCGCCGTCCGCTCCCGCTGTCCCGGACCCCGGCCACTGGTTAGCCTGAAGTGGGGGCGTGGCTGCTCAGGGAGGTCCGACGTGACCAGTGGAGCCCATGGGGGCGCCGGGACGCCCAGCGCCTTCGGCGCACCCCCGGACGGAGGAGTCTGCCGCTATCCGCCCATCGCCGAGCACGGACTGATCGGTGACCTGCGCAGCGCGGCGCTGGTGGACACCAACGGCACCATCGACTGGTACTGCTGCCCACGCTTCGACGCGCCCAGCGTCTTCGCCTCGATCCTCGACGCCGAGCGGGGCGGGTCCTTCGAGCTCGCCGCGGACGCCCCGACGCGCACCAAGCAGTTCTACTTCCCCGACACCAATGTGCTGATCACCCGCTTCTTCGCGGACGACGGCGTCGGTGAGATCCAGGACTTCATGCCGGTGGTCGACGATTCGCGCGAGGCCGGCCGGCACCGGCTGATCCGCCGTGTGGTGTGCGTGCGCGGATCGCTGCCGTTCCGGGCCCGGGTGGCCCCCCGTTTCGAGTACGGGGCGCAGCCGCACACCGTGCACTCCGGGCACGGGCAGGCGGTCTTCGAGTCGCCCTCGCTCACGCTCGCCCTGACGTCGAGCGTCCCCCTCGAGGTCGACGGCCAGGACGTCTGGTCGCTGTTCAAGCTGCACGAGGGCGAGTCGGCGGTCTTCGCCCTCGACCGGGTCGGCGGCGACGTGGCCCCCCGTTTCTGCCCGCTGTCCGAGGCGGAGCAGCAGTTCAACGCCACCGTCCGGTACTGGCGGCACTGGCTGCACCGGTCGCGGTACCGGGGTCGCTGGCGGGAGATGGTGCACCGCTCCGCCCTCACGCTGAAGCTGCTCACCTACGCCCCGACCGGCGCCATCATCGCCGCGCCGACCACCAGCCTGCCCGAGCGCATCGGGGGCGAGCGCAACTGGGACTACCGCTACGTATGGATCCGTGACGCGGCCTTCTGCGTCTACGCGCTGCTCAGACTCGGCTTCACCGACGAAGCCGAGGCCTTCATGGGCTTCCTCTCCGAGCACGTCCGTCTCGAAGTGCCCGGGGCGACCGGATCGGGCCCGACAGCCCGCTCCGCCGGTCCGCTGCAGATCATGTACGGCATCGACGGGCGCCGTGAGCTGCCCGAACGCAAGCTGCCCCATCTCGAGGGCTACCGCGGCTCGTCCCCCGTCCGGGTCGGCAACGGTGCCGTGGGTCAGTTGCAGCTGGACATCTACGGGGCGCTCATCGACGCGCTCTACCTCTACGACAAGTGGGGCCAGCCGGTCTCCAGCGCGCACTGGGACAGCATCACCGAGCTCGTCGACTGGGTGTGCGGGCACTGGGACCAGCCCGACCAGGGGATCTGGGAGTCCCGCGGCGGGGGCAAGAACTTCCTCTACTCGCGCCTGATGTGCTGGGTCGCGATCGAGCGCGCCATGCGGCTGGCCCAGCATCGCGGACTGCCCGTCGACTTCGTGCGGTGGGGGCGGGCCCGGGACGCGATCTACCGCCGGATCATGAGCCACGGCTGGTCCACCGAGCGGCACGCCTTCGTCCAGGCCGAGGACGGCCACGTGCTGGACGCGTCCGTGCTGATGATGCCGCTGGCGAAGTTCATCTCGCCCATCGACCCGAAGTGGCTCGCCACCCTGGACGCGCTGGGCGAGGACCTGGTGTCCGACTCGCTGGTCTACCGCTACGACCCGCAGGCCAGTCCGGACGGGCTGCGGGGCGGCGAGGGCACGTTCTCGATCTGCTCGTTCTGGTACGTCGAGGCACTGACCCGGGCCGGCCGCCTGGACGAGGCCCGGCTCGCGTTCGAGAAGATGCTCACGTACGCCAACCACCTCGGCCTGTACGCCGAGGAGATCGGCCACACCGGGGAGCAGAGCGGGAACTTCCCGCAGGCCTTCACCCATCTCGCCCTGATCAGCGCGGCCTTCAACCTCGACCGGGCCCTCGGATAGAGGGGTGCGGTCGCCGCGCCGGCGACCGTCCGGCGGACGATTCCCGCCGCTTACGGGAACGAGGTGGACCGCAGAGATCGTTGCATAAAAGTGCACTACTGCGTATAGTCATGCCATCGACGAGGAGGATATCGACCGTGGTACGTGCAGCAGTGGCAGGGGCGAGCGGATACGCCGGCGGGGAGCTGCTCCGCCTTCTGCTGGTCCACCCCGAGGTCGAGATCGGGGCCCTCACCGCCAACTCCAACGCGGGGCAGAAGCTCGGCGCGCTGCAGCCGCATCTGCGGCCGCTCGCCGACCGGGTGCTCCAGCCGACGACGCCCGAGGTGCTCGCCGGCCATGATGTCGTCTTCCTCGCCCTTCCCCACGGACAGTCCGCCGCCGTCGCCGAGCAGCTCGGTGACGAGGTGCTCGTGGTCGACATGGGCGCCGACTTCCGGCTCAGGGACGCAGCCGACTGGGAGAAATTCTACGGCTCCCCGCACGCGGGCACCTGGCCCTACGGGCTGCCGGAACTTCCGGGTGGACGCTCGGCCCTGGCGGGGGCCAAGCGGATCGCGGTGCCCGGCTGCTACCCGACCGCCGTCTCCCTCGCGCTCTTCCCGGCGTACGCGGCCCAGCTGGCCGAGCCCGAGGCCGTGATCGTCGCCGCGTCCGGCACCTCCGGAGCGGGCAAGGCGGCCAAGCCGCACCTGCTCGGGTCCGAGGTGATGGGCAACATGTCCCCGTACGGCGTCGGCGGGGTCCACCGGCACACCCCCGAGATGATCCAGAACCTCAGTGCCGTGGCCGGCGAGCCCGTCACGGTCTCCTTCACGCCGACCCTGGCCCCGATGCCCCGCGGCATCCTCGCCACGTGCAGCGCGAAGGCGAAGCCGGGGGTGAGCGCCGAGTCCGTCCGCGCCGCGTACCAGAAGGCGTTCGCCGACGAGCCGTTCGTCGACCTGCTCCCCGAGGGGCAGTGGCCCGCCACCGCAGCCGTGTACGGGTCCAACGCCGTACAGATCCAGGTCGCGTACGACGAGGCGGCGGGCCGGATCGTCGTCGTCAGCGCCATCGACAACCTTGCCAAGGGCACCGCGGGCGGTGCCCTGCAGAGCATGAACATCGCCCTCGGACTTCCCGAGGACACAGGTCTTTCCACGATCGGAGTCGCACCGTGAGCGTCACGGCAGCACAGGGATTCTCGGCGGCGGGTATCGCCGCGGGAATCAAGGAGAGCGGTAACCCGGACCTGGCCCTGGTGGTCAATCACGGTCCGCGTCGTGCCGCCGCGGGCGTCTTCACCTCCAACCGCGTCAAGGCCGCCCCCGTCCTCTGGTCGCAGCAGGTGCTCAAGGGCGGCGAGGTCAGCGCCGTCGTCCTCAACTCCGGTGGCGCCAACGCCTGTACGGGTCCGCAGGGCTTCCAGGACACCCACGCCACCGCGGAGAAGGTCGCCGAGGTCCTCCCCGGTCACAGCGCGGGCGAGATCGCGGTCGCGTCGACCGGGCTGATCGGCACGCTGCTCCCGATGGACAAGCTGCTGCCCGGCATCGAGATCGCCGCCGCCGCCCTCAGCGAGCACGGCGGCGAGAAGGCCGCCATCGCGATCAAGACCACCGACACCGTCCACAAGACCGCCGTCGCGGACGGTCAGGGATGGACCGTCGGAGGCATGGCCAAGGGAGCGGGCATGCTCGCCCCGGGCCTCGCCACCATGCTGGTCGTCCTCACCACCGACGCCGACGTGGACGCCCCGGCGCTCGACACCGCGCTGCGCGCCGCCACCCGCACCACTTTCGACCGGGTCGACTCCGACGGCTGCATGTCGACCAACGACACCGTGCTGCTGCTGGCCTCCGGAGCGAGCGGCATCACCCCGGAGCAGGACGAGTTCGCCGAGGCCGTGCGGACCGTCTGCGCCGACCTCGCCCGGCAGCTCATCGGTGACGCCGAGGGTGCCTCCAAGGACATCCGGATCGAGGTCATCAACGCCGCGACCGAGGACGACGCCGTCGAGGTCGGCCGGACCATCGCCCGTAACAACCTCCTCAAGTGCGCCATCCACGGTGAGGACCCCAACTGGGGCCGGGTGCTCTCGGCGATCGGTACGACGAAGGCCGCCTTCGAGCCGGACCGGCTGAACGTCGCCATCAACGACGTCTGGGTCTGCAAGAACGGCGGTCTCGGCGAGGACCGGGACCTGGTCGACATGCGGTACCGCGAAGTCAAGATCACCGCCGACCTGGCCGCAGGGTCCGAGTCCGCCGTCATCTGGGCCAACGACCTCACCGCGGACTACGTCCACGAGAACAGCGCGTACAGCTCATGACCACGGCGCGGAAGCACACCGCACTCCCGAAGGCGGAGATCCTCATCGAGGCGCTGCCCTGGCTGACCCGTCACAACGGCAAGACCGTCGTGATCAAGTTCGGCGGCAACGCGATGGTCGACGAGGAGCTGAAGGCGGCCTTCGCCCAGGACGTCGTCTTCCTGCGCCAGGCCGGCCTCAAGCCCGTCGTCGTGCACGGCGGCGGCCCGCAGATCAGTGCCCAGCTCGACAAGCAGGGGCTGGTCAGCGAGTTCAAGGCCGGTCTGCGTGTCACCACGCCCGAGGCGATGGACGTCGTACGGATGGTGCTGGCCGGACAGGTCCAGCGTGAACTCGTCGGCCTGCTCAACCAGCACGGCCCGCTCGCCGTCGGGATGACCGGCGAGGACGCCCGCACGATCACCGCCACCCAGCACCGGCCGATCATCGACGGCGAGGCGGTCGACATCGGCCGGGTCGGCGAGATCACCGCCATAGACACCGGGGCGATCCAGGCGCTGCTGGACGACGGCCGGATCCCGGTCGTCTCCTCCATCGCACGCTCCGCCGACGACAACCACGTCTACAACGTCAACGCCGACACGGCCGCCGCCGCACTCGCCGCCGCGCTGAACGCCGAGACGCTGATGGTCCTCACCGATGTCGAGGGCCTCTACGAGGACTGGCCGAACAGCGACGACGTGATCAGCCGCCTCACCGCCGGCGAGCTGGAGAAGCTGCTGCCGGAACTGTCCAGCGGCATGGTGCCGAAGATGCAGGGTTGCCTGCACGCCGTCCGCAACGGTGTCGAGACCGCCCGTGTCATCGACGGCCGGGTCCAGCACTCGATCCTGCTGGAGATCTTCACCGACGAAGGAATCGGCACGATGGTCGTGCCCGACGCCCAGGGGGAGTCATGAGCAACCAGGAGCTCTCGCAGCGCTGGCAGCACGCGCTGATGGACAACTACGGCACCCCGGGGCTGTCCCTCGTCCGCGGCGAAGGCGCCCATGTGTGGGACAGCGACGGCGCCGAGTACGTCGACTTCGTCGGCGGTATCGCCGTGAACGCGCTGGGCCACGCCCACCCCGCGGTCGTCGAGGCCGTCTCCACGCAGATCGCCTCGCTGGGCCATGTCTCCAACCTCTACATCGCACCGCAGCCCGTGGCGCTCGCCGAACGGCTGCTCCAGCTCTTCGGCCGCGAAGGCCGCGTCTACTTCGCCAACTCGGGCGCCGAGGCCAACGAGGCCGCCTTCAAGATCGGACGGCTGACCGGGCGGACCCACATGGTCGCCACCGAAGGCGGCTTCCACGGCCGCACCATGGGCGCCCTCGCGCTCACCGGTCAGCCCAAGAAGCGCGAGGCCTTCGAGCCGCTGCCCGGCGACGTCACGTACGTCCCCTACGGGGATGCCGAGGCGCTGCGGGCCGCCGTGACCACCGACACCGCGCTGGTGATCATCGAGCCCATCCAGGGCGAGAACGGTGTGGTCGTGCCCCCCAAGGGCTACCTGGAGGCGGCCCGGGAGATCACCCGGGCCACCGGCACCCTGCTCGTGCTCGACGAGGTGCAGACCGGTATCGGCCGTTGCGGCACCTGGTTCGAGCACCAGGCCCACCAGGGCGTCGAGCCCGACATCGTCACCCTCGCGAAGGGGCTCGGCGGCGGGCTGCCGCTCGGGGCCACCGTCGCGTTCGGCCCGGCTGCCGGGCTGTTGAAGCCGGGGCAGCACGGTACGACGTTCGGCGGCAACCCCGTCGCCTGCGCCGCAGGTCTCGCCGTCCTGGACACCCTGGCGGCCGACGGCGCCCTGGACCATGTGAAGCGGCTCGGCGAGAAGATCCGGGAGGGCGTGGAAGGGCTCGGCCACCCGCTGGTCTCCCACGTCCGCGGCTCCGGACTGCTGCTGGGTATCGTGCTCACCGAGCCTCTCGCGCCCCAGGTGCAACTGGCGGCTCAGGGAGCCGGATTCCTGGTGAACGCACCCGCCCCCGATGTGCTGCGGCTCATGCCGCCGCTGATCATCGGTGACGCCGACGTGGACGCGTTCCTCCAGGCACTGCCCGGCGCTCTCGACACGGCAAACGGGGACGGACGATCCGGAGAATGAGGCGACGACGATGACCGAGGCGCAGGAGACCGAGCACGGCGGGCCGTCCGTGCCGCAGACCCGCACCGCACGCCACCGCCGGATCGTGGACATCCTGAACCGGCAACCGGTGCGTTCGCAGAGCCAGTTGGCCAAGCTCCTCGCCGACGACGGGCTGAGCGTGACCCAGGCGACGCTCTCCCGCGATCTGGACGAGCTGGGCGCGGTGAAGATCCGCAACACCGGCGGCGAGCTGATCTACGCGGTGCCGAGCGAGGGCGGTTTCCGTACCCCGCAGGCTCCGCTGGGCGAGTCCGCCAAGGAGGAGCGGATGCGGCGGCTCTCCGCCGAACTGCTCATCTCGGCGGAGGCCTCGGCCAACCTCGTGGTGCTGCGTACGCCTCCCGGCGCGGCGCAGTTCCTCGCCTCGGCCATCGACCAGGCCGAACTGCAGGACATCCTGGGCACCATCGCGGGTGACGACACCCTGATGCTGATCAGCCGTGACCCGGCGGGCGGCCAGGCGCTCGCCGAACACATGCTGCGCCTGGCCCAGAACGGGCGTTGAGCGGGCCGTCGCGGCCGCCGGTACCGAGATTCAACCGGCGGCCGCGCCGTGCCCGTTGACGTGCCGGAAGTTCCCTGCGCCCTCCCCGTGGCCGAGGCCGCGGCTCAGTCCGATTCCGCCCGGGGCAGCGCCGGCAGCGGGAGCGGCAGCCCCGGCAGCCCGTCGATGCTCGTCGCGATGTGCTCCTTCTTCTCGAAGTAGGCACTGAGCGACGCGTCGTCCTCACGCACGAAGCGCTGGGCGTGCAGGGGGCGGTCCTCGTCGTACGTCATGAAGGGCACGGCGAATCCGCAGGTGTCCCGGATCGGTTCGGCCGTCACCACGATGATGGCGCGCAGCCCGTGCGGGCCCGGGTCCACCCCGGGGAAGTGGCCGAGCAGTGCACCGAACCGCGGATCGTCACGGAAGACCGGCTCACCGCGTCCGTGCACCCGCACGATGTTCGGCGGTCCCTGGAAGGCGCACCACATCAGCGTGATACGGCCGTTCTCGCGGAGGTGGGCGACGGTCTCCGCGTTGCTGCCCGCGAAGTCCAGGTAGGCCACGGTCAGTTCGTCGATCACGGCGAAGGAACCGCGGACGCCCTTGGGGGAGAGGTTGACCGTGCCCGCCGCGTCCAGGGGAGCGGTCGCGGTGAAGAAGAGGGGCTGCTCCTCGATGAAGGTCCTGATCCGTCCGTCGATGCGTGCGTATGTTTTTCCCGCGGTGGCGATGATGGCCGTGGACCCGGTCGGCGTCAGGGTCATGTCAGGGAGTGGGGCGCGGTCCGCACCTCCGGCGCCCGGCGGCCGGAGCGGAAGGCCCGGCCGCCGCGGCCGACGGGAGCCGCGCCGCCCCGCCTGTACTTTGACAAAACATACAGAGGACTGCATAGTTATGCCTATCAGTGGGCGCGCCCGCGGACCCTGCACCGAGATCTTCAGGCTCTCGTCAAGGACCGCGGCACGGCGTGACCTGTCCTGAGCCCCGTGGCCATGTCGCCGTCTCCCCGGTCTTCCGCGCGGGGAGGCGGTCGCACATCCATCCCTTGTTCTTCCGAGGAGCACGCAGTGAGCAACGGCAACGGCAGCAGCGACGTCCGCCTCTGGGGCGCCCGCTTCGCCGACGGTCCGGCCGAGGCACTGGCCAGGCTGTCCGCCTCCGTCCACTTCGACTGGCGGCTCGCGCCGTACGACATCGCCGGCTCCCGCGCGCACGCGCGTGTGCTGAACAAGGCGGGGCTGCTCTCCGAGGACGAGCTGAGCCGCATGATCGCCGGCCTCGACCAGCTGGAGGCCGATGTCGCCGACGGTTCCTTCACCGGCACCGTCGCCGACGAGGACGTGCACACCGCACTGGAGCGCGGCCTGCTGGAACGCCTCGGCCCCGACCTCGGCGGCAAGCTGCGGGCCGGCCGGTCCCGCAACGACCAGATCGCCACGCTCTTCCGGATGTACCTGCGCGACCACGCCCGCATCATCGGCGGTCTGATCGCCGACCTCCAGGGTGCGCTGGTGGGCCTCGCCGAGGCGCACGGCGACGTCGCGATGCCCGGCCGTACGCATCTGCAGCACGCCCAGCCGGTGCTCTTCGCCCACCACGTCCTGGCCCACGCGCAGTCCCTCTCCCGGGACGCCGAGCGGCTGCGCCAGTGGGACGAGCGGACCGCGGTCTCCCCGTACGGCTCCGGCGCCCTGGCCGGATCGTCCCTCGGTCTGGACCCGGAGGCGGTCGCCGCCGACCTGGGCTTCGAGCACGGTTCCGTCGCCAACTCGATCGACGGCACGGCCTCGCGCGACTTCGTCGCCGAGTTCGCCTTCATCACCGCGATGATCGGGGTGAACCTCTCCCGGATCGCGGAGGAGATCATCATCTGGAACACGAAGGAGTTCTCCTTCGTCACCCTGCACGACGCCTTCTCCACCGGCTCCTCGATCATGCCGCAGAAGAAGAACCCGGACATCGCCGAGCTGGCCCGCGGCAAGTCCGGCCGGCTGATCGGCAATCTGACGGGTCTGATGGCCACCCTGAAGGCGCTCCCGCTCGCGTACAACCGCGACCTCCAGGAGGACAAGGAGCCGGTCTTCGACTCCTGCGACCAGCTCGAGGTCCTGCTGCCCGCCTTCACCGGAATGATGGCCACGCTCACCGTCAACCGCGAGCGCATGGAGGAACTGGCCCCGGCCGGCTTCTCGCTCGCCACCGACATCGCCGAGTGGCTGGTCAAGCAGGGCGTGCCGTTCCGTGTCGCGCACGAGGTCGCGGGCGCGTGCGTCAAGGAGTGCGAGAAGCACGGCATCGAGCTCGACGAGCTGACCGACGAGCAGTTCGCGACGATCTCCGAGCACCTCACTCCCGAGGTCCGCACGGTCCTCGATGTGCCCGGCGCCCTCGCGTCCCGCAGTGGGCGCGGCGGTACGGCCCCGTCCGCCGTGGCCGTCCAGCTCGCCGAGGTGAAGGCCGACCTCGCCGTCCAGCAGGCATGGGCCACGGCGCGGACGAAGGGCTGACGCCAGGGGCCGGAAGATGGCAGAGGCGGGGAGCGGTGGTTCGCTCCCCGCCTTCCGCTTTCCGCCCGCTGGGTTACGTTGACGTCGGCGGGGAAGCGCACCCGATCGACGAGGAGCCCACGATGCCATTCGAGCGGCTGTCCACAGCGACGACTCCGACCGCCCATATCGGGCTCGGCCTGGCGGCAGTCGGCAGGCCCGGCTACATCACCCTCCACCGTGACCGCGACCTCCCCGCCGACCGCAGCGTGGAAGCGCTGCGGCAGCGCACCCACGAGCTGCTGGACGCCGCCTATGCGCAGGGTGTGCGCTACTTCGACGCGGCCCGCTCCTACGGCCGTGCGGAGGAGTTCCTCTCCCAGTGGCTGACGGCGCACCCGGAGCTGCGCGACGTCGTCATCGGCAGCAAATGGGGCTACACCTACACGGCCGACTGGAGCGTGTCGGCCGAGGTGCACGAGGCCAAGGACCACGGACTCGCCACGTTCGAACGACAGCGCGCGGAGACGGACGCCCTGCTCGGCGACCGGCTCGACCTGTACCAGATCCACTCGGTCACGGCCGACAGCCCGGCCCTCACCGACAAGGAACTGCACGCACGGCTCGCCGCACTCGCCGCCGAAGGGGTCAGTGTCGGCCTCTCCACCAGCGGACCCGGCCAGGCCGACGCCATCCGCGCCGCGCTGGCCGTCAAGGTCGACGGCGAGCCGCTCTTCCGTACCGTCCAGGCCACCTACAACACCCTGGAGACCTCGGCCGGACCGGCGCTCGCCGAGGCCCACGACGCCGGACTCACCGTGATCGTCAAGGAGGCCATGGCCAACGGCCGGCTCGCCGGAACGGACGCCCCCGCCCTGGTCCGGGAGATCGCCGCCGAGGCCGGTGTGGGCAGCGACGCGGTCGCCCTGGCGTTCGTCCTGCACCAGCCGTGGGCGGGTGTGGTGTTGTCCGGTGCGGTGACGGTCGAGCAGCTGGCCGGAAACCTGCACGCGGCCGTCGTCGGCCTCGACGAGGAGCGGCGTACCCGGCTCGGCTCGCTCGTGGAGGAGCCGGACGCGTACTGGCGGCACCGCGCCACGCTGCCCTGGGGATGACCGGTCGTCGTCCTCGCCCCGTCGCCGGGCAGGGCGGGGGAGGGGCCCGTACGGCGTTCAGGGGCGGTCGTCCCGCCGGTCGTCCGCCCAGGCGGCGAGCTCCTCGAAATCGTCCGCCAGCAGACCGGTCCGCGGGTCGATCCACAGCAGCAGCGCTTCGGCAGCTCCCTGCTCCCTGACCCACTCCCGGTCCTGCTCGGTGACCTCGTCGTCGACCCAGGCGAACGGCCGGCCGGCCGCGTACTCCACGACGTACCGCGTCTTCCAGTACGTACCCGCCGGTGCGTCGTCGGGCATCGACGGCCAGTCGATGTACGGCAGCGGGGGCAGCCCGAGGCGCGGCCCGATCCACCGGTTGGCCTCGTCCTTCCAGGTCGTCGCCCAGACCAGCTCGTACCGGCCGGCGAGGGCCAGCAGCGACCGGCCGTGGTCCGGGTTGAGCAGGACCGGCAGCGGCGACCCGTAGTCCCAGCCCGCCGGCCGTGTCAGATACAGGGCATAGCCGACCGGGACCCGGCGGAGCATCAGTGCCGCGTACGGATTGAGCGGGCCGTCGATGTCGATCAGCAGCAGCGGCTTCATGCGGACATCGTCCTCCCTCCGTTCCACGGGAGCGAGAGAGTGTGAGACATCGGTGTCTCATGTGGGCTATGGTTGTCTCATGGCTCTTGACCGTGAACGTGTGCTGCGCAGCGCCGCCGACCTGCTGACCCGCAAATCGACCGCCACCATGGACGAGGTCGCCAGAGCCGCGGGCATCGGCCGCGCCACCCTGCACCGGCACTTCGCCGGACGGGACGCCCTGGTCAAGGCGCTGGAGAATCTGGGGATCCAGGAGTTCGAAGCGGCCCTGGACGCGGCCGCTCTCGACGAGGGGAGCTGCGAGGAGGCGCTGCGCCGGTTCGTGGCGGCCGTCGAGCCGAGCGCCGGACTGCTCTCCTTCCTCGTCACCGAGAACCAGCTCTTCGAGGGCGACGAGGTGAACGAGGGCTGGGACCGGCTCGACGCCCGGGTCGCCGCCTTCTTCCGGCGCGGACAGGAACGCGGCGAGTTCCGGATCGACCTCACCCCCGCCTGGCTGACCGAGGCGCTCTACGGGCTCGTCTCCAGCGGAGCCTGGGCCGTCCAGGCGGGCCGGATCGCCGGGCAGGACTTCACCCACATGATCGTCGAGTTGCTGCTCGGCGGTGTACGCCGGAGCGTGGAGCGATGACCAGCCTCGAAGACCACGTGACGGAATCCCGGGACCTGCGCCGGCCCGGGAGGTGGATCGCCCTGACCGTACTCGTCCTCGCCGTGCTGCTCGTGGCCGTGGACGCCACGGTCCTGGGCCTCGCCACCCCCTTCCTCAGCGAGGACCTCAAACCGTCCGGCACCCAGCTGCTCTGGATCGGCGACGTCTACTCCTTCGTCATCGCGGGGCTCCTCGTCTCCATGGGCAGCCTCGGCGACCGCATCGGCCGCAAGAAGCTGCTGCTGAGCGGAGCCACGGCCTTCGGCGCCGTCTCCGTGCTCAACGCGTACGCGAGCACGCCCGAGATGATGATCCTGGCCAGGGCCCTGCTCGGTGTCGCGGGCGCCACCCTGATGCCGTCCACGCTGGCCCTGATCCGCAACCTGTTCCACGATCCGCGCGAGCGCAGCCTCGCCATCGGCGTCTGGGGTGCCATGGCCTCCGCGGGCGCGGCCGTCGGCCCCGTCGTCGGTGGGTTTCTCCTGGAGCACTTCTGGTGGGGATCGGTCTTCCTGATCAACCTGCCGGTCATGGCCGTCCTCGTGGTCGTCGGCATCCGGATGATCCCCGAGTCGAAGAACCCGGCACGGGGCCCCTGGGACCTGGTCGGCGTGGTGCTCTCCTTCGTCGGCATGATCGGAGTCGTCTACGCCGTCAAGGAGCTGGCCGCGCACGGCGCGGGCTGGGGGCCGGCCGTCACGGGCATCGGCGGCCTGGCCGTGCTCTGCTGGTTCGTACGCAGACAGCTCACGCATCCCGCACCCCTGCTGGACATGCGGCTCTTCCAGCACCGGGGCTTCTCGGGGGCGGTCCTCGCCGATCTGCTGACCATCCTCGGCCTGTCCGGGCTGGTCTTCTTCCTCTCGCAGTTCCTGCAACTGGTCCAGGGACGCGGACCGCTGGAGGCCGGGCTCGCGGAGCTTCCCGCGGCCGTCGGCGCGGTCACCGCGGGTCTGGTCGCCGGCGTGGCGGCCCGCCGCCACTCGGTACGGTCGGTGGTGTCCGGCGGCCTCGCGGCGATCGGCCTGGCGCTTGCCGCGGTCACCCTGATCCACCAGGAGACCGCCTATCCGCTGATCGGCGCGGTACTTCTGGTCGTCGGCGTCGGTGCGGGCTTCGCCTTCACCGTCACCGCCGACGTGATCCTCTCCAGCGTTCCGAAGGAGCAGGCGGGCTCCGCGGGTGCGGTCTCCGAGACGGCGTACGAACTCGGCGCGGCCCTCGGCATCGCTCTGCTCGGTTCCGTCGTCACCGGCGTCTACCAGGGCTTCGCCACCCCTCCCGGCGTCCCGTCCACCCACGCCGCCGCGGCCCACGAATCGCTGGGCGGCGCCGTCGAGGCGGCCCGGGGCCTTCCGGCGGAGCAGGCGAGCGCCCTGGTCCTCGCGGCACAGGAGTCGTTCGTCGACGGGCTGCGGGTTGCCGCAGGCGTCGGCGCCGCCGTCCTGCTGGCGGCGGCCGTCGCCGCCTGGTTCCTGCTGCGGGGCCAGCGGCTGGAGGACAGCGGGGGGCACCCGTAGGACCCGTCGGACGCGTGGAGGGGCCCGAACCACCCCAGGGCGGTTCGGGCCCCTCCACGCGTCCTGGGCCGGGCGTCGGCTCAGGCGGCCTTGGCCTTCGTCGCATACATGTCGACATACTCCTGGCCGGACAGCCGCATCACCTCGGCCATCACGGAGTCCGTCACCGCACGCAGCACATAGCGGTCGCGGTCCATGCCCTCGTAGCGGGAGAACTCCATCGGTGCGCCGAAGCGGACCGTCACCTTGCCGGGGCGAGGCAGACCGGAGCCACCGGGCTGCAGCTTGTCCGTGCCGATCATCGCGAACGGCACCACCGGCGCACCCGTCATCAGGGTCAGCCGCGCGATGCCGGTACGGCCCCGGTAGAGGCGCCCGTCGGGGGAACGGGTGCCCTCCGGGTAGATGGCGAAGGCATGGCCCTCCTCCAGCACCCTCCGGCCCGTCATCAGCGCCGCGACACCGCCGCGACCGCCGTCCCGGTCCACCGGGATCATGCCGCAGCCCGTGAAGAACCACGCCATCGCCCGGCCCTTGAGCCCCTTGCCCGTCACGTACTCGTCCTTGCCGATGTAGAACACCGGCCGGTCGCAGCAGAGCGGCATGATCATCGAGTCGATGAACGTCAGATGGTTGCCCGCGAGGATCACCGGACCGTCCCCGGGAATGTTCTCCACGCCGTCCACCTGGGGGCGGAACATCAGGCGCAAGATCGGTCCGAGCACTGCCTTGATGAGTGCGTGTCGGGACAACGGTTCCTCCGGTGTTGTGGCCGGGCCGGTGTGGTGGCCGGGCCGGCCGGGTGCGGGATCGTGGGGGTCCATGCAGGTGAGGACGATACTCGCGGGTACTCCTGGTTCGCACATCGGGTTCATCGAGCGGATACGCAGTTTTGACGTGAGTTCCCGCCAAGTTCGTCCAGGCGCTGCTCCTTCGACGGTACGACTCCCTACGCTCGGGCCCCGCCCGACAGGTGCGAGACATCACACGCGAGGAGCATTCATGACAGAGCGCGCGCAGACAGGTCCCGGCCGCAGAACCCTGCTGGGAGCGGGAGCCGCCGTGCTGGGCACGGCGGCCCTCGGACTGGCCGGCGGCCCGGCCGCGGCCGCCGGCAGGACCTCCGCACCGTTCGGTGACCACGGCTTCCGGCTGGACCTGCCGGTCCCCACGGTCATCGGACACCGCGGCACCAGCGGCTACCGGCCCGAGCACACCCTCGGTTCCTACCAGCTGGCCCTCGACATGGGCGCGCACATCATCGAGCAGGACCTGGTGCCGACCAAGGACGGCCATCTCGTCTGCCGTCACGAGAACGACATCACCGCCACCAGCGATGTCTCCGCCCACCCCGAGTTCGCGAGCCGCAGAACCACCAAGAACGTCGACGGAGTCTCCGTCACCGGCTGGTTCACCGAGGACTTCACGCTCGCCGAGCTGAAGACGTTGCGGGCCAAGGAGCGCGTCCCCGGCACCCGGCAGAGGAACACGCTCTACGACGGACGCTGGGAGATCCCCACGTTCGAGGAGGTCCTGCGCTGGGCCGATCGTGAGGGGCGCAGGCGCAAGAAGCCCGTCTGGCTCTACGTCGAGACCAAGCACCCCACCTACTTCCGCGGCCTCGGCCTCGGCCTCGAAGAACCCCTCGCCGACCTGCTGCGCCGCTACGACCGCCACCGCAAGCAGTCGCCGCTCATCCTCCAGTCCTTCGAACCGGGCAGCATCCAGCGCCTGGCCGGTCTCGTCGCCACCCCGCGCGTCGTCCTGCTCTCCGGTGCGGGCGAGCGGCCGTGGGACTTCGTGACGTCCGGCGATCCGCGCACCGTCGCCGACCTGGTGAAGCCCGAGGGCCTGAACTGGATCGCGTCCTTCGCCCAGGGCATCGGACCCACCCTCGACCTGATCATTCCCAAGGACGCCTCGGGCCGGCTCACCGCACCGACCACCCTGGTGCAGGACGCGCACGCCCAAAGGCTGGTCCTGCACCCCTACACCATGCGCAACGAGAACACCTTCCTGCCCGCCGACTTCCGGCGCGGTACGGACCCCGCCGCGTACGGCGACGCGTTCGGCGCGTTCCAGGCGTACTTCGCGACGGGCATCGACGGCATCTTCTCCGACAACCCGGACACCGCCCTGCTCGCCGCTGCGGACTTCGCCGCGGCGTGACACCGGCGTCAGCACCCGGCCGGGGCGTGCCCCGGTCGGGTGGAGCTCGACGGTCGGGGCAACCGGCCGCCGGAGCGGGGGCGTTGGCCCGGCATGACGCTTCCCGATCCTGTCCGGGCAGGGGCCGTTGCCCCCGCTGCCGTCGTCCGCGCGCTGTATCCGCTGGTGCGCGCCGAGGCCACGGCCGAGGCAGCCGCCTCGGCGACGGGAGCGGCCGTCGAACCCGCCGATCTCGAACAGGCCGTCTGGCTGCGGCTGCTGGAGCGGCTCGCTCAGGACGGGCCGCCCGCGGACACGGCGCGCTGGGTGCGGGACGCCGTACGGGCGGAGGCGCGCCGGGCCCGCCGCACCGCGCGGCGCGAACGCCCCTACCGTGACGAGACCGCGGCGGATCCGGCCGGTTGCCCCGAGCGGATCGCCGTCGGTGCCGACGAACGCCGGGCGCTGCACGCCGCGGTGGGCCGCCTCCCCGGCCGGTGCGCCCGGCTGCTGGCCGCGATGCTTGCGCCCGGCGACCCCACATACCGGGAAATCGCAGGGGAGTTGGGTATGTCACAGGGGAGTTTGGGTCCGATCCGTTCCCGATGCCTTGGATGTCTGCGCAGAATGCTCCCGGCGGAGGTTGTGGCTCCTGAACTGCGGGGAAAGGAGCGTGAGACACAACCGGTGGATCAGGTGGGCGGAGGCGTGCGCACATGGGCATGAGCGTGGTCATCTCGGCGGCGACGGCGGACGACGCCGAGCAGATCTTGAAACTTCAGTACCTCTGTTTCCAGCGCGAGGCGGAGGTGTACGCGAACTACCGGATCGACCCACTGGTCCAGACCCTCGACTCGGTGCGCACGGCGATCACGACCCAGCTGGTGTTCGTGGCGCGGTTGGGCGACGAAATCGTCGGTTCCGTCAGCGGATCCACCGACCTGGACGGCGCCGGGCAGATCGCCAGGCTCTGCGTCCATCCCCGGCTCCAGGGGCACGGGCTCGGTGCCCGGCTGTTGAGGGCCGTCGAGTCGGGACTCGCCGACGAGCGGTCGGCCACCTGCTTCCGGCTGCACACGGGGCATCGCAGCGAGAGCAATCTGCGGCTCTACCGGCGGGCCGGCTACGCCCCCGTGGGCACCGAGACGAGTCCGGACGGCGTCCTGATGATCCTGCTGGAGAAGGACACGGCCGCACCCGCCTACGTGGCCAGCGCCTGAGGGCCGTCAGGCCGGATCGGCCAGCGGGGTGCGCGCCCGGCGCAGCCACATCATCCCGGTGATCGGCAGGATCACCGGGATGAACAGATAACCCATGCCGAAGTCGGACCAGACCGTGGCGTCCGCGAAGGCCGAGGGCTCCACCACCGTCCAGGTCCCCACCACCAGCACACCCAGGAGTTCCGCGGCGCAGCACGCCAGTGCCGACCTGCGCGCCGTCTCGCCACCGCGCACCAGCGAGTACGTGATGAACCCGTACACGAGCGCGGCGACGGCCGACAGTGTGTAGGCGAGCGGCGCCTTGTCGAAGTCCAGGACCATCTGGACGATCGAGCGGGAGGCCGCCGCGACGGTGAACACCCCGTAGAACCAGACCAGTACCCGGCCCGGACCGGTGCCCAGATCGAAGGGCTGCTTCTCGGCGGAGTCGGCCGCGGGAGTGCGATCGGTGTCGGTCACGGTCAGTTTCCCCAGATGTCGTAGAGCCGTACTTCGAGGACGGCCAGCACGACCGCGCCCGCCGACACCGTGACCGAACCCCAGCGGGTCCGCTCGGTGAGCGACATGAAACCGGCTGCGGGCACGGCGAGGAAGGCCCCGATCAGATAGGCGAGGAAGATCGTCATGCCCTGGTCGGGCCGCTCTCCCCGGGCCAGCTGCACGATGCCGGTGACCAGCTGGGCCAGTGCCAGCAGCGTCACGACGGCCATCCCGATGAAGTGCCAGTCCTTGGTCGGCTGGTCCCGGTGCGCGGCGAATCCGCACCATGCGGCGAGCGCGAGCGCGGTCGCGCCGACCGCGATCGTCAGGGCGTCAAGCATGAGGCGAGGGTATTACGGACCGGAATGCCCTCGACGTGCGCCCCCGGGCCCGAAGGCCGTGCCGGGCCGTCGTCGCCTCGGCGGGCCGGACGGACGGCGGGCACGAGGGCAGGGGTGATCGTGGTCTTGACCACAACCCGTGATCGTTCCCAACCGGAGGCGGAGCCCGTCAACGGGGCCGGTCTTCGCTGTATCGATGCAGGTCACAGCCGTGAGGGCGGATATTTCGACCGCCGACCGAACCGGCTCCACGCGCCGTCCACGGATGTCCGCTATGTGGACATCCGGGGTTGGTAGATCGTTACGTCTGTTTTACTTGCCGCATGACCACGACGAGCAGCCGCATCCCTGCGACCGAGGCGATCAGCACGCCCGGTGCTCGTTGCATGTGTCGAATGCGCGCCTTCTGAGGGCCCCCGCCCGAGTCTCGCGCCCCGAAGCGAGACCGAGTCCGAGCCGTCCGCACCCGTCGCGACGGGCCTGCCCGAGCATCACCGGGCCCGGCCGTTCGCGACCGTGCCGAGACCCCGCTCGGAACGTCCGATCGATACGTCCGGACGGTCTCATCAGACGAATGCCCCGTGCCCGGCGGACATCGCGCCGCGCACCTCGACAGTGACGGAAACCCTGTGATCACCACTTCGGGCCTCACGAAGGTCTACCAGTCGCACGGCCGCGAGGTCACCGCCCTGAACGGCGTGGACCTGCACGTCCGTGAGGGCGAGGTGTACGGCGTCATCGGCCGCAGCGGCGCCGGGAAGTCCTCGCTCATCCGCTGCGTCAACCTCCTGGAGCGCCCCACCTCCGGCACCGTGACCGTGGACGGGCAGGACCTCACCGCCCTCGCCGGACGGGGCCACCGGGCCGGGAAGGAACTGCGCAGGGCGCGCAGCCGCATCGGCATGGTCTTCCAGCACTTCAACCTGCTGGCCTCCCGCAACGTCCAGGCCAACGTCGAACTGCCGTTGGAGATCCTCGGGGTCTCCGGCCGGGATCGCGCCCGCAAGGCCCTCGAACTCCTCGACCTGGTGGGCCTCGCCGACAAGGCCAAGGCCTACCCCGGCCAGCTCTCCGGCGGCCAGAAGCAGCGCGTCGGCATCGCCCGCGCCCTCGCCGGGGACCCCAAGGTGCTGCTCTCCGACGAGGCGACCTCGGCTCTCGACCCCGAGACCACCCGCTCCATCCTTCAGCTGATCCGGGACCTGAACCAGCAGCTGGGCCTGACCGTCCTGCTCATCACGCACGAGATGGACGTCGTGAAGACGATCTGCGACTCCGCCGCGCTGATGCGCAAGGGGCGCATCGTCGAGTCGGGCACCGTCGGCGAACTGCTCGCCACCCCCGGCTCGGAACTGGCCGACGAACTGTTCCCCGTCGGCGGTGCGGCCTCCGGCCCCGACCGCACGGTCGTCGACGTCACCTTCCACGGCGAGTCCGCCACCCAGCCGGTGATCTCGCAGCTCGCCCGGACGTACAACATCGACATCTCGATCCTGGGCGCCGCGATGGACACCGTCGCGGGCAGGCAGATCGGCCGGATGCGCATCGAGCTGCCCGGCCGCTTCGAGGAGAACGTCGTCCCGATCGGCTTCCTGCGCGAGCAGGGGCTCCAGGCCGAGGTCGTGGAGCACGACGCCGCGTCCGCCCCCGTACAGACCCCCGCCCCGCTCACCAAGGAGGTGGCGAAGTGACCTGGTCCGAAATGCAGCCACTGCTCGTCCAGGGAACCGTGGACACCCTGTACATGGTGCTCTGGTCCGCAGCCGTCACCGTTCTCGTGGGACTGCCGCTCGGTGTCCTGCTGGTCCTCACCGACAAGGGCGGACTGCTCCGGAACACCCCGGTGAACAAGATCATCGGTGTGATCGTGAACATCGGCCGCTCGCTGCCGTTCATCATCCTGCTGATCGCCCTGATTCCCTTCACCACCTGGGTCGTCGGCACCTTCATCGGCCCGACGGCGATGATCGTGCCGCTCTCCGTCGGCGCCATCCCGTTCTTCGCGCGACTCGTCGAGACGGCCGTGCGCGAGGTCGACCACGGGCTCGTGGAGGCCGTCCAGTCGATGGGCGGATCCATCCCGACGATCGTGCGCAAGGTCCTGCTGCCGCAGGCGCTGCCCTCGCTCGTCTCCGGGATCACCACCACCGTCATCGTGCTCATCGGATACTCCGCGATGGCCGGCGCGGTCGGTGGCGAAGGCCTCGGTTCCAAGGCCGTGACCTACGGATTCCAGCGCTTCGACAACCGGTTCATGCTCATCACCGTCGCGCTGCTGATCGTCATCGTGACCGTGGTCCAGCTGATCGGCGACACGGCCATACGCCTGCTGGCCCGCCGTGGCCGTACCGCCTCCTGAGACTTCCCTGCCACCCGAGCCCGAACTCCTTGTCCGGGCGCACCACCTTCACCACCGGAAAGAGGCACTTTTCGTGCGCAAGAACATCAAGATCACCGCAGCCGCCGCTGCCACCGCCGCCGTGGCCCTCGGCCTCACCGCCTGCGGTACGTCGTCCGACCCGGCTTCCAAGAGCGAGACCGGCGCCAAGTCCGACACGTCCAAGACCCTCGTCGTCGCCGCGTCCCCGACGCCGCACGCCGACATCCTCGACTACGTCAAGAAGAACCTGGCGGCCAAGGAAGGCCTCAAGCTGGAGGTCAAGGAGTTCACGGACTACGTCCTGCCGAACACCGCCACCGAGAGCGGCCAGGTCGACGCCAACTTCTTCCAGCACCAGCCGTACCTCGACGACTTCAACAAGAAGAACAACACCCACCTCGTCTCCGTCGGCACCGTCCACCTGGAGCCCCTCGGCCTCTACTCCAAGAAGGTCAAGGACATCGGCGACATCAAGTCCGGCCAGACCATCGCGGTGCCCAACGACACCACGAACGAGGGCCGCGCCCTCCAACTGCTCGCCGAGAACGGTCTGATCACCCTCAAGTCCGGTGTCGGCACCGACGCCAAGCTGAGCGACATCACCGACCGGAAGGGCCTGGAGTTCAAGGAGCTGGAGGCCGCAACCGTGCCCCGCGCCCTGAACGATGTGGACGCCGCCGTCATCAACGGCAACTACGCCATCGAGGCGGACCTCAAGCCCTCCAAGGACGCGCTGGTGCTGGAGAAGGCCGACGGCAACCCTTACGCCAACATCATCGCCGTGAAGAAGGGCGACGAGAACGACGCCCGCGTCCAGAAGCTCGTGAAGCTCCTCCACTCCGACGAGGTCAAGAAGTTCATCGAGGACACCTACCAGGGCTCGGTCATCCCGGCCTTCGGTACCACCACGTCCTGACCCCCGCACAGCGGCCGGACGACGGACCCCGCGCATCCCACCGGAGCATTCCGAGGGGCGCGGGGTTCCGCCGTTCGAACCCGCCCATGCGCAATACCGGCCGGATGCTGCATGCTGTGCCTTTACACGGTCTTCGGCATGGAGCGGCGCATGACTTCCACCTTTCCGGACATCTCCATCAGCACGGATCGGTTGGTGCTGCGCCCCTTCGACATGGCCGACGTCCCGGCGTACACCGAGATGATGAACGACGAACTCGTCACCGCCTGGATCGGGGCCCCGCACCCCTACACCCAGGTGGACGCCGAACGCTGGGTCCGCAGGATCGCACCCGCGCAGCGCACCACGGGCGACGGCATCGCGCTCGCCGTCACCGAGTTCCTCACCCAACGGCTCGTCGGCTCGGTACGTCTGCACCACACCGACTGGCGCACCCTCGCCACCGAGGCCGCGTACATCACCGCCCCCTGGGCGCGCGGCGAGGGATACGCCACCGAGGCCGTGCTGGCTCTGGCCCAGTGGCTCTTCCGCGACCAGGGCTTCGAGCGCATCGAACTGCGCACCGCCGCGGGCAACACCGCCTCGCAGCAGGTGGCCCAGAAGCTCGGCTGCATCAGTGAGGGGGTCCTGCGCAACGCCCGCATAGCGCGCACCCGGACCGAGGACGGCGGATGGACCGACATCAGGACCGACCTGATCGTCTGGGGCCTGCTGGCCGAGGACCTCGAAGGCGTGGCCGAGCAACTGGCCGATGCCGGTGGCTACGGCACCTACAACGACTGGGACTGAGTTCCCGGGACGGTTTCGGCACCTTCCGGACACGGACCGGGTAATCTCACTCTGCCCGCCCTGAACGGGCACTCCTACCTGCGACAACTCCAGGAGACTGACGACAGATGGCCGATCGGGTCACCGTGATCGGCTGGGACGGCTCGCCACTGACCGAAGCGGCCACCGCCGCCCTCTCGGCCGCCACACTCGTCGCCGGAGCCGCCCACCACCTCGCACTCCCCGAAGTCCCGGCCCATGCCGAACACATCCGCCTGGGCTCCATCGACCTGGCCGCCCGCCGGATCGCCGGCCACCGCGGCAGCGCCGTGGTGCTCGCCGACGGCGATCCCGGCTTCTTCGGAGTCGTACGCAATCTCCGCGCATCCGAGCACGGCCTTGAAGTCGAAGTGGTGCCCGCCGTGTCCTCCGTCGCCACCGCGTTCGCCCGCGCCGGAATGCCGTGGGAGGACGCCCAGACCGTCGTCGCCCACCCCCGGACCCTGCGCCGAGCCGTCAATGTCTGCCGGGCCCACCACAAGGTCGCCGTCCTCACCTCGCCCGGCGCGGGCCCTGCGGAACTCGCCCTGCTCCTCGAAGGCGTCCATCGCACCTTCGTCATCTGCGAGGAACTCGGCACCGCGCGCGAACGGGTCAGTGTCGTCACCTCCGACAAGGCCGCCGACCACGCCTGGCGCGACCCCAATGTGGTGATCGTCATAGGCGGCGGCCCCGAGGCGCAGCCCACCGGTGCCTGGATCGCCGGCCGGCACCCCGCCTACCCGCGTGGCGTACGGGGCTGGGCGCTGCCCTCCGAGGCATATCCGGGTGCCGCCCAGGAATCCGCGAACGAGACCGGCGAGGGCGAGTCCCCGCAGCTGCGCGCCGCCCAACTGGCCCGGCTGGGCCCCCGTGCCGGAGACCTCCTGTGGGACATCGGCTCCGGCAGCGGGGCCCTGGCCGTGGAGGCCGCCCGGTTCGGTGCGGCCGTCCTGGCGGTCGACAGCGACCCGGCGGCCTGCGCCCGCACCACGGCGGCGGCCCGCGCGCACGGGGTCCAGATCCAGGTCGTCGAGGGACGGGCGCCCCAGGTGCTGGAGCGGCTTCCGGAGCCCGATCTCGTCCGGATCGGGGGCGGGGGAGTGCCCGTCGTCACCGCGGTCACCGAGGCCCGCCCGGAACGGATAGTGACCCATGCGTCGACGCGCGACGAGGCCGAGGCACTCGGCGCGGCACTCGCCGGCAACGGATACACCGTCGGATGCTCGCTCCTCCAGTCCGTCGAACTCGACACGGTCGCGTGGTCGGAGCGTGAACGCTCGGTCGTGTTCGTGCTCTCCGCACTGCGTTCGGACCTCGCCCCCTGACCCGGTCGGCGTAGCGCGCGAGGTAGGCTGGCCGATCGCTGCACCGCGCCCGGGCGTTCGTCGGTTCGTTCGTCAATGTCCGGAAAAGGGGACCGTTTTGATCCCCGTTGTGGTACGGCGGAACCGGGAGATGCGCGACGTGGCGCAGTCCACAGCGAACCGGGGCGGAATCGGCTGCCCCGGTGGCGAACGGCCGCGAGAATGCAGGATGTCCGCGAACGTCTCGTGCCGCGCGGCGCGCCCGCTCGTTCTTGTTGACGAGCGCCGGTGTGCCGCGGTCGGGCGTCCCGGGCGAAGGGCCGAAGGAGCACTGACGATGGGCGAGGGGTACGCATGAGTGACACCGGCCAGATCCCGGGTGAGGGACTGCCGGAGAACGCGGGCTTGGTGGAGCAGCCGGGCATCGCCGCCCCGGACGCCTACCCTTACCTCGCTCCCTCCGAGCACGTGTCCGAGGACGACGACCTCCTGCTGATGCCGAGCCCCCAGGGCGCCTGGAGCGACCCGCAGACGGTCCCGGCCCCCGGCCCGTACCCCGAGGGCGTACCCGCCCAGGCAGTCCTGCCCGAACAGGGCACCTACCAGGCCCCGCCCGCCTACGCCCCGCCGACCGGTGAGGCCACGGCCCAGCCGCAGGAACCCGGCCAGACGCAGGTCCCGGGCACCCACACCGTGCAGCAGACCGAAGCCCGGCCCGAGGCGGTCCAGGGGACCCACGAGTCCGGTGGCCGCGACTCGGGTTCGGTCGACCTGGGGGGCGTACGCATCCCTTCGCCCACCCCGGCCGCACAGCCCCAGGCCCCGGTGCGCCGCCCGCTGCACCGCGGTCCGGTCGCGTCGGACGGGCCGACCTACGGCGGAGCGTCCACCGGCGGTGTGGTCCGCTCGCTCGCCGACCGCGGCCCGGCGGGCGTCCCCGCGGCACCGGTCCAGCAGGCCCCCGTACGGCAGCCGGTACCGCAGGCCACCGGGCCCGAGTACTTCGGGACGCCGGGTGACGGGGCGGCCGTGCTGCCGGGTCCGCAGCTCGGCGAGATCCTGCCGCAGGGCGGCATCCCGTGGGCGGCCGATGTGCCGCAGCCGGTCGCCCCTTCCGCGACCGTGGAGACGGCCGTGCCGGAACCGGTCGCCGAGCCGGTCCCGGCCCCCGCAGCGCCCACGGAGCCGGAGCAGACCGTTCAGGCCGCGGTGCCGGAGGCCGTGTACGCCCCCGAGGCCGTGGACGACGGGGCACCGATCGCCGTCGGCACGCCTGCGGAGGTTCCCGCGGAGCCGGTGGCAGAGGCCACGCCCGTTGCCGCGGCCGAGTCCGAGGCTCCCGCGGCGGAGGAAGCCACCGAGACCGCGCCTTCGGGGCAGTTCGTGTCCGCGGACGATCCGGCCCCGACGGCCGCTCTCCAGGACCCGGCGCCCGCCGCGGAGCCGGTTGCGGAGCCCGAGCCCGAGCCGCAGCGTGAGGCGTTCGCGGGGGAGCCGGTCCAGCCCGCCGAGCCCGGTGCCGCCGAGCAGATGGCCGCGGCTGTCACGGGCATCGCACCCGAGCAAGCTCCCGAGCCCGTCCCCGCCCCCGCCGAGGGCGTCGAGCCGGTCCCCGCACCGGCCGAAGCTCCTGATCCGGCCCCCGTTCCCGGGGCCGAGGACGAGGCTGCGACGGTGGCCGGGCCGGGCCCGCAGGTCATCGAGGCCCCGGAGGCCACCGGCAGCGACCGGTCCACGGCGGCGGCACCGATGGAGCCGGGGCAGCCCGAGGACCAGGACCCGCACCACGCCGACGGAGACGAATTGCTTCAGACGTCCGAGTCCGACGGTGCCGAGGTGTCCGCGCCCGCACCCGGCTACGACGACGCCGAGCGTGAGGCCGTCCTGCGGGTCATGCGCGAACGCCGTGACATCCGCAACGGTTTCCGCAGCGACCCGATCCCGCACGAGGTGCTGCTCCGTGTCCTCGAAGCCGCGCACACCGCGCCCAGCGTCGGCCATTCGCAGCCCTGGGACTTCGTCGTCATCCGTTCGGCGGAGACCCGCCGCACCATGCACGAACTGGCACAGCGTCAGCGCGAGGCGTACGCCCAGTCGCTTCCCAAGAGCCGGGCCAAGCAGTTCAAGGAACTGAAGATCGAGGCCATCCTCGAGACACCGGTCAACATCGTCGTCACCGCCGACCCCACCCGTGGCGGTCGGCACACCCTCGGCCGGTACACCCAGCCGCAGATGGCCCCGTACTCCTCCGCGCTGGCCGTCGAGAACCTGTGGCTCGCCGCGCGCGCCGAAGGCCTCGGCGTCGGCTGGGTCAGCTTCTTCGACGAGCGGGAGATGGTGCGGACCCTGGGGCTGCCCGAGCACCTCGAAGTCGTCGCGTATCTCTGCGTCGGTTACGTCGACGAGTTCCCCGAGGAACCCGAGCTGATGCAGGCGGGCTGGTCCAAGCGCCGTCCGCTCTCCTGGGTCGTGCACGAGGAGACCTACGGCCGTCGTGCCCTGCCCGGCGAGGAACCGCACGACCTGCTGCAGGAGACCGTCGCCGGCATCCGCCCGCTGGACGCCAAGGCGCTCGGCGAGGCGTGGGAACGCCAGAAGCGGATGACCAAGCCCGCCGGTGCGCTCGGCATGCTGGAGATCATCTCCGCGCAGCTCTCGGGGCTCTCCCGGATGTGCCCGCCGCCGATCCCGGAGCCCGCGGCCGTCGCGGTCTTCGCGGGCGACCACGGGGTGCACGCCCAGGGCGTCACCGCCTGGCCGCAGGAGGTCACCGGCCAGATGGTCGCCAACTTCCTCGACGGCGGCGCGGTCTGCAACGCGTTCGCCGCCCAGGTCGGCGCCGAGGTCTGCGTGGTCGACGTCGGCGTGGCCATGGAGCTGCCCGCGCGGGCCGGCCTCCTTCCCCGCAAGGTACGGGCCGGGACGGCCGACTTCACGACCGGTCCCGCCCTCACCCGGGAAGAGGTCCTCGCGGCCATCGAGGTCGGCATCGAGACCGCTCGCGATCTGGTCGCGGCAGGCAACAAGGCCCTGCTCATCGGCGAGATGGGCATCGCCAACACCACCGCGTCGGCCGCTCTGATCTGCGTGTACACCGGCATGGACCCGGCCGAGGTGACCGGCCGCGGCACCGGCATCAACGACGAGATGCACGCCCGGAAGGTCGATGTGGTCCGCCGGGCCCTCGAACTCCACCAGCCCGACCCGGCTGATCCGATCGGTGTGCTGGCGGCGGTCGGCGGCCTCGAGCACGCGGCGATGGCCGGCTTCCTTCTGGGCGGCGCCTCGCTCCGCACTCCCGTCATCCTCGACGGTGTGAGCACGGGCGCCGCGGCCCTGGTCGCCCGGGCGATCGCCCCCGAGGCCCTGGCCGCCTGCATCGCGGGCCACCGCAGCGCCGAGCCCGGCCATGTCGCCGCGCTCAACAAGCTCGGCCTGCGCCCGCTGGTCGACCTCGACCTCCGCCTGGGCGAGGGCACGGGCGCGCTGCTGGCGCTGCCCATCGTCCAGAGCGCCGCACGGGCGATGCACGAGGTGGCGACGTTCGACTCGGCGGGTGTCACGGAGAAGTAGTCTCCTCGCCCCTCCACCGGCCCCGCCCCTTCGGCTTCGACAACGCGAAGGAGCGGGGCCGGTGCGAAGCGGCAGCGGGAAGCAGCCGACGCGGCCGAAACGCCCTCCGTCACCCGTCGCCGTGCGCGGCATCCCACGCCGTATCGTGGATCCGCGCCACGAAATCGCACGTCACCGCCGCTCCGTCGTCGCAGCGGCCCGCACTCCGCACCGTACGAGGAGCCCGCATCGCCATGGCCGATCACACCGAGCACACCGCTCACGCCGATCACCCCGCGTACCCCGTCGGTCTGCGCCTCAGCGGCCGACGCGTCGTCGTGATCGGGGGCGGCCAGGTCGCCCAACGCCGCCTGCCCGCGCTCATCGCGGCGGGCGCCGACATCGTCCTCGTGTCGCCGACCGCGACCCCGTCCGTCGAGGCGATGGCCGACGCCGGTGAGATCCGCTGGGAGCGCCGTCCGTACGCCGACGGGGACCTGGCGAGCAGCTGGTACGCCCTGGTGGCGTCCGACGACACCGCGGCCAACGACGCCGCCTCGGCCGAGGCCGAGCGCACCCGCACCTGGTGCGTCCGCAGTGACTGGGCCGAGGCCGCCACCGCCCTGACCCCGGCGACCGGCCGCAGCGAGGGCGTGACCGTCGCCGTTCTCACCACCGACACCCACGGCCGCGACCCGCGGCGCTCCGCCGCCGTCCGCGACGCCATCGTCGAGGGCCTGCGCGACGGAACCCTCACCGCCCCTCACCACCGCACCCGGACCCCCGGTGTCGCGCTGGTCGGCGGCGGCCCCGGCGATCCGGACCTGATCACGGTCCGCGGCCGCCGTCTCCTCGCCGAGGCCGATGTCGTCGTCGCCGACCGCCTGGGCCCGCGCGACCTGCTCGACGAACTCCCGCCGCACGTCGAGGTGATCGACGCCGCGAAGATCCCGTACGGCCGCTTCATGGCCCAGGAGGCGATCAACCGGACGCTCATCGAGCACGCCAAGGCAGGCAAGGCCGTGGTGCGGCTCAAGGGCGGCGACCCGTTCGTCTTCGGCCGCGGCATGGAGGAGGCCCAGGCGCTCGCCGCCGAAGGCATCGCCTGCACCGTCGTCCCGGGCATCTCCAGCTCGATCTCCGTACCCGGCGCGGCCGGAATCCCCGTCACACACCGGGGAGTGGCCCATGAGTTCACCGTCGTGAGCGGCCATGTCGCCCCCGACGACGAGCGTTCGCTGGTCGACTGGCCGGCCCTCGCCAAGCTGCGCGGGACCCTCGTGCTCCTGATGGCCGTCGACAAGATCGGGGCCATCGCCCGCACGCTGGTCGCCCACGGCAAGGCCCCCGAGACCCCGGTCGCCCTGGTCCAGGAAGGCACCACGGCGGCCCAGCGCCGCGTCGACGCCACGCTCGCGACCGTCGCCGAACGGGCCGTCGCGGAGGACGTGCGGCCTCCGGCCGTCATCGTGATCGGTGACGTCGTCGCGGTCGGCCCGGACACCCCTCCGGCCCCCGCAGAGTAACCGGCGGTAACAGATCTTCCTCCCACCGTTGGCACCACACACCGGACAAGGCAGTATCAACCCCGTGGCTGATCTCATCACCATCGACGACCCCGACGACCCCCGTCTGCACGACTTCACCGGGCTGACCGATGTCGAACTCCGGCGCAGACGGGAACCCGCCGAGGGGCTCTTCATAGCCGAGGGCGAGAAGGTGATCAGACGTGCCAGGCACGCCGGGTACGAGATGCGGTCCATGCTGCTCTCGGCGAAGTGGATCGACCTGATGCGCGATGTCATCGACGAGGTCCCCGCCCCGGTGTACGCGGTCACCCCCGAGCTCGCCGAGCGGGTCACCGGCTACCACGTCCACCGCGGCGCCCTGGCCTCGATGCAGCGCAAACCGTTGCCGACCGCGGACGAACTGCTGGCGACGCCCCGTCGGATCGCCGGTGACGACCTCGGCGGCGGTCCGACGGCCCGGCGCGTCGCCGTGTTCGAGGACATCGTCGACCACGCCAACCTGGGGGCCGCTTTCCGGAATGCCGCCGCCCTCGGTGTCGAGGCGGTGTTCCTCAGCCCGGGTTGTGCCGATCCCCTCTACCGCAGGTCCGTGAAGGTCTCGATGGGGGGCGTCTTCCAGGTGCCGTGGACCCGGTTCGCCTCCTGGCCCAAGGGGGTGGAGGTGCTGCGCTCCGAGGGGTTCACGGTTGCCGCACTCTGTCTGAGCGAACGGGCGATCACCCTCGACGAACTCGCCGCCCGGAAGATCGAGAAGCTCGCTCTGGTCTTCGGCACCGAAGGCACCGGCCTCACCCCCAGGACGCTCGCATCGGTCGACGAGCACGTCCGTATCCCGATGGATGCCGGTGTCGACTCGCTCAATGTGGCGGCCGCCTCCGCCGTGGCCTTCTACGCCACCCGGCCGCGAACCGCCTGAACGCGCCACCCGGTCCACGGCGCTCCGACGACGGCGCGCACAGGAACCGCCGCGCGCCGACTACCGAAGCGCCACATCCTGCCCGGGGCCCGCATCCTGCGTCTCGCCCAGGACCTGCGCCTCGCCCGGAACCTGCGCCTCGCCCAGGACCTGACTCCGAGACCGGTCCCCGAGGTTGCCCGCGCCCAGCCCGCGGGCCGGACCCTGGCAGCCCTGCGCCGCCGCGATGCCCAGGGCCACCAGCAGCGTCACCACGACGAAGACGATGAGCCGCTGCCGCAGCAGCCGCGGATTGGCGGGGCGCAGCCCCGTCGATGTCCTGCGGGCCCCGGGCCGCGTACCCGGCCGGCTGTTCGCCCCGTTCGTGCCCTGGGGGCGCTTGCCGGAACGCGTCGTGCTGCGCGGCGGCTGAGGCTGCTGCGGACGCGAACCACCGGTACGGGATGCCCCGGACCGCGACGACGTGGCCGGCCGCTTGCCCTGCGGCACCTTCTGCCTCGGCTGACGGGGTGCCGGAGGAGCCGTGCGCCGGGTCTGCTGCTCGGTGTACGGGCCGTCGATACGGCCGGTCGGCCGGTCCAGCTCCTGCGCCGAACGCTGCACGGGCGGACGGCTCTCATGCAGGCCCTGTGCCTCCCGAGCCGCGATCTCCTTGAGCCGCATGGAGAGTTGAAGCGTGCTCGGCCGTTCCTCGGGGTCCTTCGCCAGACAGGCGCTCACCAACGGCGCGAGTGCGTCGTGCACGTCGTACAGCTGGGGTTCCTCGTGCACCACGCGGTACAGCATCACCTCGGAACTGCCGTGCCCGAAGGGCGAGTCCGCCATCGCCGCGTACGCCAGCGTGGCCCCGAGCGAGAACACGTCCGTCGCAGGCGTCACCGCCGCGCCGCGCACCTGCTCGGGTGCCAGGAACCCCGGCGAGCCCACTGCCGTCCCGACGTGCGTGAGGGTCGACGCACCGGTCGCCCAGGCGATCCCGAAGTCGATGATCCGGGGGCCCTTGGGCGAGAGGAGGATGTTGGACGGCTTGAGGTCACGGTGGACGACACCGGCCTCGTGCACCGCCACCAGCCCTTCGGACAGCGCCGCCCCGATCGAGGCCACCTCGGCCGCCGACAGCGGTCCCTCCTCGGCCACCTTGTCGTGCAGCGAGGGCCCCGGGACGTACTGCGTGGCGAACCACGGGCGGTCCGCCTCCAGATCGGCGGCCACCAGACGCGCTGTGCAGCCGCCGCGGATCCGTCGGGCGGCGGAGACCTCCCGGGCGAACCGTGAGCGGAACTCCTGGTCCTCCGCCAGATCCGGCCGGATGACCTTCAGCGCCACCCGCTGACCCCGCCGGTCCGAACCGAGGTAGACGACACCCATGCCGCCCGCTCCGAGCCGCCGGTGCAGCCTGAACGAGCCGACGACACGCGGGTCCTCGCGCCGGAGCCGCATCATCGCCATGTCTGCCCATCCCCGCTGCCTGGTACGCCTGACGAGGCACAGCTTACGTACCCGGTGCCCGGGGCGCTCAGAGGCCGCGCCCTCGCCCCCCGACCGATTGTCTGTGCGTGGCGGGGCTCATGACGGAGCGTGGGCTGTGAACGGCCTCGCATCGGAGCGTTCGGCGCCTCAACCCGACTGCGAGGAAGCAGGGTTGACGTGGTATCGCGGCTGCTCGGTCGCGCGCGAGCGGCGGACCGGACAGGGCGCGGGCACCCGCGGGGGACCGCCGTGGAGCGGTGGAGGAGAGAGCGAGTGAGTCACGTCACGGCCGGGGGCGGCGGCGGGTCTCCGGAGGTTGCCGGCCGGCCTTCCGCGGAGTTTCTCCGGGATGTCCCCGGGGCGGCGTGCCCGATCTCCACCCAGGGGAGTACGTGGACTGCCCGGGGCTCATCCTCCCGCAGGCCCGGGATTCCGTACGCGGGCATGATGCCGCAGGTCCTGCGCCTCCCTAGGGTGGAGATCGAGCGGCGGGCGCACTACTCGTCCCCCGAGGCAGCACGCCCGTCGCTTCACAACCGGTCAGGAGAGGAACCATGGCGGACACGGCACCGCGGACCATGATCCGCACCCGGGAACGCGCCCTGCATGCCGCGTTCGGCGCCCGGCCGTCGTCCGGTACCCGCCACCCGCTGGTGGCGGCGGCGATGGTTCTTCCTCTGGCGGCCCTGCTCGTGGTCGTCTTCGGCGGCTGGGACGCAGTGGTCACACAGGCGTCGTCCGTGGGTGTGATGCTGGGGCGCTGAGCGGCGCTCCGGGTCCGGAAGAGCGGTCCGGACCGGGGCATCCGGCCAACAACCCCGTGGGGACGGGGGTGCGGCGGACGGCAGCGTTTGTCCGGCCGGCTGGGGAGCCGGCCGGACATCGCGCTGCGCGGAGCCCCTGAGCGTGTCCCGGAGGTCCCGCCTGCTCGACGACGCCACTTTCGCAATACGCCCTGGGCGACCCGCGTACGCTCGTCGGCGGGCCCGGCACGGATCGGGCCGTCCGCCACCGGGGGAGAACGTGACCACCGCAGTCGTACACGCGCTGGGCGCCCTCGCCCACCGGGCCGTCCACGCACCTACCGTGTCCGGTTGTGCCTGCCCCGCGCCGTCGGTCCTCGCCGACCGTGCGGACGGGACGGTCGTCCGCCGCGGGCCCGTCGTGGCCAAGGCCCACGCCCCCGGCACGGTGATCACCGACCTGCTGGCCCGCCTGAGCCTCGCGAACGATCCCCGCCTGTCCGGCATCCTCCTCGCCCCCCTGCGCCCCCGGCCCCTCACCTCGCTCGTCCAGGGGCGTCCGATCACCCTGTGGCCCCAGGGCGAGCCCGTCGACCCCGGCGATCCCGACGCCGCTCCCTGGGAAGAGGCCGCCGTCCTGCTGGCCGGGCTCCACCGGACCCCGCCGCCGCCCGGCATCGGGCTCCCTCCCATGCGCGGCCCCGCCAAGGCGGCGCTCGCGGTGGCCCGGATGCGGGCCGCCCGGCCCGGCCACCCGTCCACCGCCCCCGTCCTCGCGGCCTGGCGCCGCCTGCCCGCCTGGGCCCGCGGCGAGGGCACCGCGCCTGCGCACCGCTCCCGCTACCTCTGCCACGGCGATCTGCACCTCGGCCAACTCGTCCGGCATCCCTCGCCCCACGGCCCCTGGCTGCTCATCGACGTCGACGACGCCGGACTCGGCGACCCCGCGTGGGACCTCGCCCGCCCCGCCGCCTGGTACGCGGCCGGAGTGCTGCCCCCGGAGGTCTGGCTCCGCTTCCTCGACGCCTACCGCTCGGCCGGCGGGCCCGCCGTGGACGCCGAGGACGACCCGTGGTCCGCCCTGGACGGCCCGGCCCGAGCCCTGACCGTCCAGACCGCGGCACTGGCATGCGCCAAGTCCGCTGCGGAGGGCCGAAGTCCGGACGAGGTGGAGCAGGCGATGATCGACGCCTGCGCCCGAATCGCCTCCCTCCCGCCGGAGTTGGGCGCGCACGGCCCGTCGTAGGCTGAACCGACCGTCGGCGGGCCCGCATTCCGACGACGGTGACCGACGTGGAGGAGTGAGTCGAACCATGCAGTGTCCCAAGTGCCACGCGCCGATGCACACGTACAACCGCAACGGCATACAGATCGAGCAGTGCAGCGGCTGCCGGGGGATATTCCTCGATTACGGCGAGCTGGAATCCCTGACCCGCATCGAGGCGCAGTGGACCCAGCAGGCTCCGCCCCCGCCGCAGGCCTACCCGGCTGCCCCGGCGCCCGCCTGGGGTGCGCCTCAGCATCACGGTGGCCACTACCGGCACAAGAGCTTCGGCCGCATGCTCTTCTCGTCCTGAGCGGCCCGGCACGGGTCAACAGCTGACCGCGGCCCGGACACCTTCCGTCCGGGCCGCGGTGCGCCCCGCTGCCCGCAGGCGCCGACCCGTGCCCGCCACGGAAACGAAAAAACCCCGGTCGTCGGAACGACCGGGGTTCTCGCTGGTGCGCGATACTGGGATTGAACCAGTGACCTCTTCCGTGTCAGGGAAGCGCTCTCCCGCTGAGCTAATCGCGCAGGGTGAACCTGCGTGTACTGCGTGCGCGATACTGGGATTGAACCAGTGACCTCTTCCGTGTCAGGGAAGCGCTCTCCCGCTGAGCTAATCGCGCGGGGATCCTTGCGGATCAGTGGACGATACTGGGATTGAACCAGTGACCTCTTCCGTGTCAGGGAAGCGCTCTCCCGCTGAGCTAATCGTCCTTGGAGGTGGAGACGGGATTTGAACCCGTGTAGACGGCTTTGCAGGCCGTTGCCTCGCCTCTCGGCCACTCCACCAGGAGTGAGGGTTCGGGAAGATCCCCCACCTGTCTGCGAGCGGACGACCAGGTTCGAACTGGCGACCTCAACCTTGGCAAGGTTGCGCTCTACCAACTGAGCTACGTCCGCTTGTCTTTCCCGGTCCGCTTCCGCGTCCCGGCGACGTGTTGAACTCTAGCGGATTCCCGGGCCAGTACAAAAACGCGTTTGTGCAGCGTGCTGAGGTGCGTGTGCCCCGGGGCAGGTCACGGCGTGCCTTCCCGGACCCGAGCGGGCGCACGACCTCGCCCTCCTGGCCCGCTTCGGCAGCCTCCTCGCGTCCGGTCCGCAGGACGTCACCAGCGGTCCCGCAGCCGGCCGACGCCGATTGCCGCACCGCCTCGCCGGCCGTCGGCACACGGACCTTCCTGGATCGAGTGGACCGGCGCCGGACCGGCACCGCGCCCGGTCCTCCGGTCCGGCGCCGGGGCCGGCATCACCCGGGACTCCGCCACGGAGGGGGAGGGGGACGAGACCGGACCGAAGGCCTTCCGGCTGCCGGCTGTAGCGTCGGGCACCACAGAAGCGACTGGAAGGACCGTGCCATGAGGATGTGGGTCAACGGCGGACTGCGGGACGCCGACGACGCCAGGGTGTCCGTGCTCGACCACGGACTGACCGTGGGGGACGGCGTCTTCGAGACGGTCAAGGCCGTCGGGGGCAGCACCTTCGCACTCACCCGCCACCTCGACCGGCTGACCCGCTCCGCCCGGGGCCTCGGCCTGCCCGACCCTGACCTCGACGAGGTGCGCCGTGCCTGCGCGGCCGTTCTCGATGCCAACCCGATGGCGTTGGGCCGGCTGCGCATCACGTACACCGGCGGGCTCTCCCCGCTGGGCTCCGACCGCGGCGACGCCGGCCCCGGCCTCGTCGTCGCCCTGGGGGAGGCCCGGCGCCGCCCCGACACCACCGCCGTGATCACCGTCCCCTGGACGCGCAACGAACGCGGTGCGCTCGCCGGGCTCAAGACCACCTCGTACGCCGAGAACGTCGTCGCCCTTGCCCGCGCCCATGAGCACGGGGCGTCCGAGGCCCTCTTCGCCAACACGGTCGGACAGCTCTGCGAAGGCACCGGGTCCAATGTCTTCGTCGTCGTCGACGGGCGGCTGTACACCCCGCCGGTCGCCTCCGGCTGCCTCGCCGGGATCACCCGTGCACTGGCCGTGGAGTGGACGGGGGCCGAGGAGACCGACCTGCCGTTCGACGTCCTGGAACAGGCCGAGGAGATCTTCCTGACCTCCACCCTGCGCGACGTGCAGTCCGTCCACCGGGTGGACGGCCGGGAGCTGTCCGGCGAGCCCGGACCGGTGACCACCAAGGCCATGCGGATCTTCGACGAGCGGGCCGGGAACGACCTCGACCCGTGACCCCGGCACCATGCCCCGTAAAAACGGGTGACGAGCCGGGACCCAGCGGATAGAACAACTCCGATGACTACGACACTCCGGCCGACCGGGCCGATCCAGCAGGGCGCCGACGGCGCGAAGAGTCGCACGTACGACGTGTGCGACAACGGGCGGCCCGTCGGCGCCGTCGAGATCGGCACGGATCCGGGGTTCGGGTCGACGGCGGGCGAGCTCCGCTCCCTGCACATCGAGGAACCCCGTCGCGGGCGGGGCCGCGGCACCATCGCCGCGCTGGCGGCCGAGGAGGTGCTGCGCGGCTGGGGCTGCACCCGGATGATGGTGTCGGTCCCGGCGGACGCCCCGGCGGGGCTGCGGCTGGCCACCGCGCTGGGCTACGTCGAGCGCAGCAGGAACATGGTCAAACAGCTGCCGCAGACCCCACCCGAGCTGCCCGGCGACGTCACCGCCCGGTCGATGACGGACGACGAGTTCGCCCACTGGGAGCGCGACGCGATCAACGGCTACGCGCAGTCCTGGATCGATCGCGGCGTCCCGGCGGAACAGGCCGTGCGGAAGGCCGAGACCAGCCATGCCCAACTCCTGCCGCACGGCCTCGCCACCCCGGGAGTGCACCTGCACGTCCTCGTGCACGAGGACGTGGTCGTGGGACATGTCTGGGTCGCGCGCCAGGAGATGCACCCGGGGATGGTGGTGGGGTACGTGTTCGACGTCGAGGTGCGCGAGGAGTTCCGTGGACGGGGATACGGCCGGGCCCTGATGCTCCAGGCGGAACGCATCGCGCTGGAGGCGGGCGAGGACCGGCTCGGTCTGCACGTCTTCGCCTCCAACACGCCCGCCCTGCGGCTGTACGAGTCGCTCGGTTACCGCACGACCCAGAACAGCCTGGCCAAGGCGCTGTAGCGGCTCGGCGGCCTCAGCCCTGTGCGGCGAGGAGCCGGTCGGCGATCTCCTCGATCCGTTCACGCAGTCCTTCCTGGCTCCTGCCGCCGTCGAGCCGTACGTCGCCGATCACGTACGTCGGTGTGCCGGTGACCCCGATCGCCTTGCCCTCGGCCTGGTCGGCGTCGACGATCAGCATGTGGCGTCCGTCGATCAGCGCGGTGTCCATCTCTGCGGCGTCCAGGCCGAGTTCGCGTGCCACCTCGATCAGCAGCGGTTCGCCGGTGCGGCCGAGGTCGGTGGTGCGGGCGAGTACCGCCTCGATGTACGGCCATCCCCTGCCCTGGGCGACCGCCTCCTCGGCGGCCTGGGCGGCGGCGTAGGCATGCTTGTGCTTCTCCAGCGGGAAGTGCCGCAGCCGCACCTCGATCCGGTCGCCGTACTTGGTCTGCAGGGCATGCACATCGGTGAGGGCCTGGTGGCAGTCGGGGCACTGGAGCTCGCACCAGACGTCCAGGACGACGGGCGCTGCCGGGGTGGAATCGCTCATGGGACCAGTCTCCCAGGGCCCTCGCGGATGTCCCCATCGGTACCCGGCCGGCACCTGGGGAGGATCCCGGCCCTGAAATGTCCCCGATGCGGCCCCGGATCGTGGCCGCGCGGAGCGCGACCGGTGCAGGATGGAAGGGACGTTCCCCGCCGACGCCTGGAGGCCGTGATGCTTGCCGAGACGATCTGTTCCGCGGCGTCCGCGGCGGGCCTGGGCATCGCCGCCGTCATGGCATACCGGAAGCGCTTCCTCCGCGCGGCCCGGATCGCGGCCTACTCCCTGGTGCCGATCGGCCTGGTGCTGACCGGGATCGTGGACTGGGTCGCCGGAATCGCCTTCAAGCCGAGCGTCTGGATCGGCTTCGGACTGCTCGCCGTGGCCTGGCTGCTGTTCATCAGTACCCGTGCGGTCGAGAACCGCGGCGTCGGTGCGGGGAAGGGGAGCAAGGCCGCCGAGCGGGCGGCCGGGAGCGACGCCCTCGCCCCCGCTGCTTCGGCGCCCTCCCGGGGAGCCGCCCTCCCGGCGACGCGGACCCGGGCGGAGGCCGAGCCGAAGCGGAAGTCCGGCCCGGCGGACGACGACTTCAGCGACATCGAGGCCATCCTGAAGAAGCACGGCATCTGACGCTGCCCCGTCCCTCGCCGGCCGCCCGCGGGCCGGTGCGCCGTTGCCGGGCCGGTGAACGCGGTCCGGCGCACTGCGGGACGTACCGAAAGCATGACGGGCGATCGGATGCCGGAGCGAATCCCTCCCGGCACTGAAGAGGGTGAACTCACTGCGCAAAAAGGCATGTTGATCGCCAGGGGGGCCCGGACTGGGTCATGATCGTCTCGAGATGGTGGACACTTCACGGGGCGATTCCCCCGCAAGCCCTGCCGAAGAGCCGCGTGGCTGCCTCTTCGCGCTTTCCCAGCCCCCTTTGATGATCTTCCTCGCGGTGGTCGGCAGTCTGCTGCTGATGGCCGCGTTGCATGATCTCTTCCTGCTGTGAACGGTCAGCCGGCCGCTTCCTTGCGGCGTGCCCGGTATGCGGCCACGTGCAGACGGTTGCCGCAGGTGCGGCTGGAGCAGTAGCGGCGGGAGCGGTTGCGGGAGAGGTCGACGAAGGCGCGCCGGCAGTCCGGCGCCTCGCAGCGCCGCAGCCGCTCCTGCTCACCCGCCACCACGATGAAGGCCAGCGCCATGCCGCAGTCGGCCGCGAGATGGTCGGCGAGCGAGGCGTCCGGCGCGAAGTAGTGCACATGCCAGTCGTAGCCGTCGTGATTGCTCAGCTGCGGGGTGGTGCCGGCCGCGGCGACGAGGGCGTTGACGAGCGAGGCGGCGGTCCCGGCGTCGTCCGTCGCGAAGATCGTGGCGAACCGTGCCCGTACCTCCTGGACGGCACGCAGGTCCTTCTCGTGGAGCTCGCCGACGCCGCTGATGCGATGACGCCGCGCGAAGTCGTACAGCGCTTCGATGCCGTCGAGGCCCTCGGTGGATCCGTCTTCCGGCTGCCCGTGCCCCGGGGGTTCGCTCTCGGGTGCGGTGTTCAGCAGGTCGATCACCGTGTCGAGGGCGATCCGGGTGTCGTGGGGGATCAGCACGCTTTCGCTCCCTGGCCTCCGGCGGGCGGGTGTCCGCCGATGCCGACCGACTCTACTGGCTCGCGCCGGACAGGAAGAGGGCCGAGAGGGCCCTTGAAGGGAGCACAGAGCTCATACCGGAGCGCCGGGGTCCCGGGGAGCCGGGCCTGCCCGGTCCCGGCTCTGGACGGGCGCTGCGGGCCCGGGAGCGGCATGCCGGGCGTACGGGTGTGGGCGGGGAGGGCACGCACCGGCGCCGCCACCACGGTGGATTCCGTGATGACGGCGCCGGTCTCAGCCCTTATGAGGTTTTCCGCGCGGCGCCGCCTCCCCGAGTCGGACGGCGCCGTGCAGCTCTCGGCCTGGCTCAGCTCTCGGCCAGGATGTGGGAGAGCTCCGTGTCGAGGTCGAAGTGACGATGCTCGGTGCCTGGTGGAACCGCGGCGTCGGTCCTCTTCAGGAACGACTCCAGGGCCCTCGCCGGGGCTTCGAGCAGGGCTTCTCCCTCTGGGGAGCTCAGTGCGATGCAGACGACGCCCTGACCGTGACTACGGGATGGCCAGACACGTACGTCTCCGGTGCCGGTGGGGCGATGAAGCCCCTCGGCCAGGAGGTCGCGGGCGAAAACCCATTCGACCGTTTCCTCCGCTCCGGTGTGGAAGGTGGCGTGCACGGCATAAGGGTCGGCCGTGTCATACCGCAGGCCCGCAGGTACAGGCAGTGAGGACTCGCTCGACACAACGAGGCGCAGGTGCAGCTCGCAGCTGACCGTGGTGTTCATAAGCGCCAGGGCCTTTCGCTCAGTGTGCGCTCGGGGATTCGCACGTCGGCGAAATCGACATGCCACCTGGGGTGGTGTTGTAAACCCCTCTGACCTTTTTGTGTCCCTTCAAGTAGCTCATATGGCGGTGTGTAACTTTGGGTTATGCGGCCATTCCGGTGACAAAGGCCGTTCCGGTAGGTTGGCCGCATGGAAGCGGACAGTGCGGACAGGGACGAGTGGGGCGAGGGGCGCCGTGTCGGCGTACCGGTCTCCGGCACGGGGGTGTGCGTGTGACGGGGGACGTCATCGAGGGAGCGGCGGGGGAGGGCCGGAAGCTCGGCTCCCGGGCGCCCGGGTTCATCAAGGCGTCCAGGGCGCTGCATCTGAGCTGGCAGGTCGGCGTCTTCGTGGTCGGTCTCGCCGTGGTCGTGGCGGGCATCATCATGTTGCCGCTGCCCGGCCCCGGCTGGCTGGTGATCTTCGGCGGCATGGCGATCTGGGCGACCGAGTTCGTCTGGGCGCAGTTGGTGCTGCACTGGACGCGGCGGAAGGTCACCGAGGCCGCCCAGCGGGCGCTCGACCCCAAGGTCCGGCGGCGCAACATCATCCTCACCGTGATCGGTCTGGTGATCGTCGCGGTGCTGGTGGGGATCTACGTCTGGAAGTTCGGGATCACCATGCCGTGGAAGATCGACGAGTGACCCGGGGGTGGTCATGGGGTGCCGCTGACATGGGGTAATGTTTGGCCTGCGCCCGGGCGATTAGCTCAGTGGGAGAGCGCTTCGTTCACACCGAAGAGGTCACTGGTTCGAACCCAGTATCGCCCACCCCGGACAGAGGGCCCGCGAGACTTCACCGTCTCGCGGGCCCTCTGCAATTTCTTCGGACGATTCGCTGCGGTGTCTCCGTGGACGAATCGATGAGCCTCGGGCGGTGCGTATCGCAGGGGGCGCTTCCGTGAGAAGCGGAAGCCGGAAAACAAGGTCCGGACGGGCTGCCGGGACCGCCTTCCGGTAACACCGGAATTTCTCGAAGGAGTTCGGCGCGGAGCCTTCGCACCCCAGGCATCTCCTCATACGTTTCGGAACTCCTCCGTAATTCTGCGCACATGCGGCGAGAAATCGCGTACTGCGTAACTTCGAGGGGGAGTTCGGCTGAGTTCGTCCCTCGTGTTCACACCTCACCCGGGGGAGGCGGACGAACTCGTTGCCGGCTCGGGTCCCGGAAGCGGGTCGAGCCGGCAACCGTGGCACACCGTCAACGCATCCTGCCCACAACCTTCTTCAGCCGACGGGCTTCACGCAGCCGCTGCTCGTACGTCGCGCCGACCGCCAGGAGCAACACCCCGGCCACGGCGGGCGGCAGCCAGCGGGGGAGGACGCCGACGACCTGGACCACATACGGCGCGAGTTCGTGCAGGGCGTCCAGGGCCAGCACCGTGCCACCGAGCAGCAGCGGCGCCTGCAGGCGCAGCCGCGCGCCCGACAGGGTGATCGCCAGCGCTGCCAGGCCGAGCAGCAGCGGCCGGAGCCAGTGCGGATCGGCCCAGGCCGCGACGAGGCTCGGCACCAGGGTCGCTGCGAGGCCGGTCCCGTACGCGGTCCACGACGACGCCTCCGGATCACGGCGTCGGCGCAGGACACCGATAGCGAGCGCGGGCAGGGTCACCGGCAGGGTGTACGCCTCCGGGGCCGACACCCCCGAGGCCGACAGCCGCAGCCAGGCCGCCAGGACGAACAGCGTCACCGCCAGATACCCGGCTGCCGGGCGCCGCTCGGCACGCACGGCCGTACCTGCCGCCAGTACCCCGCACAGCCCCAGCACCAGCGCCAGGAACGGCCGGTTCCCTGCTGCCATGCCGACCGCCACCACGCCTGCCGCGGCCCCGGACAGCTCGACCGGCAGAGCCGAGGGAAGGCCCCGCAGGCGCGCCGAGAGCACCACCGTCACCGCGGGGACGACCAGCACGACCAGTGCCGCGCGGTCGGTGGCAAGGTCCAGTGACGCCCCGACCGCCCGCGCGAGCACCGTCGCGCACAGCACCGCCCCGCACGCCGACACCGCCTGCGCGATCCCCGGCAGCCGTACGGTCCGCGCTCCCTGAGACGTGGACGGCGGCGGCAGGGTCCGCGCCGTGGAGACCGAGGCGCCGGCGAGCGCCACCGCCGACGTGCCGAACACCACCAGCAGCACCGTGAACGCCGTGTACGTGGCGGTCTCCGTCGCGAGCGACAGCATCCCCGCGCCGGCCGCGCCCACCAGGCCGCACAGCAGCGCGATCGGCCCCACGGCGTCCGCCCCGCGTCGCAGCCCCGGGACCGCCACGGCGAAGGCCCCGGCAACCAGCACCAACTGCACCGCCAGAGCCGGTGCGTACGGCATGCCCAGCACCGCGGGCAGCACGGTGAACCCCGCCCAGCCGAGCGCCACCGCCACCGCCCCTGCCGCACTCCGCCACGCCTCACCCGGAGACAGCACCGGCCCGGCCACCCGCACCAGCCGGGCCCAGGACCGGTGCGCAGCCGCCGACAGCGCGGCCATCAGCAGCAGCACCACCGGCGCCGCGGCCATCCGGGACCAGGTCGGACCCTCCACGCCCAGTGCGCCCCGGACACCCCCGTCCGGGGTTCCCGACCACACCCCGGCCACCTGCGAGGCAGCACCCGCCAACGACAGGCCCAGCGGCGGCAGAGAGGTCAGGAGCGCGGCGAAGGTCACCGCTGCCGACGCGCACACCAGCCCCTGCCCCACCCGACGCGGCAGCGGGGTGCGCACCGCCACCAGCAGCAGCACCGCACACAGCAGGTACCACGGCACCGACCAGCCCCGGGGCACCTCCGCGCTCAGCACACCGCCCACCGCGGCCACCGCGGCCAGCCCGGCCACCACACCCCCTGCCACCGCGAGCCCCGACGGCGCCCGCCAGGCCCCCCACACCGCGATCCCCGCACCCACGAGCAACAGCGCACCCGGCGCCGCGGCGGCCGGCACCGCATCCGCGGACACCGACTGAACCAGGGCCACCAGCAGACCGATCGAGCCCGTCGTCCAGCAGCAGACGCAGGCCGTCACCCGTACCGCGAGGCGCTTGCCCAGGACCGCGATCGCGCAGTCCACCGCCGCCGTCGTCAGCAGCGCCCAGCCGAACGCCGTGGCTCCGGCGTCCGCTGCCCACGCCCACAGCACCAGCGGCAACTGCGCGCTCCCCACCGCCAGCAGAAGCGGCAGTCGGAGCCGGCCGAGCAGCAGCCCGTAGGCACCCCAGAGCACGGCGAGCACCGCCGTGCAGACCGTGGCGAAGCCGAGATCATCGGTTTCCGGCCATGCCACCTGGTGCAGTGCATACGCGTCCAGCACCATCAGCACCGCCGCGAGGGCGGCCAACGACTCGGCCGTGGCGGACAGCCCACGACGCAGCAGAGCGGCAGGGGCGGACAGCGCCATGACCGTCACGGCGGTGAGCACTGCCGTGCGGCCGCCGATGCCCATGTGGCCCCAGCTGACCAGGGTGAACGCGACCGCCGCGATCGTCAGCAGCAGACCACCCAGGGTGAGCAGCACGTTCTGGGCGCTGCGCGGCCCGGCCGATGCGGCCGGTGCGGCCGGCGACCAGGTTCCGGGCGGAGCGGCGAACGGGGTCGACGGCCCGGTTCGGGACGGCGGTGCGGCCGGCACCGCGGGGCGCGCGGCCGGCGGCGTCAGCACGCTCAGCAGCCAGGCGCGACGAACGAGCAACTGGGACCGGCGGACGTCCAGCTGGGCCAGCTCACGATCGAGGAGCGCCAATTCCTCGGCGGGCGGCGGTAGATGTTCCATGAAGGGGAGTGTGGCGTCGGCCACATCTGTGGACATGAGTTCGGGTACTCAGATCCCGCGCCGAGTATGCGCAGACTTGGAGGATGGACTGGTGCCGCTACCGATTCGTGAGTGTCTGGGACCTGCCCGGCCCGCCCGAGGCCGTGTACGAGATCCTCGAACGCGCCGACGACTATCCGCGATGGTGGCCGCAGATCCGCGCGGTCACACCGGTCGACGGGGTCAGCAGTACGGTCCGCGTCCGCTCCCTCCTGCCGTACGACCTCGTGCTGACCGTTCGTGAACGGCGCCGCGACCCCCGGGCGGGGGTTCTCGAGGCGACCCTCGGCGGTGACCTCGACGGCTGGGCCCGGTGGACGGTGACCGCGCACGGCACCGGCAGCCGGGCCACCTACGAACAGGAGGTCGAGGTACGCAGACGGCTGATGCGGCTGTGCGCGGTGCCCGGACGCGCCGTGTTCCGGGCCAACCACGCCCTCATGATGCGGGCCGGTCGGCGGGGCCTCTCGGCCTGGCTGGGCGGAGTTTGAACCAGACCCTCCGAGCCCTGTATGGTTCAACCCGTTCCCGGGCGATTAGCTCAGTGGGAGAGCGCTTCGTTCACACCGAAGAGGTCACTGGTTCGAACCCAGTATCGCCCACCCGGAAGAGGCCGGTCCGTCAGTAGTACCGACGGACCGGCCTCTGCGTGTCCGGGTACGGACTCGGGGTACGACCGGTCATGCCGCGGCCGGCAGTTCCGGGCGCAGCGGCCACGCGGGATCCACCGTTTCCGTCATGCCGTGCTTCGCGAACCGCGCCTGGAGCCCGCGCGCCTGTGCCGCATGCCACCTGGTCTGCAGGGTGTGCAGCTCCGGGGGTGTCAGCCGGGCCAGACGGGACGAGAAGCGCCGCCCCACCGCCCGTACGAGCTCCAGCGAGGCCGTCGCGTCGGTCGCCGCGTCAGGCGGGCCGGCCGGCGCCACTCCGTACAGCTCGCAGAGATCGGTGAGGGTCCGCCGGCCCTTGCGGTAGCGGTCCAGGTGCTGGTCGAGCACCCGCGGGTCCAGGACGCACAGCGGTGCGTCCCGCAGACAGCCGGTGAGCGTCGACGCGCGATGGCGTCTCAGCTCCCGGTCCAGCAGCGTCAGATCGAACGGTGCGTTCATCACCACGAGCGGACGGCAGGCCGCGCACTGCTCGGCCAGCGCCCGGGCCATCTCCGCCATCACCGGCGCCGGCCAGCGGCCGTTGCGCCGGAGATCTTCCTCGGTCGGGCCATGGACACCGGTCGCCCCGGCGGGCACCGGCACTCCCGGATTCACCAGCCAGCGGGTGACGCGCACCCGCCCGCCGGCGGTGTCCTGGACGACGAGGGCGGCCGACACGATCCGGTCCTTCTCGGCGTCCGCTCCCGTTGTCCCGGTGCCCCAAGCGGCCAGTGGGCCTTCGTACCAGTGAGTCATCCCCGAACTCCTTGTGTCCGGACGGCAGATGGCGTGATGCCCCTGCCCGGTTCGGTGATACCCGCACCCTCTGCCTGCCACGCCGTCCGGGGCTGCCCCGCACGGCGGCACCCTGGGCAGCCGGGCCCACCCGGCCGGGGCCGGGCGAGGAGGCGCAACGGATCGCGGTCGGGCCCGCCCCGCAGGTCCGTCGGTCCGGGCGGAGAGCTGTGACGGGCTTTGGGGGGCCGGGCCCGGACGACGGAGCAGCCCCGGGAGAACACCGGCCGTTCCGGCGGCGTGGGCACCGGCGCACGGGGGTGCGGGGGCGGTGGCGGGCGAGCGCTGCTCGGCCGTTTCGCAGAGGGGGCCCGCGGCTCGGTACGATTCATAGCGCACGCGCACTACGGACGCGTGCGTTACCTCTGAGTCAGGAGAGACCGGTGTCAGACGTCCGTGTGATCATCCAACGCGATTCCGAGCGGGAAGAGCGCGTGGTGACGACGGGCACTACGGCGGCCGAGCTCTTTCCCGGCGAGCGCACCGTCGTCGCCGCCCGGGTTGCCGGTGAACTGAAGGACCTCGCGTACGTCGTCGCCGACGGCGAGGTCGTCGAGCCCGTGGAGATCTCCTCCGAGGACGGTCTGAACATCCTCCGGCACTCCACCGCGCACGTCATGGCGCAGGCCGTGCAGGAGATCTTCCCCGAGGCCAAGCTGGGCATCGGCCCGCCGGTGAAGGACGGCTTCTACTACGACTTCGACGTCGAGAAGCCCTTCACGCCCGAGGACCTCAAGGCCATCGAGAAGAAGATGCAGGAGATCCAGAAGCGGGGGCAGAGGTTCTCCCGCCGGGTCGTGACGGACGAGGCCGCCCGCGAGGAGCTGGCCGACGAGCCCTACAAGCTGGAGCTCATCGGCATCAAGGGCTCCGGCTCCGTCGAGAACGCCGGTGACGGTGCCGACGTCGAGGTGGGCGGCGGCGAGCTGACCATCTACGACAACCTCGACCCCAAGACCGGCGATCTGTGCTGGAAGGACCTCTGCCGGGGTCCGCACCTGCCGACCACCCGGTTCATCCCGGCGTTCAAGCTGATGCGCAACGCCGCGGCGTACTGGCGGGGCAGCGAGAAGAACCCCATGCTCCAGCGCATCTACGGCACCGCGTGGCCCACCAAGGACGAGCTCAAGGCGCACCTGGAGTTCCTGGAGGAGGCCGCCAAGCGCGACCACCGCAAGCTCGGCAACGAGCTGGACCTCTTCTCCTTCCCGGACGAGATCGGCCCCGGTCTCGCGGTCTTCCACCCCAAGGGCGGCATCATCCGCCGCGCCATGGAGGACTACTCGCGCCGGCGTCACGAGGAGGAGGGCTACGAGTTCGTCTACTCCCCGCACGCCACCAAGGGCAAGCTCTTCGAGAAGTCCGGCCATCTGGACTGGTACGCCGAGGGCATGTACCCGCCCATGCAGCTCGACGACGGGGTGGACTACTACCTCAAGCCGATGAACTGCCCGATGCACAACCTGATCTTCGATGCGCGCGGCCGCTCCTACCGTGAACTGCCGCTGCGTCTCTTCGAGTTCGGCACGGTGTACCGGTACGAGAAGTCCGGCGTCGTGCACGGCCTGACCCGCTCGCGCGGCTTCACGCAGGACGACGCGCACATCTACTGCACCAGGGAGCAGATGGCGGAGGAGCTCGACCGCACGCTCACCTTCGTGCTGAACCTGCTCCGCGACTACGGTCTGACCGACTTCTACCTGGAGCTCTCCACCAAGGACCCGGAGAAGTTCGTCGGCTCGGACGAGGCGTGGGAAGAGGCCACCGAGACGCTGCGCCAGGTCGCCGAGAAGCAGGGACTGCCGCTGGTCCCGGACCCGGGTGGCGCCGCTTTCTACGGTCCGAAGATCTCGGTGCAGTGCAAGGACGCCATCGGCCGTACCTGGCAGATGTCGACCGTGCAGCTCGACTTCAACCTGCCGGAGCGCTTCGACCTGGAGTACACCGGCCCGGACGGCACCAAGCAGCGCCCGGTCATGATCCACCGTGCCCTGTTCGGTTCCATCGAGCGCTTCTTCGCGGTGCTCCTGGAGCACTACGCGGGAGCGTTCCCGGTGTGGCTGGCACCGGTCCAGGCGGTCGGCATCCCGATCGGCGACGCGCACATCCCGTACCTCCAGGAGTTCGCGGCCGAGGCCCGGAAGAAGGGCCTGCGGATCGAGGTGGACGCCTCCTCCGACCGGATGCAGAAGAAGATCCGCAACGCGCAGAAGGCCAAGACCCCCTTCATGATCATTGCGGGTGACGAGGACATGGCCAACGGCGCCGTCTCCTTCCGCTACCGCGACGGATCGCAGGAGAACGGCATCCCGGTCAAGGACGCCATCGCCAAGATCCAGCAGGCCGTCGAGGACCGCGTCCAGGTCTGACCGGCGCCCGGCCGTGTCCGACACGGCCGGGGCGAGGCTCTCGGAGAGCTCTGTGCCGGCGCTGCGGGTCGCACACCCGCAGCGTCGGCTACCTGCTCCCCGGGGGCCTCTTCTCGTCCTCCCGCCGGAACACCTGCACCAGCCAGGACGAGAACGAACCCGTCACCGCCCCCAGCAGCGCCAGCCCGCAGGCCATCAGGCCCGACGCCACGATCCGGCCACCCGTCGTGACCGGCACCGCGTCCCCGTACCCCACGGTCGTGAGCGTCTCGCACGCCCACCACGCCGCGTCGCCGAAGGTACGGATCGAGGCTCCGTAGGCCCCGCGCTCCCGGTCGTAGACGGCGAGCGAGGCGGAGAAGCCCAGAAGCAGCGCGGTCGCACCGGCATAGGCGATCACGCGGGCGTGCAGGCTCAGCCTCGGCCGTTCCCTGCGTTGCTGGACCGCGGTGTAGACCCGGATCAGGCGCAGCGGCCGCAGGAGCGGGAGCAGCAGGACCAGCGTGTCCAGCCAGTGCACGCGGACGAAACGGCGGCCGAGGCCGCTGAGACGGAGCCGTACGACGTAGTCCGCGGCGAAGACCGCCCAGGTGCCGCAGACGAGCCCGAGGGCGAGGCTGCGCCACGCCTCCGCGTCCTGCGGGGCCAGGACCCGGACCGCGTAGCCGGCCAGGAAGAGCAGAGAGGCACCGAAGAGCGGCACCTCCGTGCGCTGCTCCCAGAGCCGGAACCTCCGCGGGGTGGAGTCCGTGGGCTGGTCGCTCATCGCTTCAGCATTGCGGTGCGCGGGCGGGCGTGCCCCCGGCGACACGCCCGCCGCCGGCGAAGCAATATGCTGAACGCCATGACGAGTGAGCCGGAACAGCAGATCGGAGTGGGGACGCCCGACGCGTTCCAGCGCCTGTGGACGCCCCACCGGATGGCGTACATCCAGGGTGAGAACAAGCCGACCGGTCCGGAGGCCGGTGACGGCTGTCCGTTCTGTGGAATCCCGTCGAAGTCGGACGAGGACGGGCTTGTCGTGGCACGTGGCGAGCACGTCTACGCCGTGCTGAACCTGTACCCGTACAACGGCGGGCACCTGATGGTGGTCCCGTACCGGCATGTCGCGGACTACACCGAGCTGGACGGTCCGGAGACGATGGAGCTGGCCGACTTCACGAAGCGGGCCATGGTGGCCCTGCGGGCGGCCTCGGGGGCGCACGGATTCAACATCGGGATGAACCAGGGTGCGGTGGCCGGGGCCGGGATCGCGGCCCATCTGCACCAGCACCTGGTGCCGCGCTGGGGCGGGGACACCAATTTCATGCCGGTGGTCGGACACACGAAGGTGCTGCCGCAGCTGCTCGCCGATACCCGCTCGATGCTGGCCGACGCCTGGCCGGTGGACTGACCCGAGCCGATGCCGACAGGTGAGCCGCCCCGTCCGGGGCGGCTCACGCGCTTCACGCGTCGTACAGATCGGCCTTGCGCGGGGTCGGGTCCTGCACGAGCCCGCTGACGATCATGGAGCGGTTGTCGAAGCGTTCGGTGTCGACGCCGTGTTCCTCGAGGACCTTCAGGGCGGCACTGTGCACGGCGCGCAGGACAGGGGTGGCGGCGCGCATCGCGTCGTCGGCCATGAAGCGGTGACGCCATGGCTTCTCGGCCCAGGCGTGCCGCAGGCCGAACGGCTCGGGCAGGGCAATCTTTCCGCCCAGGTAGTCGAGGAGCGGGGGATACCAGGTGAAGGGGGCGCGCAGCGCGAGGCGGACGACTTCCCTCGGCTCGACCAGCGCGAGGGTGATGTCGCGGGTCTCCCAGAACCGGACGGTCTTGTTGACCGTCTTCGTCCTGGCCTCCGGTTTGCTGGTGAAGAGCGAGTGGATCGGGCCCAGGGCGTGCCCGGTGACTTCGATGCGCAGGGTCTCGTAGAGCACCGTGACCGTGATCATCATGGTGATGACCAACTGGCCGTCCCAGAGGGTGAACTGGACGCCCAGATAGTGCCGGTCGCCGCCGCCGAACTGCTGGTGGTTGCAGATCCGCTGTATTTCGTGCGGCTTGACCTGGAAGGTGGCGACGTCCTCGCCCTCGGGCCGGGAGACCGAGTCGGCGTTCTCGCCGATGGGCGACACGATCCAGTGGGTGACCGAGGGGGTGGGGAATCCTCCGGTGTTCAGCGGGCCGCGCTCCAGCAGTTTGAGCTGGTCGTGGATGGCCCGTATCAGGTCCCAGCTGCGGAACTGGTGGAATTCCTTGCCGGGTTCCTTGGGGGCGAGCTCTTCGGCGAGCTGCCAGCTGCCCCAGCGGGTTCCCATGCCGAGGATGCCCTTGGGGCCCGCGTAGAAGACCGCATTGGACTGCTGTTCGGCGGACAGCTTCTCCAGGCTCTGGCGGAGGGCCTCGCGCGCGGTCTCGTTGGGGTTCTTGGGCACGGCTTCGGGGATCTTGGCGATGACCCCGCCACCGGAGAGCAGGGCCTCCCACCGGGCGCGCATGTCCTTCGCGGAGGACTCGGCGATCCGTCGGGCGAGGAACCAGCCGATGACCGGGGCGACGATCATCGCCCGTGCGTAGAGGGCGAGGAGTCCGGTGAGCGGGAGCTTGATCAGGAAGAACAGGGCCACGAGGCCGATGATCGGCAGAAGGGCGTTGCCCAGGGCCGCGAGGGCCTTGTCCTTGGTCTTGCCGAGCCCGTCGCGCAGCCGGAACGCGAGGATCCAGAGAATCATGCCGGGCAGGAAGACGAAGCCGAACAGGGCGGTGACCGCGGTCAGTTTGGCGTCACGGGCCCTGCGGAGACGGGTCGCGGACAGACAGTGCTCGACGACGGTCTGCGGGTCCATGCCGAAGGACTGGATGAGGGCCTTCCGCGCGCCGCCCAGCATGCGCTCCTGGACGGCGCGGGAGAACGCCTCGCCGAGGTTCGGCTTGAAGTAGTCGGACTTGAAGAGTTTGGAACGGCCCTCTTTCACCTCTGACTTGTGCCACTCGCTGTTGGCGTCAAGGATCTTCTCCACCGGGCTGTCGCGGTACGCGGCGGAGGCGAGGGCGTTCGTCGCCACCGCCTGTGAGCCCGTGCCCTGGAGCGGGATCTGCGCTCCAGGAGAGAAATCGAATCCGTTGTCGGCCACTGTCGCCCCCACTCCCGCCAAGCATCTGCTCCTGCGGCTGTTTCCCAACTGCCGTGCCCGGCACACCTTCTGAGCTGGGACCACAGCGTATCGTCCGGATCCGATCGCTGCTCGCCCTTGTGGACAAGGGTGAACAGCGCGGTCGCTCAGGTGTCGTTGAGGCCGTCGCCCTGATGCTCGCGGATGCGTTCGGCGAGTTGCGCAGGCATGGCTTCGTGCCGGGCGTACGCCCGGTCGAAGCGTCCGGTGCCGTGGGACAGGGAGCGCAGGTCGATCGCGTACCGGCCGATCTCCAGCTCCGGGACCTCGGCCCGTACGAGGGTGCGTCCGGGGCCGGACTGCTCGGTACCGATCACCCTGCCACGCCGCCCGGACAGATCGCTCATCACCGGTCCGACATAGTCGTCGGGCACCAGCACCTGGACCTCGTCCACGGGTTCGAGGAGCTGGATACGGGTGCCGGCGGCGGCTTCGCGCAGGGCCAGCGCGCCCGCGGTCTGGAACGCCGCGTCCGAGGAGTCCACCGAGTGGGACTTTCCGTCCCGCAGGGTGATGCGCACATCGACGAGCGGATGTCCGGACGCCACGCCCCGGGAGGCCTGGGCGCGCACCCCCTTCTCGACGGACGGGACGAACTGGCGCGGCACCGCCCCGCCGACCACCTTGTCGACGAATTCGATGCCCGAACCCGGCGGCAGTGGCTCCACGTCGACATCACAGATGGCGTACTGGCCGTGGCCGCCGGACTGTTTCACGTGCCGGCCGTGTCCGGACGACGGGGCGGCGAAGGTCTCGCGCAGCGACACCTTGTGCGGTACGGCGTCGACCCGGACTCCGTAGCGGTTGTGCAGCCGGTCGAGCGCCACCTCCTGGTGGGCCTCGCCGAGGCACCACAGGACCACCTGACGGGTGTCCTGGTTCTGTTCGAGGCGCATGGTCGGGTCCTCGGCGACCAGCCGGGCGAGTCCCTGGGAGAGCTTGTCCTCGTCCGCCTTGCTGTGCGCCTCGATGGCGAGCGGCAGCAGCGGATCCGGTGCGGTCCAGGGGTCCATCAGCAGCGGCCCGTCCTGGGTGGAGAGGGTGTCCCCGGTCTCGGCGCTGCCCAGTTTCGCGACGCAGGCCAGATCCCCGGCGATGCACGCGGTGAGGGGGCGCTGCTGTTTGCCGAAGGGGGACGAGAGCGCACCGACGCGCACCTCCGCCTCGTGGAAGGGACGTGTCTCGTGGCCGGGATCGCTGAGGCCGTGGCCGAAGACGTGGACGGTTTCGTCGGGGCGCAGGGTGCCGGAGAAGACGCGTACGAGCGAGACCCGGCCGACGTACGGGTCGGAGGCGGTCTTGACGACCTCCGCGACGAGCGGACCCTCCGGTGCGCAGGTCAGTACCGGTCGGGGCGCCCCGTGCAGCGGGGTGACGTCGGGCAGCGGGCGTTCCGGCGGGGTGGGGAAGCCGCCGGTGATCAGGTCCAGGATCTCGACCGTGCCGATGCCCTGGCGGGCATCGGCGGCGGGGGCCGCGGGGAGAACGGGGTGGAAGGAACCCCGGGCGACGGCGCGCTCCAGATCGTCGACGAGCGTGGGGACGTCGATCCCGGCCCCGCCGAGGTAGCGGTCCATCAGGGTCTCGTCCTCGCTCTCGGCGATGATCCCCTCGATGAGCCGGGCGCGGGCCTCCTGGAGCATGGTCTGCTGGGTGCCGGCGGGCGGCTTCTCCTGCCGTTCGCCCGAGGAGTAGTCGAAGATCCGCTGGGTGAGGAGACCGGTGAGCCCGGTGAGCGGCGCGTGCCCGTCAGGGGCTTCGGGCCCGAGCACGGGAAGGTAGAGCGGGAGCACGGCGTCGGGGTCCTCGCCGCCGAAGATCTCGCCGCAGATCCGCGTCATCTCGTCGAACGACGTGCGCGCGGTGTCGAGGTGCGTGACGACGATCGCGCGGGGCATGCCGACGGCGGCGCACTCCTCCCACACGGCACGGGTGGTGCCCGCCACGGCCTCGGGCTCCTGGGCCGCGGACACCACGAACAGGGCCGCGTCGGCGGCCCTCAGACCGGCTCTGAGCTCTCCGACGAAATCGGCGTATCCCGGGGTGTCCAGCAGGTTGATCTTGTGACCGTCCCATTCCACGGGGACGAGCGAGAGCTGAACGGAACGCTGCTGGCGGTGTTCGATCTCGTCGTAGTCGGAGACCGTGGCTCCGTCCTCGACCCGGCCGGCCCGGTTGACCGCGCCCGCGGTCAGTGCGAGGGCCTCGACGAGGGTGGTCTTGCCTGAGCCGCTGTGGCCGACCAGCACCACATTCCGTACGGACGAGGGCCGGTCGGCCGTCGTTGCTCTGCCGGCGGCCCCGGTGTGTGCATGTGCCTTGTCGCCCATGATGCGTGCCTCCCAGGTGATGGCGCGGAGCGGGGAGAGGATCCGACGCGATGCGGGGGGAGAGGGGTGCGCGGGCACGGGGGAGCCGCCGCGGCGGCTACGACGACGCCCGCGGTAATTCGAGCTTTCCACTCGGCTCCGGCCGCGTCCACACGTCGCGTGGAGCGGTGCGGCGCCGGGTGCCCGGACGGTGGAGTGCGGCAAGCGTGACTACGATGGGCCAGCCGGTGGCCGTAGGGGCCGCTCGGCCCACCGACCCTCGGGAAGGCCATGCTGAACAAGTACGCGCGTGCCTTTTTCACGCGTGTTCTCACACCGTTCGCCGCACTCTTGCTCCGCCTCGGCGTGAGTCCTGACGCGGTCACTCTGATCGGAACGGCCGGGGTGGTGGCAGGTGCACTGGTCTTCTTCCCCATGGGGGAGTTCTTCTGGGGCACGATCGTCATCACGATCTTCGTCTTCTCCGACCTCGTCGACGGCAACATGGCCCGGCAGGCCGGTGTCTCCAGCCGCTGGGGCGCGTTCCTGGACTCGACCCTGGACCGGGTCGCCGACGGGGCGATCTTCGGCGGCTTCGCGCTCTGGTACGCGGGCAACGGCGACAACAACACGCTGTGCGCCGTCGCGATCTTCTGCCTGGCGAGCGGCCAGGTGGTCTCGTACACGAAGGCGCGCGGCGAGTCGATCGGGCTGCCGGTCGCGGTCAACGGCCTCGTGGAGCGCGCCGAACGCCTGGTGATCTCGCTGGTCGCGGCCGGACTCGCCGGCCTCCACGCGTTCGGCGTCCCCGGGATCCAGGTCCTGCTGCCGATTGCGCTGTGGATCGTCGCCGCGGGCAGCCTGGTGACGCTCGTGCAGCGGGTCGTGACCGTGCGCCGTGAGGCCGCCGAGGCCGATGCGGCCGATGCCGCTCCTGCGAACCGGGGGAGCGGGGCCGCGCAGTGAGCGGCGCACCGGGCGACGCCTCCTCGGGCCTGCGGGACCGGCTGGCCGACGGGCTGTACGGGCTCGGCTGGGCTGCCGTCAAGAAACTCCCCGAGCCGGCCGCCCGGTCCCTCTTCCGCACGATCGCCGACCAGGCGTGGAAGAAGCGCGGCAAGGGGGTGCTGCGGCTGGAGGCGAATCTGGCACGGGTGGTGCCCGGGGCCTCCGAGGCCCGGCTCGCCGCCCTCTCCCGGGCCGGGATGCGCTCGTACATGCGCTACTGGATGGAGTCGTTCCGGCTGCCCACCTGGAGCCCGGACCGGATCAAGGCGTCGATCGACGTCACGGACGTGCACCTGCTGACCGACGGGCTGGCCACCGGTCGCGGTGTCATCCTCGCCCTGCCGCACCTCGGGAACTGGGACCTGGCGGGAGCCTGGGTCACCACCGATCTCAAGGTGCCCTTCACCACGGTTGCCGAGCGGCTCAGGCCCGAGAGCCTCTACGACCGGTTCGTCGCCTACCGCGAGGGGCTCGGCATGGAGGTCCTGCCGCACAGCGGTGGCGCCGCCTTCGGGACCCTGGCGCGACGGCTGCGGGCCGGTGGCCTGGTGTGCCTGGTCGCCGACCGTGACCTGTCGGCCTCCGGGGTCGAGGTGACGTTCTTCGGCGACAGGGCGCGCATGCCCGCCGGACCGGCGCTGCTGGCCCAGCAGACCGGTGCGCTGCTGCTGCCGGTGACGCTGGCGTACGACGACACGCCCGTGATGAAGGCCCGTGTCCACCCACCGGTCGAGGTGCCCGGGACGGGCAGCCGCAGGGAGAAGACGTCCTCGATGACCCAGGCGCTGGCCGATGCCTTCGCCATCGGAATCGCCGAGCATCCGGAGGACTGGCACATGCTGCAACGACTGTGGTCGGACGATCTGGAGCCGCGGGAGGACCGTCCGTGAAGATCGGCATCGTCTGCCCGTACTCCTGGGACGTACCCGGCGGTGTGCAGTTCCACATCCGGGACCTGGCCGAACACCTGATCCGCCTCGGCCACGAGGTGTCGGTGCTGGCACCCGCCGACGACGAGACCCCGCTGCCGCCCTACGTGGTCTCGGCGGGCCGGGCCGTGCCCGTCCCGTACAACGGTTCGGTGGCCCGGCTGAACTTCGGCATCCTCTCGGCCGCCCGGGTGCGCCGCTGGCTCCACGACGGCACCTTCGACGTGATCCACATCCATGAGCCGGCCTCGCCGTCGCTGGGGCTGCTCGCCTGCTGGGCGGCGCAGGGGCCGATCGTCGCCACGTTCCACACCTCCAACCCGCGCTCCAGGGCCATGATCGCCGCGTACCCGATCCTGCAGCCCGCGCTGGAGAAGATCAGCGCACGCATCGCGGTGAGCGAGTACGCACGCCGGACCCTGGTCGAACACCTGGGCGGCGACGCGGTCGTCATCCCGAACGGGGTCGATGTCGGCTTCTTCGCCGGGGCCCGGCCCAGGGCCGAGTGGCAGTCGCAGGAGGCCCGAAGCCCGGTCGAGGGCGGCGGCGAGAAACGGCAGGGCGGCACGATCGGTTTCATCGGCCGCATCGACGAGCCCCGCAAGGGCCTGCCGGTCCTGATCAGGGCGCTGCCCGCGATCCTCGCGGCGCGCCCGGACACCAGGCTGCTGGTGGCCGGCCGCGGCGACGAGGAGGAGGCCGTCGCCTCGCTGCCCGAGGAGATGCGCGGCCACGTCGAGTTCCTCGGCATGGTGAGCGACGAGGACAAGGCGCGGCTGCTGCGCAGCGTCGATGTGTACGTCGCGCCCAATACGGGCGGCGAGAGCTTCGGGATCATCCTGGTCGAGGCGATGTCGGCCGGAGCGCCGGTCCTCGCCAGTGACCTGGACGCGTTCGCGCAGGTGCTGGACCAGGGCGCGGCGGGCGAACTCTTCGCCAACGAGGACGCGGACGCGCTGGCGGCCGCGGCGATCCGGCTGCTCGGCGACCCGGAACGGCGCGCCGAGCTGCGCGAGCGGGGAACCGCCCATGTGCGGCGCTTCGACTGGGCGACGGTCGGCGCGGACATCCTCGCGGTGTACGAAACGGTGACGGACGGTGCGGCGTCGGTGGCCGCGGACGAACGCACGGGCCTGCGTGCACGCTGGGGCCTGGCGCGGGACTGACGGACCGACGGTGCGGCCGGACCCGCCCGCACCGTCCCCGGCACCCCGGACCGGGCGGCCACGGCAGCCGAGCCCCGACGGTAGCCTTGCCGCCCGTGATCGAAACCCTCATCTGGATCGCCGTCGCGATCGTCGCGATCGGTATGTACCTCAGCTGGACCGCCGGCCGCCTGGACCGGCTGCACACCCGCATCGACGCGGCCCGTGCCGCCCTCGACGCGCAGCTCCTGCGCCGGGCCTCGGTCACCCAGGAGCTGGCGACCTCGGGCGTTCTGGACCCGGCCGCCTCCATCGTCCTGTACGAGGCCGCGCACGCCGCCCGCCAGGCGGAGGAGGAGAACCGCGAGGTGGCGGAGAGCGAGCTGAGCACCGCACTGCGGGCGGTGTTCGGCGAGCGGGCGCAGGTGGAGTCCGTGAAGGAGATCCCCGGCGGCGAGGAGGCGGCATCCGAACTCGCCGCGGCCGTCCGCCGTGTCCCGATGGCCCGGCGGTTCCACAACGACGCGGTCCGCGCGGCACGTGCGCTGCGCCGCCACCGCACGGTGCGATGGTTCCGGCTGGCCGGGCACGCTCCGTTCCCGCTCGCCTTCGAGATGGACGACGAGCCGCCGGCAGCCCTGGCGGACCGCCCCGGCAGCTGACCCGGCGGCCCCGCACGGCGGAGGACGGGTTCACCGCGTGGCCCGCAGCCGCTCAAAACGATCCACCGGCCTCTCATTGGCCCTTGCTGTGGACTGGTCCCGGAGAGTTTGCTCAGGCCTGCACCTTCCGTGCTCCCAGGCCACTTTTCTTCGAGTGAGGTCGATCCGTGTCCACGCTTCCCACCACCCCGCAGTCCGCCGACTCCCCGGCCACCGGCACCGCCCGCGTCAAGCGCGGCATGGCCGAGCAGCTCAAGGGCGGCGTGATCATGGATGTCGTCGACGCCGAGCAGGCGAAGATCGCCGAGGACGCGGGGGCCGTGGCCGTCATGGCCCTGGAGCGGGTGCCGGCCGATATCCGCAAGGACGGCGGCGTGGCCCGAATGTCGGATCCGAACATGATCGAGGAGATCATCGAGGCCGTCTCCATCCCGGTGATGGCCAAGTCGCGCATCGGACACTTCGTCGAGGCCCAGGTCCTGCAGTCCCTGGGGGTCGACTACATCGACGAGTCCGAGGTCCTCACCCCGGCCGACGAGGTCAACCACAGCGACAAGTTCGCCTTCACCACCCCGTTCGTCTGCGGCGCCACCAACCTGGGGGAGGCCCTGCGCCGCATCGCCGAGGGCGCGGCCATGATCCGTTCCAAGGGCGAGGCCGGCACCGGGAACGTCGTCGAGGCGGTCCGTCACCTGCGCCAGATCAAGAACGAGATCGCCCGGCTGCGCGGCTACGACAGCAACGAGCTGTACGCCGCCGCCAAGGAGCTCCGCGCCCCGTACGAGCTGGTCAGGGAGGTGGCCGAGCTCGGCAAGCTGCCTGTCGTGCTGTTCTCCGCGGGCGGGGTCGCGACCCCCGCCGACGCCGCGCTCATGCGCCAGCTCGGCGCCGAGGGAGTCTTCGTCGGCTCCGGCATCTTCAAGTCCGGCGACCCGGCCAAGCGTGCCGCCGCCATCGTGAAGGCCACCACCTTCTACGACGACCCGAAGATCATCGCGGACGCGTCCCGGAACCTGGGCGAGGCCATGGTCGGCATCAACTGCGACACCCTGCCCGAGGCCGAGCGCTACGCCAACCGTGGCTGGTAAGCACCGATGAGCGACACACCTGTGATCGGAGTCCTGGCTCTCCAGGGCGACGTCCGGGAACACCTGATCGCCCTGGCCTCGGCGGACGCCCAGGCCAGGCCGGTCCGGCTTCCGGAGGAACTCGCCGAGGTCGACGGGCTGGTCATTCCCGGTGGGGAGTCCACCACGATGTCCAAGCTCGCCTCGCTGTTCGGCATGCTGGAACCGCTGCGCGAGCGGGTACGCGGCGGAATGCCGGTCTACGGGACCTGCGCCGGAATGATTCTGCTCGCCGACAAGATTCTCGATCCCCGTTCGGGTCAGGAGACGGTCGGCGGGATCGACATGATCGTGCGCCGTAATGCCTTCGGGCGGCAGAACGAGTCCTTCGAGGCGGCCGTCGAGGTCGCGGGCATCGAGGGCGGTCCCGTCGAGGGAGTGTTCATCCGCGCCCCGTGGGTGGAATCGGTCGGTGCGCAGGCCGAGGTGGTGGCGGAGTACGGCGGTCACATTGTCGCCGTACGTCAGAGAAACGCCCTTGCGACGTCATTCCATCCGGAACTGACCGGAGACCACCGGGTTCACGCCCTGTTCGTGGACATGGTGCGCGCAGTGGGCTGATTCGATCCCGGTAGGATCTCCCGGGTTCGAATCGTTTTTGGTGACGCGAAGGAGAAGGCAGATGTCCGGCCACTCTAAATGGGCTACGACGAAGCACAAGAAGGCCGTGATTGACGCCAAGCGCGGCAAGCTCTTCGCGAAGCTGATCAAGAACATCGAGGTCGCCGCCCGTACCGGCGGTGTCGACCCCGATGGAAACCCGACCCTTGTGGACGCGATCCAGAAGGCGAAGAAGAGTTCGGTACCGAACAAGAACATCGACTCCGCGGTCAAGCGCGGTGGCGGTCTCGAGGCCGGCGGCGTCGACTACCAGACGATCATGTACGAGGGTTATGGCCCCAACGGTGTCGCGGTGCTCATCGAGTGCCTCACCGACAACCGCAACCGGGCCGCGTCCGACGTACGCGTCGCGATGACCCGCAACGGCGGTTCGATGGCCGACCCGGGTTCGGTGTCGTACCTCTTCAACCGCAAGGGCGTCGTGATCGTCCCCAAGGGTGATCTGACCGAGGACGACGTCCTGGGAGCCGTGCTCGACGCGGGCGCCGAGGAGGTCAACGACCTCGGTGACAGCTATGAGGTCGTCAGCGAGGCCACCGACATGGTCGCGGTGCGTACCGCACTCCAGCAGGCAGGCATCGACTACGACTCCGCCGAGGCCAACTTCCTGCCCACCATGCAGGTCGAGCTGGACGAGGAGGGCGCGCGCAAGATCTTCAAGCTGATCGACGCGCTGGAGGACAGCGACGACGTGCAGAACGTCTTCGCCAACTTCGACGTCTCGGACGAGGTCATGGAGAAGGTCGACGCCTGAGCCGCGTTCGGCGCAGCTTTCACCGACGGGCCGACGGGGACACACCCCGTCGGCCCGTCGCATTGTCAGTGCGAGCCGATAGCCTGCGGGAACAGTTGACCGATCGGTACGGAGGGGGCCTGTCATGCGGGTACTGGGCGTCGACCCGGGGCTGACCCGGTGCGGTGTCGGCGTGGTCGAGGGCGTGGCCGGCCGGCCTCTGACGATGCTCGGTGTCGGGGTCGTCCGTACCCCGCCCGATGCCGAACTCGGCCACCGACTCGTCGCCATCGAGCGCGGCATCGAGGAATGGCTCGACGCGCACCGGCCCGAATTCGTCGCCGTGGAGCGGGTCTTCAGCCAGCACAACGTCCGTACGGTGATGGGCACGGCCCAGGCGAGTGCGGTCGCCATGCTCTGCGCGTCCCGGCGCGGCATACCGGTCGCACTGCACACCCCCAGCGAGGTCAAGGCGGCCGTCACCGGCACCGGCCGTGCCGACAAGGCCCAGGTCGGTGCCATGGTCACCCGGCTGCTGCGGCTCGACGCCCCGCCGAAACCCGCCGACGCGGCCGATGCCCTCGCGCTCGCCATCTGCCACATCTGGCGCGCCCCGGCCATCAACCGCCTCCAGCAGGCGCAGGCGGCAGCCGGCGCGGCCCGGGGCGCGCGCAGCCCCCGTACACCCGTAGTTCCCGTCCGGAAGGTCCCCCGATGATCGCCTTCGTCAGCGGCCCCGTCGCCGCGCTCGCCCCGACCACGGCCGTGATCGAGGTCGGCGGCATCGGCATGGCCGTCCAGTGCACGCCGAACACCCTCACCGGCCTCCGGATCGGCCAGGAGGCCAGACTCGCCACCTCCCTCGTCGTCAGGGAGGACTCGCTCACTCTCTACGGCTTCACCGACGACGACGAGCGGCAGGTCTTCGAACTGCTCCAGACCGCCAGCGGCGTCGGGCCCCGGCTGGCCCAGGCCATGCTCGCCACCCACAGCCCGGACGCACTGCGCCTCGCCGTGGCCACCGGCGACGAGAAGGCCCTCACCGCCGTGTCCGGCATCGGCAAGAAGGGCGCGCAGAAACTCCTCCTCGAACTGAAGGACAAGCTCGGCGAGCCGGTCGGCGCCCACATCGGTCAGCAGGGCATCGGCACCGCCGTCACCTCCTCCTGGCGCGATCAGCTCCAGGCCGCCCTGATCGGCCTCGGATACGCGACCCGCGAGGCCGACGAAGCCGTCACCGCCGTCGCCCCGCAGGCCGAGGCGGCCCTGGCCGAGGGCGGGCAGGCCCCCGTGCCGCAGTTGCTGCGCGCCGCGCTGCAGACCCTCAACCGAGCTCGCTGACCGGAGCGCGACCCCCAGGGGGAGACCCCGACGCCGGGCCGGGCACCGCACGGCACCGAAACACCCGAGGCGGGACAGACTGAATGAACTGGGACGAGACCGGACCCGACACCGACGAGCGGCTCGACGAGCGGCTCGTCGACGCCGACGCGGACGGTGAGGACACCGCGGTCGAGGCGGCGCTGCGGCCGAAGGACCTCGACGAATTCGTCGGCCAGGAAAAGGTGCGCGAACAGCTCGACCTGGTCCTCAAGGCGGCCAGGGCCCGCGGCGCCACCGCCGACCATGTCCTGCTCTCCGGCGCACCCGGCCTCGGTAAGACCACCCTCTCCATGATCATCGCGGCCGAGATGGGCGCGCCGATCCGGATCACCTCGGGCCCCGCCATCCAGCATGCGGGTGATCTTGCGGCGATTCTCTCCTCGCTCCAGGAGGGCGAGGTTCTCTTCCTCGACGAGATCCACCGCATGTCGCGGCCCGCCGAGGAGATGCTCTACATGGCGATGGAGGACTTCCGGGTCGACGTCATCGTCGGCAAGGGCCCCGGGGCCACCGCCATCCCGCTGGAACTGCCGCCCTTCACCCTGGTGGGCGCCACCACCAGGGCCGGACTCCTGCCGCCCCCGCTGCGCGACCGTTTCGGTTTCACCGGGCACATGGAGTTCTACGCCCCCGCCGAGCTGGAACGCGTCGTCCACCGCTCCGCCCGCCTCCTCGACGTGGCGATAGACGCGGGCGGCGCCGCCGAGATCGCCGGGCGTTCCCGCGGCACGCCCCGTATCGCCAACCGGCTGCTGCGCCGCGTCAGGGACTATGCCCAGGTCAAGGCTGACGGTCGGATCGACCGCACCGTCGCCTCCGTCGCCCTCGGGGTCTACGAGGTCGACGCCCGCGGCCTCGACCGGCTGGACCGGGCGGTGCTCGGTGCCCTGCTGAAGCTCTTCGGCGGTGGCCCCGTCGGGCTGTCCACGCTGGCCGTGGCCGTGGGTGAGGAACGCGAGACGGTCGAGGAGGTCGCGGAACCGTTCCTGGTGCGGGAAGGACTGCTGGCCAGGACGCCGCGAGGGCGTGTCGCGACGCCTGCGGCCTGGGCCCACCTGGGCCTCGTGCCACCTCAGCACGGCGGAACGGGACAACAGGGTCTCTTCGGGGCGTGATGCGTCACAGCTTCACCCGTACAGGAACGATCGGGCGACAGCGGGCGTTGTTCCATCGATGCGGACTCGCTTAGACTCCGCCGATGCCGCCCGTACAGGGTCGGTGTGCCCACCCCCGAAGATCAGGCCGTCTTTCAGCGCGGTCGTGCGAAGGAAACTCGTCCCGTGAATCCCGTGTCTCTCCTCCCCTTCATCGTGCTCATCGGGGCCATGTTCCTGATGACGCGGTCCGCCAAGAAGAAGCAGGCGGCCGCCGCCCAGATGCGCAACGAGATGCAGCCCGGCACCGGCGTTCGGACGATCGGGGGCATGTACGCCACCGTCAAGGAGCTTCACGACGATACGGTGCTCCTTGAGATCGCGCCCGGCGTCCACGCCGTCTACGCCAAGAACGCCATCGGAGCCGTCCTCGACGACGCGGAGTACAACCGCATCGTCCACGGCGACGACGATGACGCCCTCGACCTCGACGGTGCGGTCGTGCCGGACGACGCCTCCTCGCTGACCGGGACGGACGCCGACGAGGACACCTCGGACGAGTCCAAGATCGACCTGGACAAGAAGGCCGGGCCCGACGACTCCGCTTCCGACAAGAAGTCCGAGGGCAAGGCCGACGGCGAGGCCGACGAGAAGTAGTCCGCGACCCGGGGAGTGCCGCAGGCCCACAGGCATCCGGCACTCCCCGGACCGTGCGATCTTCCGCGGGGGCGGGTCCCCACTACACTTCGTGGCCGCTCGGGCGCGTACCCGGCGCGGGGCGGTTGGACAGGGAGAAACGAGAAGGTGGCAGCACCGAAGAAGAGCCGAGGGCCGGCCGGCGGTCAGGGCAGGCCGGGGCGTTCCCTGGCTCTGATCCTGATCGCCCTGGTCGCGCTCACCGGCGGGATGTTCCTGGCTGACCAGCCGACCCCACGGCTGGGTATCGACCTTGCGGGCGGTACGTCCATCACGCTCACGGCGAAGAGCGAGCCGGGCCAGGAAAGCGCGATCAACAAGACCAACATGGACACCGCGGTCGAGATCATGGAGCGCCGTGTCAACGGTCTCGGTGTCTCCGAGGCCGAGGTCCAGACCCAGGGCGATCGCAACATCATCGTCAACATCCCCAAGGGCACGGACTCCGCCCAGGCCCGTGAGCAGGTCGGCACCACCGCCAAGCTCTACTTCCGGCCGGTGCTGGCCGTGGCCGCGGGCACGCCCACCCCCGCATCCAGCGCCTCGCCGTCCGGTTCGGCCAGCCCGTCGGCGAGCCCGAGCACCGCGGCGTCCGACGGGAAGGCGTCGGCGACGCCGAGCGCGAGCGCCACGACCCAGGGCCGCGCGGTCACCGACGCTCTCAAGGCCGACGCCACGCCGAGCGCATCGGCCGATGCCACGCCGTCCGCCTCCGCGACCACGGCCTCGGCCGCTGACGAGGCCGCCGCCACCGACCTGGAGAAGCGTTTCGAGGCGCTCGACTGCTCCAGCAAGGCCTCCCGCGCCAAGGCCGCCCAGGGCGTCAAGCCGACCGACTCGGCCGTCGCGTGCAGCTCGGAGGGTGACGCCAAGTACATCCTCGGCCCGTCCGAGGTGTCCGGCACCGAGGTCGACAGTGCCAAGGCCGCCTTCGACCAGCAGCGCGGCATGTGGATCGTCCAGATGGACTTCACCAAGAAGGGGTCCAAGCAGTTCCAGACGATCACCAAGAAGCTCTCCGCGCAGCAGTCCCCGCAGAACCAGTTCGCGATCGCGCTCGACGGTGAGGTCGTCTCCGCGCCCCAGGTGAACACGACGCTCAGCGGCAGCGCCGAGATCTCCGGCAGCTTCACCCAGCAGTCCGCCGAGGACCTGGCCAACGTGCTCTCCTACGGTGCGCTCCCGCTCTCCTTCCACGAGTCGAGCGTCACCACCGTCACCGCCGCCCTCGGCGGCGAGCAGCTGCGGGCCGGTCTGATCGCCGGTGCCATCGGTCTGGCCCTGGTGGTCATCTACCTGGTGGCCTACTACCGCGGACTGGCGTTCATCGCGCTCCTCAGCCTGCTGGTCTCCGGCATCCTGACCTACACGCTCATGTCGCTGCTCGGCCCGGCCATCGGCTTCGCGCTGAACCTCCCGGCGGTCTGCGGAGCCATCGTGGCCATCGGTATCACCGCGGACTCCTTCATCGTGTACTTCGAGAGAATCCGCGACGAGATCCGCGAGGGCCGGACGCTCCGCCCGGCCGTGGAGCGGGCCTGGCCGCGCGCCCGGCGCACCATCCTGGTCTCCGACTTCGTGTCGTTCCTCGCCGCAGCGGTGCTCTTCGTCGTCACCGTCGGCAAGGTCCAGGGCTTCGCCTTCACGCTCGGCCTCACCACCCTGCTCGACGTGGTCGTGGTGTTCCTCTTCACCAAGCCCGTGATGACGCTGATGGCGCGGAAGAAGTTCTTCGCCGATGGCCACCCGTGGTCCGGACTGGACCCGAGGCGGCTCGGTGCCAAGCCGCCGCTGCGCCGCTCGCGTCGTGTCAACGCCCCCACTGACCCGAAGGAGGCGTGAGATGTCGCGACTCGGCACTCTCGGCGCCCGTCTCTACCGCGGCGAGGTCGGCTACGACTTCATCGGCAAGCGCAAGATCTGGTACGGGATCTCGATCCTGATCACCATCACGGCCATCGTCGGCCTGGCGGTCAGCGGCCTGAACATGGGCATCGAGTTCAAGGGCGGCGCGGTCTTCACCACCCCGAAGACCAGCGTCACCGTGGCCCAGGCGGAGGACCTGGCCACCGAGGCGTCCGGTCACCAGGCGATCGTCCAGAAGCTCGGCAACGGCGGTCTGCGCGTCCAGATCACCGAGGTCGACACCGCGAAGTCCGACCAGATCAAGGAGCGGCTCGCCCAGGACCTCGACGTCCCGATGGAGAAGATCGCCGCAGACCTGGTCGGCCCCAGCTGGGGTGAGCAGATCGCCAACAAGGCCTGGACGGGCCTCGGCATCTTCATGGTCCTGGTCGTGATCTACCTGGCCATCGCCTTCGAGTGGCGCATGGCCATCGCGGCCCTGGTCGCGCTGATCCACGACATCACCATCACGGTCGGCATCTACGCCCTGGTCGGCTTCGAGGTCACCCCGGGCACCGTGATCGGTCTGCTGACCATCCTCGGTTACTCCCTCTACGACACGGTCGTCGTCTTCGACAGCCTCAAGGAGGGCACGAAGGGGATCACCAAGCAGACCCGGTGGACCTACAGCGACATCGCCAACCGCTCCATCAACGGCACGCTGGTGCGTTCCATCAACACCACCGTCGTGGCGCTGCTGCCGGTCGCCGGTCTGCTGTTCATCGGTGGCGGCGTCCTCGGCGCCGGCATGCTGAACGACATCTCGCTGGCGCTCTTCGTCGGCCTCGCGGCCGGTGCGTACTCCTCGATCTTCATCGCCACTCCGCTGGTCGCCGACCTCAAGGAGACCGATCCGCAGATGAAGGCCCTGAAGAAGCGGGTGCTCGCCAAGCGCGCGGCGGCCGCTGCCAAGGGCGAGTCCGCACAGGACGAGTCCCAGGACGACGACCTCCCCGCGGACGCACCCGCCGCCGCGGTCGTCGGGCAGCGCCAGCAGCCCCCCAGGGGCCACGGCCGCAACACCTCGGGAAAGCGCTGATGACCAGTCACACCACTCAGACCACGCGCGAGCTCCTGCTCAGCCGGATCCGCGACGTGCCGGACTACCCCAAGCCGGGCGTGCTGTTCAAGGACATCACCCCCCTGCTTGCGGACCCGACGGCATTCGCGGCCCTCACCGACACCCTCGCGGAGCTGTGCGTACGGCACGGCGCCACGAAGATCGCCGGCCTCGAGGCGCGCGGTTTCATCCTGGCCGCGCCGGTCGCGGTCCGGGCCGGGCTCGGCTTCGTACCCGTCCGCAAGGCGGGCAAGCTGCCCGGAGCCACGCTCAGCCAGGCGTACGCGCTGGAGTACGGCACCGCCGAGATCGAGATCCACGCGGAGGACGTGACCGCCGGTGACCGGATCATGGTCATCGACGACATCCTGGCGACGGGTGGCACCGCCGAGGCAACGCTGGAGCTGATCCGGCGGTCCGGTGCCGAGGTGGCGGGCGTCGCGGTCCTCATGGAGCTCGGCTTCCTGCCCGGACGCGCCCGTCTGGAGCAGGGGCTCCAGGGGGCTCCGCTGGAGGTTCTGATCACGGTCTGAGCAGTGACGGACCGCGCGTGGCAACGGATCGCGCGCGTCGGACGGGCACCCGGGAACAATCGGGTGCCCGTTCTGCGTTGTGAGAGCTCTCGTGGTCCCCGGGGGAGGCTCGGCCACCGGGTCGATACGATGGCCTTCCCGGGTACCCGGAACCGCACGAGGAGCGCTCTTGCCAGACGAGGCCCAGCCAGTCGCCGCCCCGCAGCCCGAGAAGCCGGTGGCGGCCCCAGCCGTGCCCGGGAAGAAGCAGGCCGCGGAGAAGCCGAAGCCCCCAGCCCCCGAGCCCGTCACGGGGCCGGAGCGGAGGGCTGCGGCGCCGGGGTCCGCTCCCGCTTCACCCGCCCAGCCGGCCCAACCCGCCTCCCCGGCCGCGTCCACGCCGAAGCCTCCGGCGAAGCCCGCCGCCAGGCCGGTCGCCCCGTCCGCTTCCGGGACCCGCTCCGGTGGCTCCTCCAACCGGGTGAGGGCGAGGCTCGCCCGGCTCGGTGTGCAGCGCTCCAGCCCGTACAACCCGGTGCTCGAACCCTTGCTGCGCATCGTCCGCAGCAACGACACCAAGATCGAGACCGCCACGCTGCGTCAGATCGAGCGCGCCTACCAGGTCGCCGAGCGCTGGCACCGCGGCCAGAAGCGCAAGAGCGGCGACCCGTACATCACGCACCCGCTCGCCGTCACCACCATCCTCGCCGAGCTCGGCATGGACCCGGCGACACTGATGGCCGGACTGCTGCATGACACGGTCGAGGACACCGAGTACGGCCTGGACACCCTGCGCCGGGACTTCGGCGACCAGGTGGCCCTGCTCGTCGACGGTGTCACCAAGCTGGACAAGGTCAAGTTCGGCGAGGCCGCACAGGCCGAGACCGTACGCAAGATGGTCGTCGCCATGGCCAAGGACCCCAGGGTCCTCGTCATCAAGCTCGCCGACCGGCTGCACAACATGCGCACCATGCGCTACCTCAAGCGGGAGAAGCAGGAGAAGAAGGCCCGCGAGACGCTGGAGATCTACGCCCCGCTGGCACACCGGCTGGGCATGAACACCATCAAGTGGGAACTCGAGGACCTCGCCTTCGCGATCCTCTACCCCAAGATGTACGACGAGATCGTCCGCCTCGTCGCCGAGCGGGCGCCCAAGCGCGACGAATACCTCGCCATAGTGACCGACGAGGTCCAATCCGACCTGCGCGCCGCCCGGATCAAGGCCACCGTCACCGGCCGGCCGAAGCACTACTACAGCGTCTACCAGAAGATGATCGTGCGGGGCCGGGACTTCGCCGAGATCTACGACCTGGTGGGCATCCGGGTCCTCGTCGACACCGTCCGCGACTGCTACGCGGCGCTCGGCACCGTCCACGCGCGATGGAATCCGGTCCCCGGCCGGTTCAAGGACTACATCGCGATGCCCAAGTTCAACATGTACCAGTCGCTGCACACCACGGTGATCGGTCCCAGCGGCAAGCCCGTCGAGCTGCAGATCCGAACGTTCGACATGCACCGCCGTGCCGAGTACGGCATTGCCGCGCACTGGAAGTACAAGCAGGAAGCCGTCGCCGGCGCGTCCAAGGTGCGCACCGACGTGCCCAAGGCCCCCGGCAAGGGCGGGCGCCAGGACACGGTCAACGACATGGCGTGGCTGCGCCAGCTCCTGGACTGGCAGAAGGAGACCGAGGACCCCAGCGAGTTCCTGGAGTCGCTGCGCTTCGACCTCTCCCGCAACGAGGTCTTCGTCTTCACGCCCAAGGGCGATGTCATAGCGCTGCCCGCGGGTGCGACGCCGGTCGACTTCGCGTACGCCGTGCACACGGAGGTCGGCCACCGGACCATAGGGGCACGGGTCAACGGCCGGCTCGTACCGCTCGAATCCACGCTCGACAACGGCGACCTGGTGGAGGTCTTCACCTCCAAGGCGGCCGGCGCCGGACCTTCCCGGGACTGGCTGGGCTTCGTCAAGTCGCCCCGCGCCCGCAACAAGATCCGTGCCTGGTTCTCCAAGGAACGCCGGGACGAGGCGATCGAGCAGGGCAAGGACGCCATCGCCCGCGCCATGCGCAAGCAGAATCTGCCGATCCAGCGCATCCTGACCGGTGATTCCCTGGTCACCCTCGCCCATGAAATGCGCTACCCGGACATCTCGTCGCTCTACGCGGCGGTCGGCGAGGGCCATGTCGCCGCGGCCGGTGTGGTGCAGAAGCTCGTCCAGGCGCTCGGCGGCGAGGACGCGGCCAAGGAGGACCTCGCGGAGAGCGCGCCGCCCTCCCGTGGCCGCCACAAGCGCCGGTCCAACGCCGATCCGGGGGTCGTCGTCAAGGGTGTCGAGGACGTGTGGGTCAAACTGGCCCGCTGTTGCACACCCGTTCCCGGAGACCCGATCATCGGCTTCGTCACCCGCGGCAGCGGCGTCTCCGTGCACCGGGCGGACTGCGTCAACGTCGACTCGTTGTCGCAGCAGCCGGAGCGGATCCTGGAGGTCGAGTGGGCGCCGACCCAGTCCTCGGTCTTCCTGGTCGCCATCCAGGTCGAGGCGCTGGACCGGTCGCGGCTCCTCTCGGACGTCACCCGGGTCCTGTCCGACCAGCACGTCAACATCCTGTCGGCGGCCGTCCAGACCTCCCGGGACCGGGTGGCCACCTCGCGCTTCACCTTCGAGATGGGCGACCCGAAGCACCTCGGGCACGTGCTGAAGGCGGTACGGGGCGTGGAGGGCGTCTACGACGTCTACCGCGTCACCTCCGCCCGCAGGCCCTGACCGCGGGCTCCCGTACAGGGACAGGGCCCCCTGTACGTGTCCTCAGGACACGTACAGGGGGCCCTGTCCCAGGCCGGCCGGCTCAGTGCCGACCGGCCCGCGGTGCTCAGCCGCCGAACTCCTCCAGGCCCTTCAGCGCCTGGTCCAGCAGCGCCTGCCTGCCCTCGAGCTCCTTCGCCAGCTTGTCGGCCCGGGCGTTGTTGCCCGAGGCGCGGGCGGCGTCGATCTGCGTACGCAGCTTGTCCACGGCCGCCTGGAGCTGACCGGTCAGACCCGCGGCGCGCGCACGCGCCTCCGGGTTCGTCCGGCGCCACTCCGCCTCCTCGGCCTCCTGGAGCGCCCGCTCCACCGCGTGCATCCGCCCCTCGACCTTCGGGCGGGCGTCACGCGGCACATGGCCGATGGCCTCCCAGCGCTCGTTGATGGACCGGAACGCGGCCCTGGCCGCCTTCAGATCCTGCACCGGCACCAGCTTCTCGGCCTCGACCGCGAGTTCCTCCTTGAGCTTGAGGTTCTCGCCCTGCTCCGCGTCCCGCTCCGCGAAGACCTCGCCGCGGGCGGCGAAGAAGACGTCCTGAGCACCGCGGAAACGCTCCCACAGTTCGTCCTCGGCCTCGCGCTGAGCGCGGCCCGCCGCTTTCCACTCCGTCATCAGGTCGCGATAGCGGGCGGCCGTCGCTCCCCAGTCCGTGGAGCGGGACAGCGACTCGGCCTCGACGACCAGCTTCTCCTTGACCTTGCGGGCCTCCTCGCGCTGGGCGTCCAGCGAGGCGAAGTGGGCCTTGCGGCGCTTGGAGAACACCGAGCGGGCATGCGAGAAGCGGTGCCACAGCTCGTCGTCGGACTTGCGGTCGAGCCGGGGCAGGCCCTTCCACGTGTCGACGAGCGCGCGGAGCCGCTCGCCCGCGGAGCGCCACTGCTCGCTCTGCGCCAGTTCCTCGGCCTCGGTGACCAGCTCCTCCTTGGCCTGCTTCGCCTCGTCGGTCTGCTTCGCCTTCTGGGCCTTGCGCTCCTCGCGCCGCGAGTCGACCGCCGCGACCAGCGCGTCGAGTCGCTTGCGCAGCGCGTCGAGGTCGCCGACGGCGTGATGCTCGTCCACCTGCTGCCGCAGATGCTCGATGGCGGTCGTGGCGTCCTTCGCCGACAGGTCGGTGGTCTTCACCCGACGTTCGAGGAGGCCGATCTCGACCACCATGCCCTCGTACTTGCGCTCGAAGTAGGCCAGGGCCTCCTCGGGGGAACCCGCCTGCCACGATCCGACGACCTGCTCGCCATCGGCTGTCCGCACGTACACGGTGCCCGTCTCATCGACACGGCCCCACGGGTCGCTGCTCACAGCGCCTCCTCCACCTGATGCCTGCGAGGGGGTTCGCCCCCCTGGCATCGTCCACAGTTTCCTGGGGCGGGCCGCGCCCGCCCTGCACAACGCCAATCTAGGCGACCGGCCGCCCGGCTGTCCGCACTCAGCGCGGCCGAAAATAATCCGGCCCGCGCCTCGTCGTCACCGCCGGTCCGGCCCGCAGCGGCCCGCCAGGCGGCATCACGACTTGTCGACGGTGGCCTTCGAGATCTCGACGGCCTTCTTCGGCGCACCGTCGGTCGCTCCGCCGTCCACACCCGCCGCACCGATCTTCTTGATCGTCTTCAGCGAGTCGGCGTCCATCGTGCCGAACGGAGTGTAGGAAGGCGGCAGTTCGCTGTCCTTGTACACCAGGAAGAACTGGCTGCCGCCGGTGTGCTCCTGACCGGTGTTCGCCATGGCCACCGTGCCCGCCGGGTAGGTCACCGTGCCGCTCTCGCCCGCCTTGCCGAGCGCGGTCAGGTTCTCGTCCGGGATCGTGTAGCCGGGACCGCCCGTGCCGTCGCCCTGGGGGTCACCGCACTGCAGGACGAAGATGCCCTGTGTGGTCAGCCGGTGACACTTCGTACCGTCGAAGAAACCCTTGTCGGCCAGCGACTTGAAGGAGTTCGTGGTGTGCGGCGTCTTCGCCGCGTCCATCGTGAACCCGATGTCGCCCTGGCTCGTCTTGAGCGACATCGTGTACTTCCCCTTCTGGTCGATCTTCATCGCCGGCTCCGACGCGCTCTCGCTCGCCGACGGGCTCGCCGCCGCATCGGCCTTGTCCTTCTTGCCGTCGTCGCCGTCGAGCGCGAGATACGTCCCCACCCCGACGATGGCCGCCACGGCCACCACGGACGCGATGGCGACCGTCAGGCGCCTCGTCCTGCGGCGGGCCTCCTCCCGGCGCTGCTGCTGCCGCTCGAACTTCTCCCGGGCGAGCTGCCGCCGCCGCTGATCGCTGCTGACCACCGGGTGATCTCCTTGTAGGTCGATGGGGCCTGGGTTGCCCCGTACCGTATATGGGTTAGCTGTGGAATGAGGAGCGCCGGTAGGCTCTGAACTGCCGCGACCTTCTCAGTCGCCATCCAGACGTCGGACGACCACTAAGGACGATCGTGCTCATTGCCGGGTTCCCCGCCGGGGCCTGGGGGACCAACTGTTATCTGGTCGCCCCGGCCGCAGGCGAGGAGTGCGTGATCATCGACCCGGGCCACCAGGCCACGCAGGGTGTCGAGGACGCGGTGAGAAAACATCGGCTGAAGCCCGTCGCCGTCATACTGACGCACGGCCACATCGACCATGTCGCCTCGGTGGTCCCGGTGTGCGGCGCGCACGACGTCCCTGCCTGGATCCATCCGCAGGACCGCTACATGATGAGCGATCCGGAGAAGGCCCTCGGACGCTCCATCGGGATGCCGCTCATGGGCGAGCTGACCGTGGGGGAGCCGGACGACGTCAAGGAGCTGAGCGACGGCTCCCTGCTGAAACTGGCCGGTCTGGAGTTCGGCGTCGCCCACGCACCCGGCCATACCAAGGGGTCGGTGACGTTCAGGATGCCCGAGGCCGCGGACGTTCCGCAGATCCTCTTCTCGGGCGACCTGCTCTTCGCCGGCTCCGTCGGACGCACCGACCTGCCCGGCGGCGACCACACCGAGCTGCTCGAGTCGCTGGCCCGTGTGTGCCTGCCGCTCGACGACTCGACCGTGGTGCTGTCCGGCCACGGCCCCCAGACGACCATCGGCCGCGAGCGCGCCTCGAATCCCTACCTGCACGGTATGGACGCGCCGCGACGAGGAATGTGACGAGAGAAACTCCGTGAGCACCTTCAAGGCCCCCAAGGGCACGTACGACCTGACCCCGCCCGACTCCGCGACGTACCTCGCGGTGCGCGACGCGATCGCCGCGCCCCTGAAGAACTCCGGCTACGGCTACATCGAGACGCCCGGCTTCGAGGACGTCGCCCTCTTCTCGCGCGGTGTCGGTGAGTCCACCGACATCGTGACCAAGGAGATGTACACCCTCACCACCAAGGGCGGCTCCCAGCTGGCCCTGCGCCCCGAGGGCACCGCGTCCGTGCTGCGCGCCGCGCTGGAGGCCAACCTCCACAAGCTCGGCAACCTGCCCGTGAAGCTCTGGTACTCCGGCTCGTACTACCGCTACGAGCGCCCGCAGAAGGGCCGCTACCGGCACTTCTCGCAGGTCGGTGCGGAGGCGATCGGCGCCGAGGACCCGGCGCTGGACGCCGAGCTCATCATCCTGGCCGACCAGGCGTACCGCGCACTGGGCCTGCGGAACTTCCGCATCCTGCTCAACTCGCTGGGCGACAAGGAGTGCCGCCCGGTCTACCGGGACGCGCTCCAGGGCTTCCTGCGCGAGCTCGACCTGGACGAGGACACCCGGCGCCGGATCGAGATCAACCCGCTCCGGGTCCTCGACGACAAGCGGCCCGAGGTCCAGAAGCAGCTGACGGGCGTCCCGGTGCTGCGCGACTACCTGTGCGACGCCTGCAAGGCGTACCACGAGCAGGTGCGCGACCTGCTCTCCGCGGAAGGTGTGGCGTACGAGGACGACGAGAAGCTCGTCCGTGGTCTCGACTACTACACCCGCACCACCTTCGAGTTCGTCCACGACGGGCTCGGCTCGCAGTCCGCGGTGGGCGGCGGCGGCCGCTACGACGGCCTCTCCGAGATGATCGGCGGCCCGTCGCTCCCGTCGGTGGGCTGGGCGCTCGGTGTGGACCGCACGGTGCTCGCCCTGGAGGCGGAGGGCATCGAGCTCGCACTCCCCGCCACCACCAGCGTCTTCGCGGTACCGCTCGGCGAGGAGGCCCGGCGAGTGCTCTTCGGGATCGTCACCGAGCTGCGCCGCTCCGGTGTGGCGGCGGACTTCGCGTACGGCAACCGCGGTCTCAAGGGTGCGATGAAGAGCGCGAACCGCTCGGGCGCGCGGTTCACGATCGTCGCGGGCGAGCGGGATCTGGCCGAGGGCGTCGTCCAGCTCAAGGACATGGAGTCCGGTGAGCAGCAGCCGGTCGCGATCGGCGCGCTGGTGGCCGAGGTCCGGCAGCGGCTGGCCTGACCGGCCGCCGGACCGCCTGAGTCCGCCCGGTCCCCCGGGCGGACCGGGCGCGTCCCGTTGCTCACGCCCCGGTCCCGCGGACGTCAACGGTGTGCCGGCGGATTCATCCTGCCGAACCGGTTCCGGCCAAGAAGGCCGACGGCGCCGGGCCGACGCCGCGTCCGGACCCGGCCGCGGTGGCCGCTTCTCCCCGCCACCCGCGCAGGCAGCGTCCCCGGGGCCCGTCGCGCACGGGTCGGAGCGACGCAAGGACCGCGTGATCCCCGCCCACGAGGCGCAGGTTTCCCCGTACGTCTTTATGTCCGTCGAACAGAACGGCAGTGGTGCAGTGCGGCACAATGTCCCTGCCCAGCAGGCCACTCACTGATGGAACGAGAGATATGACGACTGCAGCGGTTGACCATCCCTCCTCCGACCAGGACGAGGACGGCGGGAAGAGGACCATCGGCGGCAGTCGGGCGTTCGCACTGCTGCTGGTGATCACGGGCGCAGCCGGACTTCTTGCCGCCTGGGTCATCACCATCGACAAGTTCAAGTTGCTGGAGGACCCGAACTTCACCCCGGGCTGCAGTCTCAACCCGGTCGTCGCCTGCGGCAACATCATGAAGAGCGAGCAGGCGTCCGCCTTCGGCTTCCCGAACCCGATGCTCGGTCTCGCCGCCTACCCCGTGATCATCGGCATCGGCCTCGCGCTGCTCGCGGGCGCCCGATTCCGCAGCTGGTACTGGCTCGGGATGAACGCCGGCACGCTGTTCGGCGTCGGTTTCTGCACCTGGCTCCAGTACCAGTCGCTCTACAACATCAACTCGCTCTGCCTGTGGTGCTGCCTGGCCTGGGTCGCCACGATCGTCATGTTCTGCTACGTCACCGCGCACAACATCGAGCACCGGATCCTGCCCGCCCCGAACTGGCTGCGCACAGGACTGGCGGAGTTCCACTGGGTGCCGCCGGTGCTGTGGATCGGCATCATCGGCATGCTGATCCTGACGCGCTGGTGGGACTTCTGGACGAGCTGACCGCCCGGTCGTCCCGGCCGGGACGACCGGCCCGGCAGGGATGTCGGAGAGGTGGAATAGGCTTCAGGACGTGGAGCCCGACCTCTTTACCGCTGCTGCCGAAGACCGCCAGGAGAAGGACCCGTCCAGGAGCCCGCTGGCTGTCCGGATGCGCCCCCGAACCCTCGACGAGGTCGTCGGGCAGCAGCATCTGCTCAAGCCGGGCTCGCCGTTGCGCCGACTCGTCGGCGAGGGGAACGGCGGGCCCGCAGGTCCGTCGTCGGTGATTCTCTGGGGCCCGCCCGGCATCGGGAAGACGACGCTGGCGTACGTCGTCAGCAAGGCCACCAACAAGCGCTTCGTCGAACTCTCCGCGATCACCGCGGGCGTCAAGGAAGTACGGGCCGTCATCGAGGGCGCCCGCCGCGCCACCGGCGGATACGGCAAGGAGACCGTCCTCTTCCTCGACGAGATCCACCGCTTCTCCAAGGCCCAGCAGGACTCGCTGCTGCCGGCGGTGGAGAACCGCTGGGTGACCCTGATCGCCGCGACCACCGAGAATCCGTATTTCTCGGTGATCTCGCCCCTCCTGTCGCGCTCGCTGCTGCTCACTTTGGAGCCGCTGACCGACGACGATCTGCGCGGCCTGCTGAGGCGCGCCCTGACCGACGAGCGCGGCCTGGGCGACGCGGTGGCGCTGCCCGAGGACGCCGAGGCCCATCTGCTGCGCATCGCGGGCGGTGACGCCCGGCGGGCGCTGACCGCGCTGGAGGCCGCGGCCGGTGCGGCGCTGGACAAGCAGGAGAAGGAGATCACCCTCCTGACCCTGGAGGAGACCGTCGACCGCGCCGCCGTCACCTACGACCGGGACGGCGACCAGCACTACGACGTGGCGAGTGCGCTCATCAAGTCGATCCGCGGCTCCGACGTGGACGCCGCACTGCACTATCTGGCCCGGATGATCGAGGCGGGGGAGGACCCCCGGTTCATCGCCCGACGGCTGATGATCTCGGCCAGCGAGGACATCGGTCTCGCCGATCCCACGGCACTGCCCACCGCCGTCGCGGCAGCCCAGGCGGTCGCGATGATCGGTTTCCCCGAGGCCGCGCTCACCCTGAGCCATGCCACCATCGCCCTGGCCCTCGCCCCCAAGTCCAATGCCGCGACGCTGGCGATCTTCGCCGCGCAGGAGGACGTACGGAAGGGGCTGGCGGGTCCGGTCCCGGCACATCTGCGGGACGGCCACTACAAGGGCGCCGCCAAACTGGGGCACGCCCAGGGCTATGTGTATCCGCACGACGTCCCCGGTGGCATCGCCGCCCAGCAGTACGCCCCGGAAGCCGTACGCGACAAGCAGTACTACCGGCCCACGCGTTATGGCGCGGAGGCGCGTTACGCGGACGTCGTCGAGCGGGTCCGTGAGCGGCTCCAGGGCCGCTTTGCAGGCTGACGACGGGACGTGCCGGGACCCGTTCCGCGCCCGGCGCGGGCCCCCCGGGACGAGCACTGCCGCCGAGCAGGTATCCTGTACGGGAGTTCGTGTGCGCTCGGCTGCTGACGGCATCCGAGTGGTTTCAAGCCCGCCGGGACGCGGCTGACCACGATCTGATCGGTCCTCCGTCGTATCGGCACCCCATCTGTGGAGGTGTCGACGCTGTCAGTGCTGCCGTGACGTGAGTGGTGTTCCCCGGGCGAGACATGCGATCTCCACGAATAAGGTGTACCTAACCTACAACGGAGGTCTGGAGAACGTGCCTAACCAGTCGCGTCCCAAGGTCAAGAAGAGCCGCGCGCTCGGCATTGCGCTGACGCCGAAGGCTGTCAAGTACTTCGAGGCCCGCCCCTACCCGCCGGGCGAGCACGGCCGTGGGCGCAAGCAGAACTCGGACTACAAGGTCCGTCTGCTGGAGAAGCAGCGTCTGCGTGCCCAGTACGACATCAGCGAGCGCCAGATGGCGCGTGCCTACGACCGCGCCAAGAAGGCCGAGGGCAAGACGGGCGAGGCGCTCGTCGTCGAGCTCGAGCGTCGTCTCGACGCCCTGGTCCTGCGTTCGGGCATCGCCCGCACCATCTACCAGGCCCGCCAGATGGTCGTGCACGGTCACATCGAGGTCGACGGCCGCAAGGTCGACAAGCCCTCGTTCCGTGTCCGTCCCGACAACGTCGTGATGGTCCGCGAGCGCAGCCGTGACAAGCACCCCTTCCAGGTTGCTCGCGAGGGTGGCTACGCCCCCGAGGGTGAGACCCCGCGCTACCTGCAGGTGAACCTGAAGGCCCTGGCCTTCCGCCTTGACCGGGACCCGAACCGCAAGGAAATCCCCGTGATCTGCGACGAGCAGCTCGTCGTCGAGTACTACGCCCGCTGATCCAGGCGCAGTCGCTCTCACCGGCGCTCAGGCCCGCCCCTTTCCGATGTACGGGAGGTGGCGGGCCTTCGCCGTGGAGCACGCAGAGTGCCGCCAGGAATGCGCTCCGTGCGATCGTCTCGGAAGGTGCGGTCCTGCCGTGGGTAATGCGGTACGGGGCGCAACCACCGGCGCGATAGGCTCGGGAGACGACGATCGGCTGTTGCGGCAGCCGTCGCCGGACCGAGACAGACAGAGACAGTACTTAAGACAGCGACAAGCTAGAGAGCGGTGCACTGTGTCCGGTGGAGAGGTGGCCGGGATCCTGGTGGCCGTCTTCTGGGCGATCCTGGTTTCGTTCCTCGCCGTCGTGCTGGTGAGGCTGGCCCAGACGCTCAGGGCGACCACCGAACTCGTGGCGAGCGTGACGGAGCAGGCGGTCCCGCTGCTTGCCGACGCCTCCGCCACCGTGCGCTCCGCGCAGACCCAGCTCGACAAGGTCGACGCGATCGCGACGGACGTCCAGGAAGTCACCTCGAACGCCTCGGCGCTCTCCACCACGGTGGCCTCGGCCTTCGGCGGCCCGCTCGTCAAGGTCGCGGCGTTCGGCTACGGGGTACGGCAGGCCATCGGCCGCAGGACCGGGCCGGAACCGGAGCCCGACCGCAGGGCCGACCGCCGGACCGTGATCGTCGGCCGCACCGTACCGTCCGGCCGCGGACGGAAGCGCAACGGCAGAATCTCCCGCGGACCGAAGGACTGACGCAGCGATGTTCCGCCGTACGTTCTGGTTCACCGCCGGCGCCGCCGCCGGTGTATGGGCCACCGCCAAGGTGAACCGGAAGCTCAAGCAACTGACCCCCGAGAGTCTCGCCGCGCAGGCCGCGGACAAGGCGATCGAGACGGGCCACAAGGTCAGGGACTTCGCGCTCGACGTCCGTGAGTCGATGGTCCGGCGCGAGGCCGAACTGGGCGAGGCGCTGGGCCTGGAGGCGCCCGTCGACCCCGGCCCCCCGGTGCGGCGTCATGTCGTCGTCGAGGCGGCCGAGCCCGTCGGCCCGGACCGGGCCCTCGATGTCACGAACCACCGCAAGCTCCCCTACAACTCGTACAACCGGAATGAGGACCACTGATGGAGTCGGCTGAAATTCGTCGCCGCTGGCTGAGCTTCTTCGAGGAGCGCGGTCACACCGTCGTCCCTTCGGCGTCGCTCATCGCGGACGACCCGACTCTGCTGCTGGTCCCCGCGGGCATGGTGCCCTTCAAGCCGTACTTCCTCGGTGAGGTCAAGCCGCCCGCCCCGCGCGTCACCAGCGTGCAGAAGTGTGTCCGTACGCCGGACATCGAGGAGGTCGGCAAGACCACCCGGCACGGCACGTTCTTCCAGATGTGTGGAAACTTCTCCTTCGGCGACTACTTCAAGGAAGGCGCCATCACGTTCGCCTGGGAGCTGCTGACCAGCTCCGTGGCGGACGGCGGCTTCGGTCTCGACCCCGAGCGGCTGTGGATCACGGTCTATCTGGACGACGACGAGGCCGAGGCCATCTGGCGCGACAAGGTCGGGGTACCGGCCGAGCGCATCCAGCGCCTGGGCAAGAAGGACAACTTCTGGTCCATGGGCGTCCCCGGTCCCTGCGGTCCCTGCTCCGAGATCAACTACGACCGCGGCCCCGAGTTCGGCGTCGAGGGCGGCCCGGCCGTCAACGACGAGCGCTACGTGGAGATCTGGAACCTGGTCTTCATGCAGTTCGAGCGGGGTGCCGGTGACGGCAAGGAGGACTTCCCGATCCTCGGCGACCTGCCGTCGAAGAACATCGACACGGGTCTGGGCCTGGAACGCCTCGCCATGATCCTGCAGGGCGTGCAGAACATGTACGAGACCGACACCCTGCGCGTCGTCATGGACAAGGCCACCGAGCTGACCGGTGTGCGGTACGGCGCCGAGCACGGTTCGGACGTCTCGCTCCGTGTGGTCGCCGACCACATCCGTACCTCCGTGATGCTGATCGGCGACGGCGTCACTCCCGGCAACGAGGGCCGCGGCTACGTGCTGCGCCGCATCATGCGCCGCGCCATCCGCAACATGCGTCTGCTGGGCGCCACCGGCCCGGTCGTGAAGGACCTGGTCGCCGTCGTGATCGACACGATGGGGCAGCAGTACCCGGAACTCATCACCGACCGCAAGCGCATCGAGACGGTCGCCCTGGCCGAGGAGGCCGCCTTCCTCAAGGCCCTCAAGGGCGGCACCAACATCCTCGACGCCGCCGTCACCGAGACCAAGGCCGCCGGTGGCAAGGTCCTCGCCGGCGACAAGGCCTTCCTGCTCCACGACACCTGGGGCTTCCCGATCGACCTCACCCTGGAGATGGCCGCCGAACAGGGCCTCTCGGTGGACGAGGACGGCTTCCGCCGTCTGATGCGGGAACAGCGGGAGCGGGCCAAGGCCGACGCCAAGGCCAAGAAGACCGGCCACGCCGACCTCTCCGCCTACCGCGAGGTCGCCGACAACTCCGGCATCACCGAGTTCACCGGCTACACCGCCACCGAGGGCGAGTCGACCGTCGTCGGCCTGCTCGTCGACGGCGTGCCCTCGCCCGCCGCCACCGAGGGCGACGAGGTCGAGGTCGTGCTGGACCGCACCCCGTTCTACGCCGAGGGCGGCGGTCAGCTCGCCGACCAGGGGCGGATCAGGCTCGACAGCGGCGCGGTCATCCACGTCCGCGACGTCCAGCAGCCCGTGCCCGGCATCTCCGTCCACAAGGGGACGGTCCAGGTCGGCGAGGTGACCGTCGGCGCCAGCGCCTACGCCGCCATCGACACCACCCGCCGCCGCGCCATCGCCCGCGCCCACAGCGCCACGCACCTCACGCACCAGGCGCTGCGCGACGCGCTGGGCCCGACGGCCGCCCAGGCCGGTTCGGAGAACTCGCCGGGCCGCTTCCGGTTCGACTTCGGCTCGCCCGCCGCCGTACCCGGCACGGTCCTCACCGACGTCGAGCAGAAGATCAACGAGGTCCTCGCCCGCGAACTCGACGTCCAGGCCGAGGTCATGCCGATCGCCGAGGCCAAGAAGCAGGGCGCCATCGCCGAGTTCGGCGAGAAGTACGGCGAGCGGGTCCGGGTCGTCACCATCGGCGACTTCTCCAAGGAGCTCTGCGGCGGTACGCACGTCCACAACACCGCCCAGCTGGGTCTGGTCAAGCTGCTCGGCGAGTCGTCCATCGGTTCCGGTGTGCGCCGCATCGAGGCCCTCGTCGGTGTCGACGCGTACAACTTCCTCGCCCGGGAGCACACGGTCGTCGCCCAGCTCCAGGAACTGGTCAAGGGCCGCCCCGAGGAGCTGCCCGAGAAGATCGCCGGCATGCTCGGCAAGCTGAAGGACGCCGAGAAGGAGATCGAGAAGTTCCGCGCGGAGAAGGTCCTCCAGGCCGCCGCCGGACTGGTCGAGTCCGCGAAGGACGTACGGGGCGTCGCCCTGGTCACCGGTCAGGTCCCGGACGGCACCACGGCCGACGACCTGCGCAGGCTCGTCCTCGACGTCCGTGGCCGTATCCAGGGCGGCCGGCCGGCCGTCGTGGCCCTGTTCACCACGGCGAACGGCCGCCCGCTGACCGTGATCGCCACCAACGAGGCCGCCCGTGAGCGCGGGCTCAAGGCCGGTGACCTGGTCCGCACGGCGGCCAAGACCCTCGGCGGCGGTGGCGGCGGCAAGCCGGACGTCGCCCAGGGCGGCGGCCAGGACCCCGAGGCCATCGGCGCCGCCGTTGCCGCCGTCGAACGCCTCGTCACCGAGACGGCGTGACGACGGAGGTGACGGGGATGCGCCGGGGCCGTCGACTCGCGATCGACGTCGGGGACGCCCGGATCGGGGTCGCCTCGTGCGACCCCGACGGGATCCTCGCCACGCCGGTGGAGACCGTTCCGGGACGGGATGTCCCGGCGGCCCACCGGCGGCTGGGACAGATCGTCGAGGAGTACGAGCCGATCGAGGTCATCATCGGTCTGCCGCGCTCCCTCGGCGGGGGCGAGGGCCCCGCGGCCGCCAAGATCCGGGTCTTCGCCCAGGAGTTCGCCCGTGCGGTCTCTCCGATTCCGGTAAGACTGGTGGACGAGAGGATGACCACGGTGACGGCCGGGCAGGGGCTGCGCGCTTCGGGCGTGAAGTCCAAGAAGGGCCGTTCGGTCATCGACCAGGCTGCCGCTGTGGTGATCCTGCAGAACGCTCTGGAGTCCGAACGGGCGTCGGGCAAAGCACCCGGCGAAGGCGTCGAAGTGGCCCCCTGATCGCGATACGGTAACGTTCCGCGCGATGCGGCGGGGTTCGAACAGACACCGCACAGCAAAGAGGCGGAATGGCGTCTCGCGGCTCTAGGGGATAGATGACTGAGTATGGCCGGGGTTCCGGCTCCGAACCGTGGCATCCCGAGGACCCCCTGTACGGGGATCAGGGATGGGGAGGGCAGCAGTCCGCCCACGGCCGGAGCCAGTACGGCGGCGGGCAGCAGCCCTATCCCCAGGACCCGTACGGGCAGCAGCCGCAGGACCCGTACGGCGTCCCGCAGGACCCTTACGCGCAACAGCACTACCCGCAGCAGCCTCCGTACGGGGTCCCGCAGGATCCGTATGCGCAGCAGCAGCCCCAGCAGCAGCCCCAGCAGGACCCGTACGGCAACGGCGGCTGGGGTACCGGACAGCAGCCCGCCGCGATGCCCTACCCCGCCCAGCAGGCCGACCCGTACGGCGGCGGGCAGGGCGGCTACGGCGAGACGCACGACCCCTACGGCACGCCGGAGGCCTATCCGCCGCCGCAGCCCCCGAGCCGCCGCGGGGCAGCCGGGCCGGCCCCGACGCAGAGTCCCGACTGGGACCCGGAGGCCGAGCCGGAGGAGACCCACCCCTTCTTCACGGGCACCGACGACCGCGACGACCGTGATGCCCGCCGTGACAGCGACGACGCGTACGACGACGATGACGGTGACGACCCGCGCGAGTCGCGCCGCGGCAGTCGCGAACGCCGGGGCGGCAAGGGCAAGAAGAAGGGCCGCAGCGGCTGTGCCTGCCTGGTCGTCTCGCTGGTGCTGGTCGGCGGTGTCGGTACGGTGGCCTACCTCGGCTACTCCTTCTGGCAGGACAAGTTCGGCGCGGCGCCCGACTACACCGGGACGGGCAGCGGCGAGGTCGAGGTCGAGATCCAGAAGAACGCCTACGGCTACGACATCGGCAACATCCTGAAGCAGAAGGGTGTCGTCAAGAGCGTCGACGCGTTCGTCGAAGCGCAGAACAAGAACCCCAAGGGCAAGTCGATCCAGGCGGGCGTGTATCTGCTCCACGAGAAGATGTCCGCGGCCGAGGCCGTGAAGATGATGCTCGACCCGAAGAGCCAGAATCTGCTCGTCATCCCGGAGGGTTGGCGCAACAGTCAGGTCTACGCGAAGATCGACCAGAAGCTGGGCCTCAAGGACGGCACCACTCGCGGCGTCGCCAAGAAGAACGTGGGCAGCCTGGGGCTCCCGCAATGGGCCGAGAACCATCCGGAACTCAAGGACCCGCTGGAGGGCTTCCTCTTCCCGGCGGCCTACCCCGTGGTCAAGGGGATGAAGCCGGAGGACGTCCTCAAGAAGATGGTCGAGCGGGCCGATTCCGAGTACGACAAACTCGATCTCGAGGGCAACGCCAAGAAGCACAACCTGGACAATGCCTGGCAACTGCTCACGACGGCCAGCCTGGTCCAGGCCGAGGGCAAGACGCACGACGACTTCCGGAAGATGGCCGAAGTCGTCTACAACCGCCTCAAGGTCACGAATACGGAGACCAATCGCTATCTCCAGTTCGATTCGACATACAACTATCTCAAGGGTCAGAGCGAGATCAAGATCACTGAGAACGAGATCAAGCAGAACCGCGATCCGTACAACACGTACACGCAGAAGGGCCTCACTCCTGGCCCGATCGGCAATCCGGGAGCCGAGGCACTGGCGGCCGTGCTGCATCCGACCACGGACGGCTGGATCTACTTCGTGGCGACCGACGGAAACAGCAAGACCGAGTTCGCCAAGAACTATCAGGAATTCCTGAAGCTCAAGGAAAAGTTCGATGCTCTCGACTGACGGGCGCCGACGGGCGGCCGTGCTCGGCTCACCCATCGCCCACTCGCTCTCCCCGGTCCTGCACCGGGCCGCGTACGCCGAACTCGGCCTCACCGACTGGGCCTATGACCGGTTCGAGATCGACGAGCAGGCGCTGCCCGGCTTCATCGAGGGCCTGGACTCCTCCTGGGCCGGACTGTCGCTGACCATGCCGTTGAAGCGAGCGATCATCCCGCTGCTGGACTCCGTCAGCGAGACGGCCTCCTCGGTCGAAGCGGTGAACACGGTCGTGTTCACCGAGGACGGTCGGCGGACCGGCGACAACACCGACATCCCCGGCATGGTCGCGGCCCTGCGCGAGCGAGGCGTGGAGAAGGTGGAGTCCGCTGCCGTGCTGGGGGCCGGAGCGACCGCGTCCTCGGCGCTCGCCGCGCTGTCCGGGATCTGCACGGGACCGGTCACGGCGTACGTCCGCAGCCGGGAACGCGGCCAGGAGATGCGCGGCTGGGGCGAACGCCTGGGCGTCGACGTCCGGATCTCCGACTGGACCGAGGCCGAGCAGGCGCTGCACGCCCCGCTGGTCGTCGCCACCACCCCGGCGGGCACCACCGACGGGCTCACCGGCGCCGTACCGGAGCGGCCCGGCACTCTCTTCGACGTCCTCTACGAACCCTGGCCGACCGGACTGGCCGCGGCCTGGGCGGCCCGCGGCGGCGCGGTCGTCGGAGGTCTCGACCTGCTGGTGCACCAGGCCGTCCTCCAGGTCGAACAGATGACGGGCCGTGCGCCCGCACCGCTCGGGGCCATGCGGCGGGCCGGGGAAGCGGCGCTCGCTGCCCGCTGACCCGGGCTCCCGAGGACGTCCATGCGTCCGTCTGCTGGACCGGCGGCCGGTCCATGCGTCCGTCCGTGGGAGGATCAAAGACGGCGGGCCAGGGCCGCGCACCCGGTCGCGCCGTCGCAGTTCCAGGCGCGAGCAGGAGGAGCACCGTTGAGCAGGTTGCGTTGGCTGACCGCGGGGGAGTCGCACGGTCCCGCACTCGTGGCGACGCTGGAGGGGCTTCCCGCCGGTGTCCCGATCACCACGGAGATGGTGGCGGACGCACTCGCCCGGCGGCGGCTCGGCTACGGCCGCGGTGCGCGGATGAAGTTCGAGAAGGACGAGGTCACCTTCCTCGGCGGCGTGCGCCACGGTCTCACCATGGGCTCCCCGGTCGCCGTGATGGTGGGCAACACCGAGTGGCCCAAGTGGGAGCAGGTCATGGCGGCCGACCCGGTCGACCCGGAGGAGCTGGCCGCACTCGCCCGCAACGCCCCGCTGACCCGCCCCCGCCCCGGACACGCCGACCTCGCCGGCATGCAGAAGTACGGCTTCGACGAGGCCCGGCCGATCCTGGAGCGCGCCAGCGCACGGGAGACCGCGGCCAGGGTCGCGCTCGGCGCCGTCGCCCGGTCCTACCTCAAGGAGACCGCGGGCATCGAGATCGTCAGCCACGTCGTCGAACTGGCCGCGGCCAAGGCGCCCTACGGCGTCTACCCCACGCCCGCCGACGTCGAGCGCCTCGACGCCGACCCGGTGCGCTGCCTGGACGCCGAGGCGAGCAAGGCGATGGTCGCCGAGATCGACCAGGCCCACAAGGACGGCGACACCCTCGGCGGTGTGGTGGAGGTCCTCGCGTACGGGGTGCCGGTCGGTCTCGGCTCGCACGTCCACTGGGACCGCCGGCTCGACGCCCGGCTCGCCGCGGCGCTGATGGGCATCCAGGCCATCAAGGGGGTCGAGGTCGGCGACGGCTTCGACCTGGCCCGGGTCCCCGGTTCCCAGGCGCACGACGAGATCCTGGTCACCGAGGACGGCATCAAGCGCGCCTCCGGCCGCTCCGGCGGCACCGAGGGCGGTCTGACCACCGGTGAGCTGCTGCGGGTGCGCGCCGCGATGAAGCCCATCGCGACCGTGCCGCGCGCGCTCGCCACCGTCGACGTCGTCACCGGCGAACCCGCCAAGGCCCACCACCAGCGCTCCGATGTCTGTGCCGTACCGGCCGCGGGCATCGTCGCCGAGGCGATGGTCGCCCTGGTGCTCGCCGACGCCGTCGCCGAGAAGTTCGGCGGGGACAGCGTCACCGAGACCCGCCGCAATGTGCAGTCGTACCTCGACCACCTGCAGATCCGATGAGCGGCCCGCTGATCGTCCTCGTCGGTCCGATGGGCGTCGGCAAGTCCACGGTGGGCGAACTGCTCGCCGACCGGCTCGGCGCCTCCTACCGGGACACCGACGCGGACGTCGTGGCCACGGCCGGCAAGCCGATCGCGGAGATCTTCTACGACGAGGGCGAGGAGCACTTCCGTGAGCTGGAGCGCCGGGCGGTGCACACCGCCCTCGCCGAGCACACGGGTGTCCTCGCCCTCGGCGGCGGCGCCGTGCTCGACGACACGACCCGTGCGCTGCTCGCCGACCACCCCGTCGTCTATCTCTCGATGGACGTGGAGGAGGCCGTCAAGCGGGTCGGCCTGAACGCCGCCCGCCCGCTCCTCGCGGTCAACCCGCGCCGGCAGTGGCGCGAGCTGATGGACGCCCGCCGGCACCTGTACACCGAGGTGGCCCGGGTGACCGTCGCCACCGACGAGCGCACCCCCGAAGAGGTCGCCCAGGCGGTCCTCGACGCACTGGAACTGCCGGAGAGCGCGGACGATCCCGTCGCCCCCGGCCGGGAGAACACACCATGACCGAGCAGGGCCCCATCCGTATCCCGATCGCAGGCAGCGCGGGCACCGACCCGTACGAGGTGCTGGTCGGCCGTCAGCTGCTGGGCGAGCTGCCCGCGCTCATCGGCGACCGCGCCAAGCGCGTCGCGGTGCTGCACCCCGAGGCGCTCGCCGAGACCGGTGAGGCGGTCCGTCAGGACCTTGCCGAGCAGGGCTACGAGGCCATCGCGATCCAGGTGCCGAACGCCGAGGAGGCCAAGACCGTCGAGGTCGCGGCGTACTGCTGGAAGGCGCTCGGGCAGACCGGCTTCACCCGTACCGACGTCATCGTCGGCGTCGGCGGCGGAGCCACCACGGACGTGGCCGGATTCGTCGCGGCGAGCTGGCTGCGCGGGGTGCGCTGGATCGCCGTACCGACGACCGTGCTGGCCATGGTCGACGCGGCCGTCGGCGGCAAGACCGGCATCAACACCGCCGAGGGCAAGAACCTCGTCGGCGCCTTCCACCCGCCCGCCGGGGTCCTCTGCGACCTGGCCGCGCTGGACTCGCTGCCCGTACACGACTACGTCAGCGGCCTGGCCGAGATCATCAAGGCCGGCTTCATCGCCGACCCGGTGATCCTGGACCTCATCGAGGCGGATCCGGAAGGTGCCCGCACCCCCACCGGAGCGCACACGGCCGAGCTGATCGAGCGAGCCATCCGGGTCAAGGCCGAGGTCGTCTCGGGCGACCTCAAGGAGTCCGGCCGACGCGAGATCCTGAACTACGGCCACACCCTGGCCCACGCGATCGAGAAGAACGAGCGCTACAAGTGGAGGCACGGCGCGGCCGTCTCGGTCGGCATGGTCTTCGCCGCCGAACTGGGCCGTCTGGCCGGCCGCCTGGACGACGCGACCGCCGACCGGCACCGGGCCGTCCTGGAGTCCGTCGGACTGCCGCTCACCTACCGCGGCGACCAGTGGCCCAAGCTGCTGGAGAACATGAGGGTCGACAAGAAGTCCCGCGGCGACCTGCTGCGCTTCATCGTCCTCGACGGCCTCGGCAGGCCCACCGTGCTGGAGGGGCCCGACCCGGCCGTGCTGCTCGCCGCCTACGGGGAGGTGTCGGCGTGACCCGCCGGGTTCTCGTCCTCAACGGCCCGAACCTCGGCCGGCTCGGCTCCCGGGAGCCCGATGTGTACGGCGCCACCTCCTACGCCGGACTCGTCGAGACCTGCCAGGCACTCGGCAGGGAGCTCGGCTTCGACGTCGACGTGCGGGAGACCAACGACGAGGGAGAGCTGATCAGCTGGCTCCACGAAGCCGCGGACGGTTCGATTCCGGTCGTGCTCAACCCAGGAGCCTTCACCCACTACTCGTACGGAATGCGGGACGCGGCGGCCCAGCGCACCGCCCCGCTGATCGAGGTGCACATCTCGAACCCGTACGCGCGGGAGGAATTCCGGCACAACTCCGTGGTGGCGCCCGTCGCCACGGGGACCGTGGCCGGATTCGGCATCGGCTCCTACCGCCTCGCCCTGCGTGCCCTCGCGGACGAGTTGACCGCCTGACCGACCGGCGTCCCGGACGGTCCACTCCGCCTACGGGCACCGTGGACCGTCCCCGTCCCTTCCTCCCGTGGCGGCCGGGGACGGTACGGTTGCCGTTCCACCAGCGCCAGTTGCCTGTACGAGACGGAGTGGCACCGGATGCAGCACGCAGGGGGGGCTCCGCTGCCACCCCAAGGGCCCGGAAGCGGACCAGCCGGCTGGGCACACCAGGCCCGGCACCCCGGACCGCCGCCCCCGCCCCAGGGCTGGAGCGGTCCCGCACCGCAGCACGCCCCGGCACCTCCTTCCCGGGAGACCACCGGGCACTTCCGGCTGCCGCCCGGCGGGCCCGTCCCGCTGCCCGCGCCGCCTGCCGGTCCCGGCGCCGACACGGCGACCCTCGCCGTTCTCCTGATCGGCCCCGCGGGCGCCGGCAAGACCACCGTGGCCAAGTTCTGGGCCGGCCGTCGCCGTGTCCCCACGGCCCACATCAGCCTCGACGACGTCCGCGAATGGGTCCGCTCCGGTTTCGCCGACCCCCAGGCCGGATGGAACGACCACTCCGAGGCCCAGTACCGTCTGGCCCGCCGGACCTGCGGCTTCGCCGCGCGCAACTTCCTCGCCAACGGCATCTCCTGCATCCTGGACGACGCCGTCTTCCCCGACCGTCCGGTGGTCGGCCTCGGCGGCTGGAAGCGCCATGTGGGCCCGGGTCTGCTGCCCGTCGTCCTGCTGCCGGGCCTGGAGGTCGTGCTGGAGCGCAACGCCGCCCGCAGCGGCAACCGCCGCCTCTCGGACGAGGAGGTTGCCCGGATCCACGGGCGGATGGCCGGGTGGTACGGCTCCGGACTGCCGATCATCGACAACTCGACGTACGACGTGGAGACCACCGCCCGGGTTCTGGACGACATACTCGCCCGCTCCCTGGCCAGTCCTCCGGCCTGGTGAAGCGGCGCTGGGCGATGTCCCCGGCCCGGTCCCGGGCCGGCCGCCGCCCCGGTCGGATGCGCTGACCGAGCAGGTCCGGGCCGGCGCTCGTAGGCTCGTGACATGTCAGACGTGTACGCCGTCCGCCGCGGGCTGCTCCGCGACCGGTGCGCCGCCGTCGGATCCGCGGCCGCTCTGGTCTCCCGTCCCGCCAACGTCCGCTATCTCGCGGGCGGAGCGCCTTCCGGCGCCGTGCTCCTGCTCGGCCCAGGCGAGGACATCCTGCTCAGCCCGCGCGGGCCGGTCGACGATCGCGCCGACGGGTGCACCGACGAGCACCTGCGGGTGTCCCTGATGCCGGACTCCGACGGCGATCCGGTGCTCGCGGCAGCGGATCTGGCCGCCTCCCGCGGAGCGGATTCCCTGGCCGTCGAGGAACATCACCTGACGGTCTCGCGCCACCGGGCCATGGGCTCGGTCGCCCCGCGCCTCCGGCTCTCGGACCTGGGTGCCACCGTCGAGCAGCTGCGGGTGGTCAAGGACGAGGAGGAGATCGCCTGCCTGCGGATCGCCGCCGAGATCAGTGACCAGGCGCTGGGCGAACTCCTCGAATCCATCCTGGTGGGCCGCACCGAGCGGCATCTCGCCCTGGAGCTGGAGCGCCGGCTGGTGGACCACGGTGCCGACGGCCCCGCCTTCCCCACATCCGTGGCGACCGGGCCGAACGCGGGCCAGGGGCGCCACCGCCCCTCGGACCGACGGGTGGAGGAGGGGGATTTCCTCTCCGTCCGCCTGGGCGCGAACTATCGCGGCTACCGCTGCGAGATCGGCCGCACCTTCGTCATCGGGACGGCGCCCGCCGACTGGCAGATCGAGCTCTACGACCTGGTTTTCGCCGCTCAGCGAGCCGGACGCGAGGCTCTGGTACCCGGTGCCGCCTACCGCGACGTGGACCGTGCGGCCCGCCATGTCCTGGACTCCGCAGGCCACGGTGGAGGCCTCGGGCCCTGGACCGGGCACGGAGTCGGGCTCGAAATCGACGAGGACCCGCAACTGACACCTTCAGCCATGGGTAAACTGGACGCTTGTGTGCCGGTCACCGTCGAACCGGGAGTCCACCTCCCGGGCCGGGGCGGGGTCCGGATCGATGACACGCTCGTCGTGCGCCCCGAGGCGGACGGCGGACCCGAGCTACTCACCATCACGACCAAGGAGCTGCTCGCGCTCTAGCGCGCATCCTCGGCCGTTCCACCAGCTTCAGTCCAGGAGATTCCGCAACCGTGGCTTCCACGAACGACCTCAAGAACGGCCTGGTGCTCAAGCTCGACGGAGGCCAGCTCTGGTCCGTCGTCGAGTTCCAGCACGTCAAGCCCGGCAAGGGCCCTGCCTTCGTGCGCACCAAGCTCAAGAACGTGCTGTCCGGCAAGGTCGTCGACAAGACGTTCAACGCCGGCGTGAAGGTCGAGACGGCCACCATCGACCGTCGCGACATGCAGTTCTCGTACATGGACGGCGAGTACTTCGTCTTCATGGACATGGACACGTACGACCAGCTCATGGTCGACCGCAAGGCTGTCGGCAACGCCGCCAACTTCCTCATCGAGGGCTTCACCGCCTCGGTGGCCCAGCACGAGGGCGAGGTGCTCTATGTCGAGCTGCCCGCCGCCGTCGAGCTGACCATCCAGCACACCGACCCGGGTGTCCAGGGCGACCGTTCCACCGGTGGCACCAAGCCCGCCACGCTGGAGACCGGCTACGAGATCGGCGTTCCGCTCTTCATCACCACGGGTGAGAAGATCAAGGTCGACACCCGCACGGGCGACTACCTCGGCCGGGTGAACAGCTAACCGTGGCTGCCCGGAACAAGGCCCGCAAGCGCGCCTTCCAGATCCTCTTCGAGGCCGACCAGCGCGGTGAGTCCGTGCAGACGGTCCTCGCGGACTGGGTGCGGCACTCGCGGACCGACACCCGCCAGCCGGCGGTCGCCGAGTACACGATGGAGCTCGTCGAGGGGTACGCGCAGTACGCGGACCGGATCGACGAACTCATCGTGACCTACGCGGTGGACTGGGAGATCGACCGGATGCCGGTCGTCGACCGGAACATCCTGCGCCTTGGTGCGTACGAGCTGATCTGGGTGGACGAAACCCCGGACGCGGTAGTGATCGACGAGGCGGTCCAGCTCGCCAAGGAGTTCTCCACCGATGACTCCCCGTCCTTCGTGAACGGGCTGCTGGCCCGGTTCAAGGACCTCAAGCCGAACCTCCGCCGGGAGCAGTAGCCCACCGGTGGCGTTCAGCCGACGAAGGGCCCGCGGTCGTACCGCGGGCCCTTCGGCATTGCCAAGCGTGTCCAGGTGGCGCGACAAAAAACCGCGACGGCGCGGACACCCGAAAGGGTGAACCGCACCGCCGCGGCGACACGTTTCTGCTGGGGCTTCGGCCTGCTGGGGCTCAGCCCTCTTCGTGGGCGACGGCACGACGCGCGTCGGCGTCCAGCACACCCCAGCTGATCAGCTGTTCCGTGAGCACGGACGGCGACTGGTCGTAGATCACGGCCAGTGTGCGCAGGTCGTCCTGGCGGATCGAGAGCACCTTGCCGTTGTAGTCACCGCGCTGGCTCTGGATCGTCGCCGCGTAGCGCTGCAGCGGCCCGGCCTTCTCCGGCGGGACGTGGGCGAGGCGCTCCAGGTCCAGGACGAGCTTCGGCGGCGGCTCGGCGGCCCCGCCGGGCGTCGTACCGGGCAGGAGTTCCTGCACCGGGACTCCGTAGAAATCTGCCAGTTCGGCAAGGCGCTGCACGGTCACGGCACGGTCGCCGCGCTCGTACGAACCGACCACGACGGCCTTCCAGCGACCCTGGGACTTCTCCTCCACGCCATGAAGGGAGAGGCCCTGCTGGGTGCGGATGGCACGGAGTTTGGCCCCGAGCTGTTTTGCGTATTCGCTGGACATATGGCTCCCCGGACGCTGGAACATTTCGCGGCTCCGCCGCAGGCTGGTAACTCACTGTGAGGTTACGCAGCGTTACTTGGATGCGTCAAGCCGAACGGTCCGGACCGGCACCTCCCGGGGGTGCTCTCAAGGCGATGCACAAGCCCTGGTAACGTGGATGACGCAATTTCGACGTCCTTTAAGGTCCGTCCCGTGAGGCGGAGAAGGAGGTCCGTTTCTTATGGACGCACAGCACGAAGCCACCGGCAATGCGGCGCGGCCCGTTCTCGAGGCCCCCGACATCGCCCGAGCACTGACCAGAATCGCCCACGAGATCGTCGAACGCGCCAAGGGCGCCGACGACGTGGTGCTCCTCGGCATCCCGACGCGAGGCGTCTTCCTCGCCGGCCGGCTCGCCGAAAAGCTCGAAGAGATCACCGGCCGGAAGATGCCGGTCGGGTCGCTCGACATCACCATGTACCGCGACGACCTGCGGCTGCGCCCGGCGCGCGCCCTGGCCCGCACCGAGATCCCCGGCCAGGGCATCGAGGGCCGGCTGGTCGTCCTCGTCGACGACGTCCTCTTCTCGGGCCGCACGATCCGCGCCGCACTCGACGCGCTGGGCGACATCGGACGGCCGCGCGCGGTGCAGCTCGCGGTCCTCGTCGACCGCGGTCACCGCGAACTCCCGATCCGTGCCGACTACGTCGGCAAGAACCTCCCCACGTCGCTGCGGGAGACGGTCAAGGTCCAGCTCGCCGAGGAGGACGGCCGCGACGCCGTGCTGCTCGGTGTCGAGCAGGCCGCCCCGGCGGGCGCGCAGTAGCTGCACTTCACCCGTACGGCGCACCTCGAAGCCGTACGGCCGCGCCCGCGCGCCCGCATGCCCGAACCCTCCAGCCACCGGAGAACCCCCAGATGAAGCGCCACCTCATCTCGGCCGCCGACCTCACACACGACGACGCCGTCCTGATCCTCGACACCGCAGAGGAAATGGCCAGGGTCGCGGACCGGCCGATCAAGAAGCTCCCCACCCTGCGCGGCCGTACCGTCGTCAACCTCTTCTTCGAGGACTCGACGCGCACCCGCATCTCGTTCGAGGCCGCCGCCAAGCGCCTGTCCGCCGATGTCATCAACTTCTCCGCCAAGGGCTCATCCGTGTCCAAGGGCGAGTCGCTCAAGGACACCGCGCTCACCCTGGAGGCGATGGGCGCCGACGCCGTCGTCATCCGGCACGGTGCCTCCGGGGCCCCGTACCGTCTGGCCACCTCCGGGTGGATCGACGGCGCCGTCGTCAACGCCGGGGACGGCACCCATGAACATCCCACACAGGCCCTCCTGGACGCCTTCACCCTGCGCCGCCGCCTGGTGGGGGCCGACAACGGTCTCGGCCGGGACCTCGAAGGCCGACGGGTCACCATCGTCGGCGACATCCTGCACAGCCGGGTGGCCCGCTCCGACGTCCGTCTGCTGACCACACTCGGCGCCCACGTGACCCTGGTGGCCCCGCCGACCCTCGTTCCGGTCGGCGCCGAGCAGTGGCCGTGCGACGTCAGCTACAACCTCGACGAGGTGCTGCCGAAGTCCGACGCGGTGATGATGCTGCGTGTGCAGCGCGAACGGATGAACGCCGCGTACTTCCCGACCGAGCGCGAGTACTCCCGCCGTTACGGCCTGGACGCCGACCGCATGGCGAAGATGCCCGAGCACGCCATCGTCATGCACCCCGGCCCGATGGTCCGCGGCATGGAGATCACCGCCGAGGTGGCCGACTCCGACCGGTGCACGGCCGTCGAGCAGGTCGCCAACGGGGTCTCGATCCGCATGGCCGTCCTGTACCTGCTGCTCGGCGGTTCGGAGCCCGGCCCCGCCCTCCCGTCGTCCGCTCCGTCCGCCCGTACCGAGGAGAACAAGTAACCATGAGCAAGATCCTTATCCGCGGCGCGAAGATCCTCGGCGGCGAACCCCAGGACGTCCTGATCGACGGCGAGACCATCGCGGAGGTCGGCACCGGCATCGAGGCCGGGGACGCGACCGTCGTCGAGGCCGAGGGCCGGATCCTGCTGCCCGGCCTGGTCGACCTCCACACCCACCTGCGCGAGCCCGGCCGCGAGGACTCCGAGACCGTCCTCACCGGCACGAAGGCGGCGGCCGTCGGCGGCTTCACCGCCGTGCACGCCATGGCCAACACCTTCCCGGTTGCCGACACCGCCGGTGTCGTCGAGCAGGTCTGGCGGCTCGGCAGGGAGTCCGGCTACTGCGACGTGCAGCCGGTCGGCGCCGTCACCGTGGGCCTGGAGGGCAAGAAGCTCGCCGAGCTCGGCGCCATGCACGACTCGGCCGCCGGGGTGAAGGTCTTCTCCGACGACGGCAAGTGCGTCGACGACGCGGTGATCATGCGCCGTGCACTGGAGTACGTGAAGGCCTTCGACGGCGTCGTCGCCCAGCACGCCCAGGAGCCCCGCCTCACCGAGGGCGCCCAGATGAACGAGGGCGTCGTCTCCGCGGAACTCGGTCTCGGCGGCTGGCCCGCCGTCGCCGAGGAGTCGATCATCGCCCGCGACGTCCTGCTCGCCGCCCACGTCGGCTCCCGGGTGCACATCTGCCACCTGTCGACCGCCGGGTCCGTCGAGATCGTCCGCTGGGCCAAGTCCAAGGGCTGGAACGTGACCGCCGAGGTCACCCCGCACCACCTGCTCCTCACCGACGAGCTCGTACGGTCCTACAACCCGGTCTACAAGGTGAACCCGCCGCTGCGCACCGAGGCCGACGTCATGGCCCTGCGCGAGGCCCTCGCCGACGGCACCATCGACTGCGTCGCCACCGACCACGCCCCGCACCCGCACGAGGACAAGGACTGCGAGTGGGCCGCCGCCGCCATGGGCATGGTGGGCCTGGAGACCGCGCTCTCGGTGGTCCAGCAGACGATGGTCGAGACCGGCCTCATCGACTGGGCGGGCGTCGCCGACCGGATGTCGTTCCGTCCGGCGGCCATCGGCCGGCTCGACGGCCACGGCCGGCCCGTCTCGGCCGGTGAGCCCGCCAACCTGACCCTGGTCGATCCGGCTTACCGTGGTGTGGTGGACCCCGCCGCCTTTGCCTCCCGCAGCCGCAACACCCCCTACGAGGGCCGTGAGCTGCCGGGCCGAGTCACTCACACGTTTCTGCGGGGCCGCGCCACGGTCGTCGACGGGAAGCTCGCGTGACAACACTCACCCCCCTGTACCTCCAGCTCGCAGCCGAGCGGAAGTCGGCCGAAGTGACCGACTGGTCCGCCCGCATCAGCTGGGTCGTCGGACTGATCGTCCTCGTCGTCCTCGTCTACTGGCTGATGCGCCAGGGATGGAAGTGGCGAGGCAGTCTCCAGTCCGATCTGCCGGAACCCGAAACCACCCCGGACGGTTTCACGGACGGCGAGAAGCTGCTGACGCTGACCGGCCGCTACCACGCCTCGACGACCGCCGGGCAGTGGCTCGACCGGATCGTCGCCCACGGTCTCGGTACCCGCAGCCGCGTCGAGCTCACACTGACCGGCCAGGGCCTGGACGTCGTACGACCCGGCGCGTCCGACTTCTTCGTCCCGGCAGCCGCACTCCGCGGCGCCCGGCTCGACAAGGGCATCGCAGGCAAGGTCCTCCCCGAGGGTGGCCTCCTGATCATCACCTGGGCCCTGGGCGACCAGCTGATCGACTCCGGGTTCCGCTCCGACCGCTCGGCCGAGCACCCGGCCTGGGTCGAGGCCATCAACCAACTCACCAGCACTACGGAAGGCACCGCACGATGACGATCTCCACCCGGGGAGCTGCCAAAGTTCCCGCCGTACTCGTCCTGGAGGACGGCCGCACCTTCCGCGGCCGTGCCTACGGGGCCGTGGGGGAGACCTTCGGCGAGGCGGTTTTCTCCACCGGCATGACCGGCTACCAGGAGACGCTCACCGACCCCTCGTACCACCGCCAGGTCGTCGTGATGACCGCCCCGCACGTCGGCAACACCGGCGTGAACGACGAGGACCCCGAGTCGAAGCGGATCTGGGTCGCCGGATACGTGGTGCGCGACCCCGCCCGGGTGCCCTCCAACTGGCGCTCCCGGCGCTCGCTCGACGAGGAGCTGGAGCGGCAGGGCGTCGTGGGCATCAGCGGCATCGACACCCGCGCCCTCACCCGCCACCTGCGCGAGCGCGGCGCCATGCGCGTCGGCATCTTCTCCGGTGACGCGGTCACCGACGAGGCCACGCTGCTCGCCCGGGTCCAGGAGGCACCCGGGATGGTGGGCGCCGACCTCTCCACCGAGGTCGCCACCAAGGACGCCTACGTCGTCCCCGCGATCGGCACGAAGCGGTTCACCGTCGCCGCCATCGACCTGGGCATCAAGGGCATGACCCCGCACCGCATGGCGGAGCGCGGCATCGAGGTGCACGTGCTGCCCGCCACCGCGACCCTGGACGAGGTGTACGCGGTCGAGCCCGACGGCGTGTTCTTCTCCAACGGCCCCGGCGACCCGGCCACAGCCGACCACCCGGTCTCGGTCATGCGGGGCGTCCTGGCACGGAAGACCCCGCTCTTCGGCATCTGCTTCGGCAACCAGATCCTGGGGCGCGCCCTCGGCTTCGGCACGTACAAGCTCAAGTACGGCCACCGCGGAATCAACCAGCCCGTGCAGGACCGCACGACCGGCAAGGTCGAGGTCACCGCGCACAACCACGGCTTCGCCGTCGACGCCCCGCTGGACAAGGTGTCCGACACGGAGTTCGGCCGCGCCGAGGTCTCCCACGTCTGTCTGAACGACCAGGTCGTCGAGGGGCTGCAGCTCCTCGACCAGCCGGCCTTCAGCGTCCAGTACCACCCCGAAGCGGCCGCGGGCCCGCACGACGCCGCTTACCTCTTCGACCGTTTCGTATCTCTGATGGAGGGCCAGCGTGCCTAAGCGCTCCGATATCCAGTCCGTCCTGGTCATCGGCTCGGGCCCGATCGTCATCGGTCAGGCCGCCGAGTTCGACTACTCCGGCACCCAGGCCTGCCGCGTCCTCAAGTCCGAGGGCCTGCGCGTCATCCTGGTGAACTCCAACCCGGCGACGATCATGACCGACCCGGAGATCGCCGACGCCACGTACGTCGAGCCGATCACGCCCGAGTTCGTCGAGAAGATCATCGCCAAGGAGCGGCCCGACGCGCTGCTCCCGACCCTCGGCGGGCAGACCGCGCTCAACACCGCGATCTCCATGCACGAGAACGGTGTCCTGGAGAAGTACAACGTCGAGCTCATCGGCGCCAACGTCGAGGCCATCAACAAGGGCGAGGACCGCGACCTCTTCAAGGGCGTCGTGGAAGCCGTCAAGGAGAAGATCGGCTACGGCGAGTCCGCCCGGTCGGTCATCTGCCACTCCATGGACGACGTCCTGGCGGGCGTCGAGACGCTCGGCGGCTACCCCGTGGTCGTCCGCCCCTCCTTCACCATGGGCGGTGCCGGCTCCGGCTTCGCCCACGACGAGGAGGAACTGCGCCGGATCGCCGGCCAGGGCCTGACGCTCTCCCCGACCACCGAGGTGCTCCTGGAGGAGTCCATCCTGGGCTGGAAGGAGTACGAGCTGGAGCTGATGCGCGACAAGAACGACAACGTCGTGGTCGTCTGCTCCATCGAGAACTTCGACCCGATGGGCGTCCACACGGGTGACTCGATCACCGTCGCCCCGGCGATGACGCTCACCGACCGCGAGTACCAGCGGCTGCGCGACATCGGTATCGCGATCATCCGCGAGGTCGGCGTCGACACCGGCGGCTGCAACATCCAGTTCGCCGTCGACCCCACCGACGGCCGGATCATCGTCATCGAGATGAACCCGCGCGTCTCCCGCTCCTCGGCGCTCGCCTCGAAGGCCACCGGCTTCCCGATCGCCAAGATCGCCGCCAAGCTGGCCGTCGGCTACACGCTCGACGAGATCCCGAACGACATCACCGAGGAGACGCCCGCCTCCTTCGAGCCGACCCTCGACTACGTCGTCGTCAAGGCCCCGCGGTTCGCCTTCGAGAAGTTCCCCTCCGCCGACTCCACCCTCACCACCACCATGAAGTCGGTGGGCGAGGCCATGGCGATCGGCCGGAACTTCACCGAGGCGCTCCAGAAGGCGCTGCGCTCCCTGGAGAAGAAGGGTTCGCAGTTCAGCTTCGTCGGCGAGACCGGTGACAAGGCCGTGCTGCTGGCCGAGGCGGCCCGCCCGACCGACGGCCGGATCAACACCGTCATGCAGGCGATCCGGGCCGGCGCCACCCAGGAAGAGGTCTTCGAGTCCACGAGGATCGACCCCTGGTTCGTCGACCAGCTCTTCCTGATCAAGGAGATCGCCGACGAGCTGGCCGCCGCCGACAAGCTCGACGCCGAGCTGCTCGCCGAGGCCAAGCGGCACGGCTTCTCGGACCTCCAGATCGCCGGGATCCGCGGACTGCGCGAGGACGTCGTCCGCGAGGTGCGGCACGCGTTCGGCATCCGTCCGGTCTACAAGACGGTCGACACCTGCGCCGCCGAGTTCGCCGCGAAGACCCCGTACTTCTACTCCAGCTACGACGAGGAGAACGAGGTCGCGCCCCGCACCAGGCCCGCGGTGATCATCCTCGGCTCCGGCCCCAACCGCATCGGTCAGGGCATCGAGTTCGACTACTCGTGCGTCCACGCCTCGTTCGCGCTGAGCGACGCGGGCTACGAGACCGTGATGGTCAACTGCAACCCGGAGACCGTGTCCACCGACTACGACACCTCCGACCGGCTGTACTTCGAGCCGCTGACGCTCGAGGACGTGCTGGAGATCGTGCACGCCGAGTCCCTCGCGGGCCCGGTCGCCGGTGTCGTCGTCCAGCTCGGCGGCCAGACCCCGCTGGGGCTGTCGCAGGCGCTCAAGGACAACGGTGTGCCGGTCGTCGGTACGTCCCCGGAGGCGATCCACGCCGCCGAGGACCGCGGCGCCTTCGGCCGTGTCCTGGCCGAGGCGGGCCTGCCGGCCCCGAAGCACGGCACCGCCACCACGTTCGACGAGGCCAAGGCCATCGCCGACGAGATCGGCTACCCCGTCCTCGTCCGCCCCAGCTACGTGCTCGGCGGCCGCGGCATGGAGATCGTGTACGAGGAGGAGCGGCTCTCCACGTACATCGCCGAATCCACCGAGATCAGCCCCACCCGGCCGGTCCTGGTCGACCGCTTCCTCGACGACGCGATCGAGATCGACGTCGACGCGCTCTACGACGGCACCGAGCTCTACCTCGGCGGTGTCATGGAGCACATCGAGGAGGCCGGCATCCACTCCGGTGACTCCGCCTGCGCCCTGCCCCCGATCACGCTCGGCGGCTTCGACATCAAGCGGCTGCGCGCCTCGACCGAAGGCATCGCCAAGGGCGTCGGCGTACGCGGACTGATCAACATCCAGTTCGCGCTCTCCGGCGACATCCTCTACGTGCTGGAGGCCAACCCGCGCGCCTCGCGCACCGTCCCCTTCACCTCGAAGGCGACGGCGGTCCCGCTCGCCAAGGCGGCCGCCCGGATCTCGCTGGGCGCGACCATCGCCGAACTGCGCGCGGAGGGCCTGCTCCCGGCGCACGGCGACGGCGGGACCCTGCCGCTGGACGCGCCGATCTCCGTCAAGGAGGCCGTCATGCCGTGGTCGCGCTTCCGCGACATCCACGGCCGCGGCGTCGACACCGTCCTCGGCCCGGAGATGCGTTCCACCGGTGAGGTCATGGGCATCGACTCGGTCTTCGGCACGGCCTACGCCAAGTCGCAGGCCGGTGCGTACGGCCCGCTGCCCACCAAGGGCCGCGCGTTCATCTCGGTCGCCAACCGCGACAAGCGCTCGATGATCTTCCCGGCGCGCGAACTCGTCGCCCATGGCTTCGAGCTGCTCGCCACCTCCGGCACCGCCGAGGTCCTCAAGCGCAACGGCATCAACGCCACGGTCGTGCGCAAGCAGTCCGAGGGCGTGGGCCCGCAGGGCGAGAGGACCATCGTCCAGCTGATCCACGACGGCGAGGTCGACCTGATCGTCAACACGCCGTACGGCACGGGCGGCCGCCTCGACGGCTACGAGATCCGCACCGCCGCCGTGGCCCGGTCCGTGCCGTGCCTGACGACGGTCCAGGCGCTCGCCGCCGCCGTCCAGGGCATCGACGCACTCACCCACGGAGACGTCGGCGTCCGCTCCCTCCAGGAACACGCGGAGCGTCTGATCGCGGCTCGCGACTAGCAGCCCGGAAGGGGGACACCGGAAACGGTGTCCCCCTCTCTGTGAGCCCCCGAGGACCCTGAGAACACCGAGGACACCCCGATGTACACATTCTTCTTCCGGCTGGTCTTCTCCCGGATGGACCCGGAGCGGGCCCACCACCTGGCCTTCCGCTGGATCCGCCTCGTCGCCCGCATCCCCGTGCTGCGCACCTTCGTCGCCGCCGCGCTCGCCCCCCGCCACACGGAGCTGCGCACCGAGGCCCTCGGCCTGCGGATGCACGGTCCGTTCGGCCTCGCCGCCGGCTTCGACAAGAACGCGGTCGCGATCGACGGCATGGCGATGCTCGGCTTCGACCACGTCGAGATCGGCACGGTCACCGGGGAGCCGCAGCCCGGCAACCCCAAGAAGCGCCTCTTCCGCCTCGTCGCGGACCGCGCACTGATCAATCGCATGGGCTTCAACAACGAGGGCTCGGCCGCCGTGGCCGAGCGGCTGGCGGCCCGCAGGCCGGTCTTCAGGACCACGGTCGGCGTCAACATCGGCAAGACGAAGGTCGTACCGGAGGCCGAAGCGGTCGGCGACTACGTGAAGTCCACCGAGAGGCTGGCCCGGCACGCCGACTACCTCGTCGTGAACGTCTCCTCGCCCAACACGCCCGGTCTGCGCAACCTCCAGGCCACCGAGGCGCTCCGGCCCCTGCTCTCGGCCGTGCGCGAGGCGGCCGACCGGACCGTCACCGACCGGCGGGTCCCCCTGCTCGTCAAGATCGCCCCGGACCTCGCGGACGAGGACGTCGACGCCGTCGCCGATCTCGCCCTCGAACTGGGACTCGACGGCATCATCGCCACCAACACCACCATCGCCCGGGACGGCCTCGGTCTGACGTCCTCGCCGTCCCTGGTGCAGGAGACCGGCGGCCTGTCCGGCGCACCCCTCAAGGAGCGCTCCCTGGAGGTCCTCCGGCGCCTCTACGCGCGGGTGGGCGACCGGATCACCCTGGTCGGTGTCGGAGGCATCGAGAACGCCGAGGACGCCTGGCAGCGCATTCTCGCCGGCGCCACCCTCGTCCAGGGGTACAGCGCCTTCATCTACGAGGGTCCGTTCTACGCCCGGGCGATCCACAAGGGACTCGCCGCCCGCCTGGCGGCCTCCCCGTACGTCACCCTCGCCGAGGCCGTCGGCGCAGACACCAGAAGGGCCACCGCATGATCCCGGAACCGTTCGGCGCGCGCCTGCGCCGCGCCATGGACACCCGCGGGCCGCTCTGTGTCGGCATCGACCCGCACGCCTCGCTGCTCACCGCCTGGGGCCTGAACGACGACGTCGCGGGGCTGGAGCGGTTCACGCGCACGGTCGTCGAGGCCCTGGCCGACCGGGTCGCCGTGCTCAAGCCGCAGTCCGCGTTCTTCGAGAGGTTCGGCTCCCGCGGGATCGCCGTCCTGGAGAAGGCCGTGGAGGAGGCGCGGGCGGCCGGTGCGCTCGTGCTCATGGACGCCAAGCGCGGCGACATCGGCTCCACCATGGGGGCCTACGCGGCGACCTACCTGGACAAGGACTCGCCCCTGTTCTCGGACGCGGTCACCGTCTCGCCGTACCTCGGCTTCGGTTCGCTGCGCCCGGCGCTGGACGCGGCCGTCCTCTCCGGCGCGGGGGTGTTCGTGCTCGCCCTCACCTCCAACCCGGAGGGTGGCGAGGTGCAGCGCGCCACCGCCGCCGACGGCCGTTCGCTGGCGCAGGTCATGCTCGACCACATGGCCGCCGAGAACGAGGGGGCCACCCCGCTCGGCTCGGTCGGCGCGGTGGTCGGTGCCACGCTCGGGGACGCCGGGGTGGATCTCGCGATCAACGGTCCGCTGCTGGCCCCCGGGATCGGGGCCCAGGGCGCGACCCCGGCGGATCTGCCCGCTGTCTTCGGCGACGCGGTGGGCAATGTGGTGCCCAGTGTCAGCCGCGGTGTGCTCAGCCACGGACCCGACCCGGCAGCGCTGCGCGCGGCCGCCGACCGGTTCGCGGACGAGGTCCGGCGTGCCGTCGCAGGTGGATGAGCATGCCACGTAACAGCGCGTTGACTGAATCCTGACCAAAAAACTCGGCTGTTATGTCGGGAATGTCCTGGTCGGCTGAGGCTGACCAGGACTTTTCGTTGGTTCTCGCTGACTCGGGCGGTCTTGGCCGCTAGTCTCCGTCGAGAGCCGACGTACACACGTGGTCCGTCGCTCACCTGGTGTGGAGCGCCCAGCTTCCTCACCGGTCCGTATCCGACAGATCGACATCCGAGGTGACGTAGGCGTGGCTCTTCCGCCCCTTACCCCTGAACAGCGCGCAGCCGCGCTCGAAAAGGCCGCCGCGGCTCGCCGGGAGCGGGCCGAGGTCAAGAATCGACTGAAGCACTCCGGCGCCTCCCTCCACGAGGTCATCAAGCAGGGCCAGGAGAACGACGTCATCGGGAAGATGAAGGTCTCGGCCCTCCTGGAGTCCCTGCCCGGCGTGGGCAAGGTCCGCGCCAAGCAGATCATGGAGCGGCTCGGTATCTCCGAGAGCCGTCGGGTCCGGGGTCTCGGCTCCAACCAGATCGCATCCCTGGAGCGCGAGTTCGGCGGCAGCGCGGCCTGAGTTCTCGGGCACTCCCGAGAACCTGGATAATCGCTGCATGGCTGCAACATCCCGGGGGACGTCCCCCGTACCCCCGGACGTACGTCCGCGGCTGACCGTGCTCTCCGGCCCCTCCGGGGTCGGCAAGAGCACGGTCGTCGCTCATATGCGCAAGGCTCACCCCGACGTATGGCTCTCGGTGTCGGCGACGACCCGCAAGCCGCGCCCCGGCGAGCGCAACGGCGTTCACTACTTCTTCGTGGACAACGACGAGTTCGACAAGCTGATCGCCAACGGCGAACTGCTGGAGTGGGCCGAGTTCGCCGGCAACCGGTACGGCACGCCCCGTCGCGCCGTGCTCGAACGCCTGGAGGCGGGCGAGCCGGTGCTGCTGGAGATCGACCTCCAGGGTGCCCGGCTGGTACGCCAGTCGATGGCGGACGCCCGGCTCGTCTTCCTGGCCCCGCCGAGCTGGGAGGAGCTGGTGCGCCGGCTCACCGGCCGCGGGACCGAGTCCGCCGAGGTGATCGAGCGCCGTCTCGCCGCCGCCAGGGTCGAACTGGCTGCCGAGTCCGAGTTCGACACGACGCTGGTCAACACCTCGGTCGAGGAGGTGGCCCGTGAGCTGCTAGCCTTGATGATGGAGCCTTCCGGCCACCGACCCGAGAGCGACTGAACCCTCGACTGACCCTCGACTGACTCAGTCGGCGCGAGCCGCAGCACGGAACTCCGCACGGAACTCCGCACTGTCAAAGATTCTTTGATCGTCACCCCCTTCGGAAGGCAGAGAGTGTCCTCTTCCATCACCACGCCCGAGGGCATCATCAACCCGCCGATTGATGAGCTCCTCGAGGCCACCGACTCGAAGTACAGCCTCGTGATCTACGCCGCCAAGCGTGCGCGTCAGATCAACGCGTACTACTCGCAGCTCGGCGAAGGCCTCCTGGAGTACGTCGGTCCGCTCGTCGACACCCACGTGCACGAGAAGCCCCTCTCGATCGCGCTCCGCGAGATCAACGCGGGCCTGCTCACCTCCGAGGCCATCGAGGGCCCCGCGCAGTAGGTCAGCAGACGTACCTTCACCACAGGCCCGGCGGTCACGACCGCCGGGCCTGTGGTGTGTCCGGGGCAACAGCGTGGGGCCGGGTGCGGTGAGGCAGCATGGGGATGTTCGCAATCGAGTGCGGGGAGACGCAGTGGACAAGCCGAAGGTCGTTCTGGGGGTCAGCGGAGGCATCGCCGCGTACAAGGCGTGCGAACTGCTGCGCCGGTTGACCGAGTCCGGTCACGACGTACGCGTCGTCCCGACCGCGTCGGCGCTGCACTTCGTGGGGGCGGCCACCTGGTCGGCGCTCTCGGGGCACCCGGTGTCGACGGAGGTGTGGAACGACGTCCACGAGGTGCCGCACGTCAGGATCGGTCAGGAGGCCGACCTGGTCGTCGTCGCCCCGGCCACCGCCGACATGCTCGCCAGGGCCGCCCACGGCCTCGCCGACGACCTGCTCACCAACACGCTGCTGACCGCCCGCTGTCCGGTCGTCTTCGCGCCCGCCATGCACACCGAGATGTGGGAGCACCCGGCCACCCGGGAGAACGTCGCCACGCTGCGCCGCCGCGGCGCCGTGGTGATCGAGCCGGCCGTGGGCCGTCTCACCGGCGTCGACACGGGCAAGGGGCGGCTGCCCGATCCCGGGGAGATCTTCGAGGTCTGCCGTCGGGTGCTGGCCCGCGGGCCCGTCGCACCCGACCTGGCCGGCCGGCACGTGGTGATCAGCGCGGGCGGTACCCGCGAGCCGCTCGACCCGGTGCGCTACCTCGGCAACCGCTCCTCCGGCAAGCAGGGGTACGCCCTGGCCCGCACCGCGGTCGCCCGGGGCGCCCGGGTCACCCTCGTCGAGGCCAACACGGGCCTGCCCGACCCGGCGGGCGCCGATGTCGTGCACACGGAGACCGCCATACAGCTGCGGGAGTCCGTGCTGAAGGCCGCGGCGGACGCCGATGTGGTGGTGATGGCCGCGGCGGTCGCCGACTTCCGGCCTGCCGAGTACGCGACGGGGAAGATCAAGAAGAAGGACGGCCAGGAGCCCGCCCCTCTGGTGCTCGTCCGTAATCCCGACATCCTGGCCGAGGCCGCCGCCGAGCGCGCGCGGCCGGACCAGATCGTCGTCGGATTCGCCGCCGAGACCGACGACGTCCTCGCCAACGGCCGCGCGAAGCTCCGCCGCAAGGGGTGCGATCTCCTCGTCGTCAACGAGGTGGGGGAGCACCGGACCTTCGGCTCCGAGGAGAACGAAGCGGTGGTCCTCGCGGCCGACGGCGGGGAGACCGTTGTGCCGTTCGGCCCCAAGGAAGCACTCGCCGACACGGTCTGGGATCTCGTCGCGGTACGACTGGGGTGAGTTTCCCCTCCCGTGCGCCGCACGGGAAAAAGCCCCGGAACACGGGCGCGAACAGCATCTCCGGGCGGCGACTCCGGTACGGCGGAGGGTCGCGCGGGGGGTGACATAACCGCCAAACAGTGAGACACGCTGTCCACGGACCTGAGACGCCCGATAAACTGACCCGCGGACCATGCCGAGCGCAGCTCTCGGCTGTCCACCAAATGATCAGCCAGCAGCCGCTGCAACCCCAGGGAGCGATGTGTCCCGCCGTCTCTTCACCTCGGAATCCGTCACCGAGGGTCACCCCGATAAGATCGCTGACCAGATCAGCGACACCATTCTCGACGCGCTTCTCCGTGAGGACCCCCGGTCCCGCGTCGCCGTCGAGACCTTGATCACCACTGGTCTGGTGCACGTTGCGGGTGAGGTCACGACCAAGGCCTACGCCGACATCCCGACGCTCGTCCGCAACAAGATCCTCGAGATCGGCTACGACTCCTCCAAGAAGGGCTTCGACGGCGGCTCCTGCGGGGTCTCGGTGTCCATCGGAGCGCAGTCGCCCGACATCGCGCAGGGCGTCGACACCGCGTACGAGAAGCGGGTCGAGGGTTCCACCGCGGGTGAGGAAGAGGACGAGCTCGACAAGCAGGGCGCCGGCGACCAGGGCCTGATGTTCGGCTACGCCTGTGACGAGACGCCCGAACTCATGCCGCTCCCGATCCACCTCGCGCACCGGCTCTCGCGACGGCTCTCCGAGGTGCGCAAGAACGGGGTCATCCCCTACCTGCGCCCGGACGGCAAGACCCAGGTCACCATCGAGTACGACGGCGACAAGGCCGTCCGTCTCGACACGGTCGTCGTCTCCTCGCAGCACGCCAGCGACATCGACCTCGACTCGCTGCTCGCGCCCGACATCCGCGAGTTCGTCGTCGAGCACGTGCTCGCGCAGCTGGTCGAGGACGGCATCAAGCTGGACACCGACGGCTACCGGCTGCTGGTCAACCCGACCGGACGCTTCGAGATCGGTGGCCCGATGGGCGACGCCGGCCTGACCGGTCGCAAGATCATCATCGACACCTACGGCGGCATGGCCCGTCACGGCGGCGGTGCCTTCTCGGGCAAGGACCCGTCGAAGGTCGACCGCTCGGCCGCGTACGCCATGCGCTGGGTCGCCAAGAACGTCGTCGCCGCGGGCCTCGCCGCCCGTTGCGAGGTGCAGGTCGCGTACGCGATCGGCAAGGCGGAGCCGGTCGGTCTGTTCGTCGAGACGTTCGGCACCGCCGTCGTCGACACCGAGAAGATCGAGCACGCCATCAGCGAGGTCTTCGACCTCCGCCCGGCCGCGATCATCCGCGACCTGGATCTGCTCCGCCCGATCTACGCCCAGACCTCGGCGTACGGCCACTTCGGCCGTGAGCTTCCCGACTTCACCTGGGAGCGCACGGACCGGGTGGACGCGCTGCGTGCGGCGGCCGGGCTGTAACCGGAGGCACAGCCTGCCGCACTCCCGCCGGAACACCGGGGCCCGGACGCCGCACAGGGCGTCCGGGCCCCGGTGCGTCCGGTCGCCCTGCGGTCGCGCCGATGCCGGTGTCAGCGGTCTCTGGTAGGAATTTGGCTGTGAGCAGGAACAACGAGCGATCCGAAGGCCCCGCGAGCGGTGCCGCGGAACAGCTTGCGCTCATTCGCGAGTCGGTACGGACGGCCAAGGTGCCGCGGGCCAAGCCGCGGACCTGGCGCGGCGCCGCGCTCGCCAAGGAACTGCCCGTCGCCCGCGTGCTCGTCAACAAGGGCGCGCTCCACCTCGACCAGTACTTCGACTACGCCGTGCCCGAGGAGCTCGACGCGGACGCACAGCCCGGGGTGCGGGTGCGGGTGCGGTTCGGGGCCGGGGCGCGCCATGTCCGGGGCGGGCGGCGCGAGGGCGGCGGACTGGTCGACGGATTCCTCGTCGAGCGGCTGGCCGAGTCGGACTACACCGGCGCCCTGGCCGCGCTCGCCTACGTCGTGTCGCCCGAACCGGTGCTGGGACCGGAGCTGCTTGCCCTCTGCCGGGCCGTCGCCGACCGTTACGCCGGCAGCCTCGCCGATGTCCTGCAGCTCGCCGTGCCACCGAGGAACGGCCGGGCCGAGTCCAGGCCCTCGCCCGAGCCGCTGCCCCCGCCGCCCGCACCGCCGACGGGGAGCTGGGCGCGGTATGCCCAGGGGCCCGCGTTTCTGCGCGCCCTGGCGGAGGGCGGGGCGCCCCGGGCCGTGTGGACCGCGCTGCCCGGACCGCACTGGCCCGAGGAGATCGCCCGGGCCATGGCCGCGACCCTGTCCTCGGGGCGCGGCGCCCTCGTCGTCGTGCCGGACGGCCGGACCGCGGGACGGGTCGACGCGGCACTCACCGAGCTCCTCGGCCCGGGGCACCACGCACTGCTGACCGCCGACTCCGGGCCGGAGAAGCGGTACCGCGAGTGGCTCGCCGTGCGGCGGGGCTCCGTGCGGGCGGTCGTCGGGACGCGTGCCGCGATGTTCGCGCCCGTCGCCGATCTCGGCCTGGTCGCCGTCTGGGACGACGGGGACTCCAGCCACAGCGACGACAACGCCCCCTTCCCGCACGTCCGCGAGGTCCTCGAACTCCGTGCCGCACATGGCCGGTGCGCTTTTCTTCTCGGCGGTACCAGCTGCACGGTGGAGGCCGCCCAGCTGGTGGAGAGCGGCTGGGCCCTGCCGTTGCGCGCGGACCGGGAGCAGGTGCGGATCGCGGCGCCCCTGGTGCGCACGGTGGGCGACGGCGAGCTCGCGCGCGACGGCGCCGCCAGGACGGCCCGGCTGCCCAGCCTGGCCTGGCAGACGGCACGGGACGGGCTGCGCAGCGGGCCCGTCCTGGTCCAGGTGCCCCGCCGTGGGTACGCGCCGGGACTCGCCTGCGAGCGCTGCCGTGAGCCCGCCCGATGCCGGCACTGTGCCGGACCGCTCCAGGCGCCGGACCAGCAGGGTCTCGACTGCGCCTGGTGCGGGCGGGCCGAGACCGCCTGGGCCTGCGCCGCCTGCGGCAACCACCGGCTGCGGGCCCGGATCGTCGGCGCCCGCCGCACCGCGGAGGAGCTCGGCCGGGCGTTCCCCGCCGTCCCCGTACGGACGTCGGGGCGCGACCACATCCTGGACTCCGTGCCGGACGCGCCGGCGCTCGTCGTCAGTACCCCCGGCGCCGAACCCGTGGCCGAGGGCGGCTACGCGGCGGCGTTGCTGCTGGACGGCTGGGCGATGGTCGGGCGCCCCGACCTGCGGGCCGGGGAGGAGGCGCTGCGCCGCTGGACGGCTGCGGCCTCGCTGGTGAAGGGGCAGCAGGAGGGCGGCACGGTGGTGATCGTCGCCGAGCCGACGCTGCGGCCCGTACAGGCTCTGGTGCGCTGGGACCCGGTCGGACACGCCCGCCGTGAGCTGGCGGAACGTGCCGAGCTGGGCTTCCCGCCGGTGTCCCGGATGGCTTCGGTGACCGGCTCGGCCCAGGCGGTCGCAGGGTTCCTCGCAGCCGCCGAGCTGCCGTCGGGGACGGAGGTCCTCGGCCCCGTACCGGTGCCCGGCGCCGGGCCGGGCAGGCCCCGCAGGGCCTTTGAGGCGCCGCCGGGGGAGTCCTGGGAGCGGGCGCTGCTCCGGGTGCCTCCGGGGAGCGGCGCGGCGCTCGCGGCCGCCTTGAAGACGGCCCAGGCGGCACGGATGTCCCGGGGGAGCGGTGAGCAGGTCCGGATCAGGGTGGATCCGCCCGACATCGGGTGACAGCCCGGGTGGAGCGGACCCGGTGGCTGGTACGACGCCGCCCCGCCGCGCGTGGGCGCGACGGGGCGGGGCAGCGGACGGTCAGCCGTTGCGTGGTCCGGGGAAGACACCCGGGCGCAGGTCCTCCCGCAGCGCCGGGCGCTCGGTCGACGGCTGCGGGGGCATGGAACGCGCGGCAGGCACGGCGGGCAGCGCCGGTGCGGTGGACGGGCCGGGGTCCGCGGGTGCGGGACGTGACGCCGCGGTCTCCTCGACGGGCTCGGCCGCTGCCGTCTGCCGGGCGGTGCGGCGGGTACCGTAGCGGCGGTGCACCGCCTGCTTGGTGACCCCGAGCGCGGAGCCCACCGCATCCCAGGAGAAGCCCAGCGAACGGTCGAAGTCCACTGCGGCGGTGACCAGGGTCTCGACGCTGTCACGCAGCTCCTGGGCGAGCCTCACGGTGGGGGCCGGGGCTCTGCCGTAGACGACGAAGCCCGTGGACGGGCCGGAACGGCGCGGACGGTAGACGTTGCCCAGTTGGGCGGTGAGGGTGCGCAGTGCGTCCACCTGCCGCCGGACCCGCTCGATGTCCCGCACCAACAGATGCAGACTGGCCCGCGCTTGGGCGTCGTGGGTTGCGTGGTCGGCCATGAAGAAGCCTCTCGAACCGGCAATGAAAAGGGATCGGGCCGCACCGTGGCGGCTCGCTTCGGTCAATCTCTCTTGACCAACGCGTCAGCCGGGGATCTGGTCACGGTGCGGGGGCGCGTGCGTCTATCCAGGGGGCGCGCGGTCATGCGTACGCCCCCTGGTCGCATGGCCCATAGACTGGTGCGTTGCTCGTCACCGCACGTTTCGGCCCGAGAGGCAGTCAGCCACCCATGAAGCTCGTCTTCGCAGGCACCCCCGAGGTTGCCGTACCCGCCCTGGACGCCCTGATCGCCTCCGACCGGCACGAGGTGGCCGCCGTCGTCACCCGGCCCGACGCCCCCGCGGGGCGGGGCCGCCGGCTGGTCGCCAGCCCCGTCGCCGAGCGGGCCGAGGAGGCCGGCATCGAGGTGCTCAAGCCGGCCCGGCCGCGCGACGAGGACTTCCTGACGCGGCTGCGGGAGATCGGTCCGGACTGCTGCCCGGTCGTCGCCTACGGCGCGCTGCTGCCCAGGACCACGCTCGACGTGCCCGCGCACGGCTGGGTCAACCTCCACTTCTCGCTGCTGCCCGCGTGGCGCGGCGCGGCCCCCGTCCAGCACTCGATCATGGCCGGGGACGAGGTGACCGGTGCGTCGACCTTCCTGATCGAGGAGGGGCTGGACTCCGGACCGGTCTACGGCGTCCTCACCGAGGAGGTACGGCCCACCGACACCAGCGGCGACCTGCTCACCCGGCTGGCGTTCGCCGGTGCGGGGCTGCTCGTCGCGACCATGGACGGGATCGAGGACGGCTCGCTCCACGCCGTGCCGCAGCCCGCCGACGGGGTCACCCAGGCGCCGAAGATCACCGTCGAGGACGCCCAGGTGCGGTGGTCCGCCCCTGCCCTGCGGGTCGACCGGGTGGTGCGCGGCTGCACCCCCGCTCCCGGCGCATGGACGCTGTTCCGCGGTGAGCGGCTGAAGCTGATCCAGGCCGCGCCCGTGCTGGACCGTGCCGATCTGGCGCCCGGCGAGCTGTCGGCGGCCAAGAACAATGTGTACGTGGGCACCGGATCGCATGCCGTCGAACTGCTCTGGGTCCAGCCGCAGGGCAAGAAGCCGATGCGCGCGGCGGACTGGGCCCGCGGGGTGCGGATCGTCCACGGCGAGCTGCTCGGAAGCTGACGCAGCAGCAGGGGGAGAGGCCCCGGGCCACTCCGGCGGCATCCGGATCCGGGGCGGCGACGTAGGCTGGGAGGGTTCGCCCACTCACTGTCAGCGGAGCACCTTTCACGTGAACGACCAGCAGCGTCGCCGTCCTGCCAAGCCGCATCGCCGCCCCCGGAAGGACCCCGTCCGGTTCCTTGCCTTCGAGGCGCTCAGGGCGGTCGACGAACGCGACGCGTACGCCAACCTCGTCCTCCCTCCGCTGTTGAAGAAGGCCCGCGCCAAGGGCGACTTCGACAACCGGGACGCGGCGCTGGCGACCGAGCTGGTCTATGGGACGCTGCGGCGCCAGGGGACGTACGACGCGATCGTCGCCGCCTGCATCGACCGGCCGCTGCGCGAGGTCGATCCGCCGGTGCTGGACGTGCTCAACATGGGCGTGCACCAGCTCCTCGGTACCCGTATCCCCACCCACGCGGCGGTCTCCGCCAGCGTGGAGCTGGCCCGGGTGGTGCTCGGCGAGGGGCGGGCCAAGTTCGTCAACGCCGTCCTGCGCAAGGTCTCCGCGGACGACCTCGACGGCTGGGTGGCGCGGGTCGCCCCGTCGTACGAGGAGGACCCCGAGGACCATCTCGCGGTCGTGCACTCGCATCCGAGGTGGGTCGTGTCCGCCCTCTGGGACGCCCTGGGCGGCCCCCGCGCCGGGATCGAGGACCTGCTCGAAGCGGACAACGAACGGCCCGAGGTCACCCTGGTCGCCCGCCCCGGCCGCTCCACCACCGACGAGCTGCTCACCGCCCTCGGCGACGGGAACGGCCTGCCAGGCCGCTGGTCGCCCTACGCGGTGCGGATGGCCGAGGGCGGTGAGCCCGGGGCGCTCGACGCCGTGCGGGAGGGCCGCGCCGGGGTCCAGGACGAGGGCAGTCAGCTGGTGGCCGCCGCCCTGGCCGGCGCACCGTTGGAGGGCAGCGACACCCGGTGGCTGGACGGCTGCGCGGGGCCCGGCGGCAAGGCCGCGCTGCTCGGGGCGCTGGCCGCCGAACGCGGCGCCGTCCTGCTGGCGGCCGAGAAGCAGCCGCACCGGGCCCGCCTCGTCGAACGCGCGCTGGCCGGCAACCCCGGCCCGTACCAGGTGATCACCGCCGACGGCACCCGCCCGCCGTGGCGGCCCGGCACCTTCGACCGGATCCTGATGGACGTGCCGTGCTCGGGCCTCGGCGCACTGCGGCGCCGCCCGGAAGCGCGCTGGCGGCGGCGCCCGGAGGATCTGGAGAGCTTCGCACCGCTGCAACGCGCGCTGCTGCGCGAGGCACTCAAGGCGGTCCGGGTCGGCGGCATCGTGGGTTACGCGACCTGCTCGCCGCATCTCGCGGAGACCCGGGTCGTCGTCGAGGACGTGCTCAAGGGGCGTGGCGGACAGCCGGTCGAGGCGGAGTGGGTCGATGCCCGCCCGCTGATGCCGGGTGTGCCCGCGCTCGGCGACGGTCCCGACGTGCAGCTGTGGCCCCACCTGCACGGCACGGACGCGATGTATCTGGCACTGCTGCGGCGCACCGCCTGACGCGGATTCCGTGACCCCGCCGGTCCGCGGCGGGCCCGTCGGCTTCGGGCCCGCCGCGGACCGGCGAGGGCCGAAGATGGCTGAAAAGCCCGTATCGCCCCGCCCGGAGGCATGGATTCCGCGAACTGTAATGATCCCGTGAGGCTTTGGCCCGCACCACGGCAAGGAAGTGGCCGGGAACATGGCAGGCTTGGCACATGGCCCAGATCAACCCCAGCATCCTGTCCGCCGACTTCGCCCGGCTCGCCGAGGAGGCGAAGGCAGTCGAAGGTGCCGACTGGCTCCATGTCGACGTGATGGACAACCATTTCGTGCCCAATCTGACCCTCGGCGTGCCGATCGTGGAATCGCTCAGCCGGGCCACGGACACCCCGTTGGACTGTCACCTGATGATCGAGGACGCGGACCGCTGGGCACCGCAGTACGTCGAGGCGGGCGCCGGTTCCGTCACCTTCCACGTGGAGGCCGCGGCGGCCCCCGTACGGCTGGCGCGGGAGATCCGGGCCAAGGGGGCCCGCGCCTCCATGGCGCTCAAGCCCGCGACGCCCATCGAGCCGTACGAGGACCTGCTCCCCGAGCTCGACATGCTGCTGATCATGACGGTGGAGCCGGGTTTCGGCGGTCAGGCGTTCCTGGACATCATGCTGCCGAAGATCCGCCGCACCCGTGAGCTGATCTCCAAGCACGGTCTCGAACTGTGGCTCCAGGTCGACGGCGGGGTCTCCGAGTCCACCATCGAGCGCTGTGCCGAAGCCGGTGCGGATGTGTTCGTCGCGGGTTCGGCGGTGTACGGGGCGCAGGACCCGGCCGACGCGGTGCGTGCCCTGCGGGCCAAGGCCGACACGGCCACCTCCGCGGCGGCCTGGGCGTGCCGCCACTGAGGCGGTGACCGTGGCCGGGAGCCACCCGGCCCCATACCGGGCCGGCCGGGCCAGGGCAGAGGGACGTGGTCCGACGGGACCGATCAGGGATCGCCGGATCTGACAGGATGAACGGCGTATCGAGCGTGTGAACAGCAGTGAGGAGATCGCGGTGTCTGCAATGTCGGCGGGACGGTCCGCCCTGCGGATGGGGCCCGCGGAGCTGGTGCAGGCGGCGGCCATGGCGCGCCGCTTCTATCTCGAAGGAAAGTCGAAGATCCAGATCGCCGAGGAATTCGGCGTCAGCCGCTTCAAGGTGGCCCGGGTCCTGGAGACGGCTCTGGAGCGCGATCTCGTACGGATCGAGATCCGCGTACCCGCCGAGCTGGACGCCGAGCGCTCCGACGCGCTCAGGGCCCGTTACGGGCTGCGTCATGCGGTGGTCGTGGAGTCCCCGGCGGAGGAGCAGGAGGACGCCCCCGACCCGGAGAACCTGGGCGAGGTCGCGGCCGACCTCCTCGGGGAGCTGGTGAACGAGGGCGATGTGCTCGGTCTGGCCTGGGGCAGGTCCACCATCCACATGGCGGCGGCTCTCGACCGGCTGCCGCCGTGCACGGTCGTGCAGCTCACCGGGGTGTACGACGCGGGGACGGCCGAGCGCGGCTCGGTCGAGGCGGTCCGGCGGGCGGCCCAGGTGGCCGGCGGCGAGGCCCATCCGATCTATGCGCCGATGCTGCTGCCCGACCCCGCGACGGCCGCCGCGCTGCGCCACCAGACCGGCATCGCCCGCGCCTTCGAGTACTTCGACAAGGTGACGGTCGCCGCGGTCTCCATCGGATCCTGGGAGCCCGGCATCTCCACCGTCCACGACATGCTCTCGGAGGAGGAGCGGGCGCACTACGCGTCCCTCGGCGTCGCCGCCGAGATGTCGGCACACCTCTTCGACACGGAGGGGCGGCGGGTCGGCCGGGACCTGGGCGAGCGTTGCATCACGGTCGAGGCCGACCGGCTGCGCCGGATCCCCGAGGTGGTCGCGATCGCGGGCGGTCAGCGGAAGGCTGCGGCGATCGGAGCGGTGCTGCGGTCCGGACTCGTCACCAGCCTGGTGACGGACACGGCGGCGGCCGACTACCTGCTGACCGCGTCGGCGCCCCGGCGGCCGGCGCTGGAGCGGGCGGATCCGGACGGGACCTGAGCGGGTCCGGGGCAGGCGGCGCCTGAGCGGGTCCGGGGCGGGCGGTGGCCCGCCCGGCCCCGATCCCCTCCCCGGTCCCCGGTGATTCAGCGCTGAGCCACGCCCAGGACCGTCGCCTCCAGGTACTCCTGCGGTTTCTCGTACTGGCCGGCATCCGCCGGGCTGTAGCGGGGGGTCTGCCGCGACCAGTCCAGGTTGCCGCGCATCCAGCTCCGCATCCCGTCCAGGTACGGCGTGAGCATCCAGGACAGCTGGGGATACGCGGACAGCAGCGCGGCCTCGGCGCTGAGGAAACGATCCGTCTCCGTGGCGATCCGCGTGCAGACGTGTTCCAGCGCCTGTTGCTTGCCGTATCCGCGATGGTGGCGGACCAGATGGACGAGATTGTGGATCTCGCCGAGCATCTGCTCCTTCTCGTACGAGTACACGTCGTTGGCCCAGCACACGACATTGCACGACGCCTCGACCGCGGTGACGAACCGGGGATCGTCGTGGATCGACTCGGGCGCCTCGATCCCGGCCACGATCTCTATCAGGTCCATGCAGACATGGATCGCGCCGGTGTGCCGGCGCTTGGCGATGTACGTCTCCTCGGACGGCACCACCCCCGCCGCCCGGTTGCCGGTCTCCCAGGTGGTGGCCGTCATCAGATACGTGGTGAGGTGCTGCGCGAACCGGGCGCGCCAGTGCGCGGCGGCGTTCGGTGTCGTCCGTTCCCACAGATCGGCCAGGGCGACCACGGCGGCGGGAAGGTCCTCGTCCGGCAGGGCGCCCGTCCCGGTGCCGTCGATCAAGGACCGCATCACCGCGACGACGTCCCGCACCCGCTCCGGGCTGTGGCCCAGCACGCCGTCGTCGAGCTGGTCGTCGACGAGGAACAGCCAGACGAACCAGTCGGCGACGAGGGCGAGGCTCTCGCGGTCCGCGGTCGGGTGCACCATGCCGACGAAGGAACCGAAGTCCGCCTGCTCGAAGCGTTTTCTGGCCGAATCATGGTTCACCAGACCGGTGTTGCGTATCCAGGAGTCGAGGTGGACACGCGTGTGCCCGACGTGCGGATTCGTGCGTCGGGGGAACGGGCAGTAAATGTCCGGCAGTTCGTTCCGCACGGGCGGGTCGTGATCCTCTCCGGTCTTGTGAGTGACGGAAGTTGTGACCATTCGACTGTCCTTCCAGGGCGTACGTGTGACCCGCGGGACCTGCGGGGTGAAGCTACCTGACCGGTTGTCACCAGGTCCAGGGCGGGTGATCGTGCATGAATCGGGCCAGGCGGGGGTAGGGGGCCCTGATAGGGCAGGTGTCGCCTGCCCGGAATTCCCGCTGCGCCCTTTGGGGGAACGTACGAGCGCGGGAAGCTTTTGCTGTGTTTTTGTGGAGGCGACCTGCGCCGATCCATGTGAAAAAATTATCGTTATGCGTTTCCTTGAGCCCGGCACCGGTCGTTACACAGATTCCCCTTCGGTTCCGTACGACCTCACGTACGACGATGTCTTCATGATTCCGGGCCGTTCGGCGGTCGGATCCCGCCAGGGAGTCGATCTCGCCTCCCCCGACGGAAGCGGCACCACCATCCCGCTCGTCGTCGCGAACATGACGGCCATCGCGGGCCGTCGGATGGCCGAGACGGTCGCCCGGCGCGGCGGGCTCGTCGTCATACCCCAGGACATTCCGATCGATGTCGTCACCGATGTCGTCTCCTGGGTGAAGACGCGCCATCTCGTGCTCGACACGCCGATCGTGCTGACCCCGGGGCAGACGGTCGCCGACGCCCTGTCCCTGCTGCCGAAGCGGGCGCACGGCGCGGGCGTCGTCGTCGACGCGGAGCACCGGCCCGTCGGCGTCGTCACCGAGCACGACCTGACCGGCGTCGACCGCTTCACGCAGCTCTCCGAGGTCATGTCCAGGGACCTGGTGCTGCTCGACGCGGACATCGATCCGCGTGACGCCTTCACCACCCTCGACGGCGCCCACCGCAAGCTCGCCCCCGCCGTCGACGCGGACGGCCGTCTCGCCGGCATCCTCACCCGAAAGGCCGCACTGCGCGCCACCCTGTACACCCCGGCCACCGACGCCGCGGGCAGGCTGCGGATCGCGGCCGCCGTCGGGATCAACGGCGACGTCGCGGGCAAGGCCAAGCAGCTGCTCGACGCGGGCGTCGACACGCTCGTCGTGGACACCGCCCACGGCCACCAGGAATCCATGATCAACGCGATCCGGGCCGTCCGTGCGCTGAGCCCCCGGGTGCCCGTCGTCGCGGGCAACGTCGTCGCCGCCGAGGGGGTGCGCGACCTCGTCGAGGCCGGAGCGGACATCATCAAGGTCGGTGTCGGTCCCGGGGCCATGTGCACCACCCGGATGATGACCGGCGTGGGTCGGCCGCAGTTCTCGGCCGTCCTGGAGTGCGCTGCCGAGGCGAAGAAGTACGGCAAGCACGTCTGGGCCGACGGCGGTGTCCGTCACCCGCGCGATGTGGCCATGGCCCTCGCCGCAGGTGCGTCCAATGTGATGATCGGCTCCTGGTTCGCGGGTACGCACGAGTCGCCCGGTGACCTGCAGCAGACCGCCGACGGCCGCTTCTACAAGGAGTCCTTCGGCATGGCGTCCGCGCGCGCGGTGAAGAACCGTACGTCGGACGAGTCGGCGTACGACCGGGCCCGCAAGGCGCTCTTCGAGGAGGGCATCTCCACCTCGCGGATGTTCCTCGACCCGGTCCGGCCCGGCGTCGAGGACCTGATCGACTCGATCATCGCGGGTGTCCGTTCCTCCTGCACGTACGCCGGTGCGGCCTCGCTGGAGGAGTTCGCCGAGAAGGCGGTCATCGGGATGCAGAGCGCCGCCGGTTATGCCGAGGGCAAGCCGCTGCACGCCAGCTGGAGTTGATCCGCACACCCTTTCAACACCGTTGCCCCCCGCGGACGTTCGTTCCGTGGGGGCAACGGCGTTCCGGGACGCCCGGGGCGGGCAGGAGCACCGTGCTTGGCACGGTTCCGTCTCGCCCCTCTTCTCGCAGGTGACCAGGGGTGTTCGATCCAGGCGTTCGGAAAACCCGTGATCCGCTCCAACGTCGTTGGTTTGTAAGTAATATGAAGGCCAATCAACTACCCGCCCCTCTGTGGTAAGGGATCTCATGTCCTTCTTCACCGACTTGGCCCATCAGTACATCGACGGAGAGTGGAGGCCGGGCAAGGGCTCCTGGGACATCATCGACTTCAATCCGTACAGCGGGGAGAAGCTCGCCTCGATCACGGTCGCGACGGCCGACGAGGTGGACCAGGCGTACCGGGCCGCCGAAGCCGCCCAGCAGGCCTGGGGTGAGACCAACCCGTATGCCCGACGGCTGGTGCTGGAGCGGGCGCTGCGCATCGTCGAGGAGCGCGAGAGCGAGATCGGCGACGCGATCGTGGCGGAGCTGGGCGGCACCCGGCTGAAGGCGGCCTTCGAGCTGCACCTCGCCAAGGAGTTCCTCCGGGAGTCGGTGCACCTCGCGCTGCGCCCCACCGGGCAGATCCTGCCGTCGCCGACCGAGGGCAAGGAGAACCGTGTCTACCGGGTGCCGGTCGGTGTCGTCGGTGTCATCAGCCCCTTCAACTTCCCGTTTCTGCTGTCGCTGAAGTCGGTCGCCCCCGCCCTCGCGCTGGGCAACGGTGTGGTGCTCAAGCCGCACCAGAACACCCCGATCTGCGGCGGCACGCTGGTGGCGAAGGTGTTCGAGGAGGCAGGGCTGCCGGCCGGACTCCTGAACGTCGTGGTCACCGACATCGCCGAGATCGGTGACGCCCTGCTGGAGCACCCCATTCCGCAGGTGATCTCCTTCACCGGCTCGGACAAGGTGGGACGGCACGTCGCCACCGTGTGCGCGGCGAACCTCAAGCATGCCGTGCTCGAACTCGGTGGCAACAGTGCGTTCATCGTCCTCGACGACGCCGACCTGGACTACGCCGTCGACGCGGCGGTCTTCAGCCGGTACGTGCACCAGGGCCAGGTCTGCATGGCCGCGAACCGGATCCTGGTCGACCGGGCGGTGGAGAAGGAGTTCACCGAGAAGTTCGTCGCCAAGGTCGCCTCGCTGCGGGTCGGCGACCCGGCCGACCCCGAGACCCAGATCGGGCCGCTGATCAACTCCTCGCAGGCCGAGGCCATTTCCTCGCTCGTCGAGCAGACCGTCGAGGCCGGTGCGACGGCTCTGCTGCACGGCGGCACCGAGGGCAATCTGGTGAGCCCCTCCGTGCTGACCGGCCTGGCCGCCGACTCTCCCGTGCTCTCCCAGGAGATCTTCGGACCGGTGGCGCTCATCGTGCCGTTCGACGGCGAGGAGGAGGCGGTCCGTATCGCCAACGACACCCCGTACGGTCTGAGCGGTGCGGTGCACACCGGCAACATCGAGCGCGGTGTGCGCGTCGGGCAGCGCATCCACACCGGCATGATCCACATCAACGACGGCACGGTCCACGACGAGCCCGTCGTCCCGTTCGGCGGCGAGAAGAGCTCCGGCCTCGGCCGGCTGAACGGCGACTCGATGATCGAGGCCTTCACCACCCAGAAGTGGATCTCGGTGCAGCACGGCCGCTCGCAGTTCCCGTTCTGACCGCTCGCCGGACGAGGTGGGCGCGCCGGGCGAGGCGGCGCGTGGTCTACTTCGGGGGCGGCCCGCGCCGCCCCCGAAGCAGACCATCACAGAGAAGTGAACCGTCCGACGTGCGCCTGAACGACCTCGACGAACGCATCGTCCACGCCCTCGCCGAGGATGCCCGGCGCTCCTACGCGGACATCGGCGCGCTCATCGGTCTGTCCGCGCCCGCCGTGAAACGTCGCGTGGACCGGCTGCGCGCCGAGGGTGCGATCACCGGTTTCACGGTGCGCGTGGATCCGGCGGCGCTCGGGTGGGAGACCGAGGGGTTCATCGAGGTCCACTGCAGCCGCAACACCTCGCCGGAGGTGATCAAGGAGGGGCTGGCACGCTTTCCGGAGATCGCGTCGGCCTCCACGGTGACGGGGGAGGCCGACGCCCTCGTGCAGGTCTTCGCAGCGGACATGCGCCACTTCGAGCAGGTGCTCGAACGGATCGCGGGCGAGCCGTATGTGGAGCGGACCAAGTCCGTGCTGGTGCTGTCGCCGCTGTTGCGACGGTACGGGTCGGGGGCGCCGGAATAGGGCACACCACGGGCCCGCCCGGGGCGCGCGGACGGGGGGTTGGACGAGACCCCGATCACCCCGGTGGCCTGCGAGGACGCGGCGCGCAATGAATCGCCGCCTCGGCCCTTTGGCGCGCAACGGATCGACGGTACACGCGCAACGCTCGCGTCTTGTCCGGGCTGATCGGCGGACCGTACCGTCAATGCGTCCCGCCCCGCCGCACCGCCCGAGGTCAACCATGCCCCCCTTGCGTACCGCCCTGCTCCAGAGTTCGGGGCGTCCCGGGCAGGTGGCTGAGAACATCGAGGTCCTCGAACGGGCCGCGGCGCGAGCGGCGCAGGACGGAGCCCGGCTGCTGGTCTGCCCCGAGCTGTTCCTGACCGGGTACGCGATCGGGGCCGAGGTGCCCGCGCTGGCCGAACCGGCCGACGGGCCCTCGGCCGGGGCCGTCGCCGAGATCGCCGCACGGCGCGGGCTCGCGGTCCTGTACGGCTACCCGGAACGCGCGGGAGAGCGGATCTTCAACGCCGCGCAGCTCATCGGACCCGACGGGGTGGCGCTCGCGAACTACCGCAAGACCCATCTCTTCGGATGCTTCGAGCGGGAGTGGTTCACCCCGGGCGAGCAGACCGTCGTCCAGGCCGAACTGGACGGCGTACGCGTCGGGATCATGATCTGCTACGACGTCGAGTTCCCGGAGAACGTCCGCGCACACGCCCTCGCGGGAACCGACCTGCTGCTGGTTCCCACCGCGCAGATGCACCCCTTCCAGTTCGTCGCCGAGTCCGTCGTACCGGTCCGCGCCTTCGAGAACCAGATGTATGTCGCGTACGTCAACAGGACCGGTCCGGAAGGCGAGTTCGAGTTCGTCGGGCTGAGCTGCCTGGCCGGCCCGGACGGCACCGTCCGGACCCGCGCCGGGCGCGGTGAGGAACTGGTCACCGGTGAGGTCGACCTCCTGCTCCTGAGCGCCTCGCGTGCCGCCAACCCGTATCTGGACGACCGCCGCGCCGGTCTGTACGGCTCCCTGCTCTGAGCCCGCCGCCCCCGCTCCGCCCCTTCCTCGTTTCCTCGTTTTCCTGTTTTCGTGCAAGGAGTCCGTACCCCATGACGTCCACGGTGCCCAACGCCGTACAGCACACCGACGCGGCCGAGCCCATCACCATGTTCGGACCGGACTTCCCCTATGCGTACGACGACTACCTCGCGCACCCCGCGGGGATCGGGCAGATACCGGCGACCGCGCACGGCACCGAGGTCGCCGTCATCGGCGGCGGGCTCTCCGGCATCGTCGCCGCGTACGAGCTCATGAAGATGGGGCTCAAGCCGGTTGTGTACGAAGCGGACGAGATCGGCGGCCGGCTGCGCACCGTCGGATTCGACGGCTGCGACCCGCAGCTCACCGCGGAGATGGGCGCGATGCGCTTCCCGCCGTCCTCCACCGCACTCCAGCACTACATCGATCTGGTCGGTCTGGAGACCAGGCCGTTCCCCAACCCGCTCTCACCGGCCACCCCGTCGACCGTCGTCGACCTCAAGGGCGAGTCGCACTACGCGCGGACCATCGCCGACCTGCCACAGGTCTATCGCGATGTGATGGACGCCTGGAACCGGTGCCTGGAGGAGGGCGCGGACTTCTCCGACATGAACCGCGCGATGCGCGAGCGCGACGTGCCGCGCATCCGGGAGATCTGGGCGAAGCTGGTCCGCAAGCTCGACAACCAGACCTTCTACGGCTTCCTCTGCGACTCCGACGCCTTCACGTCCTTCCGTCACCGTGAGATCTTCGGCCAGGTCGGCTTCGGCACCGGCGGCTGGGACACCGACTTCCCCAACTCCATCCTGGAGATCCTGCGCGTCGTCTACACCGAGGCGGACGACCACCACCGGGGCATCGTCGGCGGCAGCCAGCAACTTCCGCTGCGCCTCTGGGACCGCGAACCGCGGAAGATGGTCCACTGGCCGCTCGGTACGTCCCTGTCCTCGCTGCACGACGGCCGGCCGCGCCCCGCCGTGACCCGGCTGCACCGCACCGCCGGGAACCGGATCACCGTCACCGACGCCACCGGTGACATCCGCACCTATTCCGCCGTGATCTTCACCGGGCAGTCCTGGCTGCTGCTCTCGAAGATCGACTGCGATGAGGCGCTCTTCCCGATCGACCACTGGACGGCGATGGAGCGTACCCACTACATGGAGTCGTCCAAGCTCTTCGTCCCCGTCGACCGGCCGTTCTGGCTGGACGAGGCCGTCGACGACCGGGGCGTGCCGACCGGGCGGGACACCATGTCGATGACGCTCACCGACCGGATGACCCGGGGGACGTATCTGCTGGACGACGGCCCCGACCGGCCCGCCGTCATCTGCCTCTCGTACACCTGGTGCGACGACAGTCTGAAGTGGCTGCCGCTCAGTGCGAACGAGCGCATGGACGTCATGCTCAAATCGCTCGGCGAGATCTATCCGGACGTCGACATCCGGAAGCACATCATCGGCAACCCGGTGACGGTCTCGTGGGAGAACGAACCCTGGTTCATGGGGGCCTTCAAGGCCAATCTGCCCGGCCACTACCGTTACCAGCGGCGGCTGTTCACCCACTTCATGCAGGACCGGCTGCCCGCCGACCGGCGGGGTCTGTTCCTGGCGGGCGACGACATCTCCTGGACGGCCGGATGGGCCGAGGGCGCCGTACAGACCGCGCTCAACGCGGTGTGGGGTGTGATGGCCCAGTTCGGCGGCGCGACCGATGCGGCCAACCCCGGTCCCGGCGATGTCTTCGACGCCATCGCCCCGGTCGAGCTTCCGGAGGACTGAGCCGCGCGGCCCCGGCCGGTCCCAGGGACCGGCCGGGGCCGCGCGGTACGGGATCGCCGCTCGTACTACGGCTTGTCCGCCGGTGCCGTCTCGCCGTAGGCCGACGTCCCCGAGTCCAGCAGGGGCTCCTGGCCCTTGAGATGCGCCGGGGCGAAAGCTCGCAGGACGTGGTAGCCGGTGATCACCACGATCGTGCCCAGCGCGATACCGCTCAGCTCGAAGGTGTCGGTGATCTTCAGACCGACCCCGCCGACACCGATGATGATGCCCGCCGCGGCCGGGACGAGGTTCAGCGGGTTGCGCAGGTCGACCTTGGCGTGCAGCCAGATCTGGGCGCCGAGGAGCCCGATCATGCCGTAGAGGATCACGGTGATGCCGCCGAGCACACCGCCGGGAACGGCGGCCACGACCGCACCGAACTTGGGGCAGAGCCCGAAGAGCAGCGCGAAGCAGGCCGCGGCCCAGTACGCGGCGGTGGAGTAGACCCGGGTGGCGGCCATGACTCCGATGTTCTCCGAGTACGTGGTGTTCGGCGGACCACCCACCGCGGTCGACAGCATCGACGCGGCACCGTCGGCCGCGATCGCGGTGCCCAGCTTGTCGTCCAGCGAGGCGCCGGTCATCTCGCCGACGGCCTTCACATGTCCGGCGTTCTCCGCGATCAGCGCGATGACCACCGGCAGGGCGACCAGGATCGCCGACCACTCGAAGCTCGGTGCGTGGAAGGAGGGGAGACCGATCCAGTCGGCCTTGCCGACGCCCGACAGATCGAGTCGCCAGTGATCGACGGCCTCGGCGCCGCCCATGGGGGAGTGGATCTTGCCGAGGACCCGGTCGAGGACCCAGGAGAGCACGTACCCGAACACCAGGCCGAGGAAGATCGCGATACGCGAGAAGAACCCGCGCAGGCACACCACGGCCAGCCCGGTGAACAGCATCACCAGCAGTGCCGTCCACTGGTCCTGCGGCCAGTACGTGGACGCCGTCACCGGGGCCAGGTTGAAGCCGATCAGCATGACGACGGCGCCGGTGACCACCGGAGGCATCGCCGCATGGATGATGCGCGCGCCGAACCGCTGCACCACCAGACCGACGAGGAACAGCGCCACGCCGACCACGAACACCGCACCGGTGACCACGGCGCTGCTGCCGCCGCTCGCCCGGATCGTCGCGGCGACCCCGACGAACGAGAGCGAACAGCCCAGGTAGCTGGGCACCTTGCCGCGGGTGGCCAGCAGGAAGATGGCTGTCGCGACACCCGACATCATGATCGCCAGGTTCGGGTCCAGGCCCATCAGCACCGGGGCGACGAACGACGCACCGAACATCGCGACCACGTGCTGGGCGCCAAGTCCGAAGGTACGGGGCCAGGAGAGCCGTTCGTCCGGCCGGACCACGGCCCCTGGGGCGGGGGTCTTTCCGTCGCCGTGCAAGGTCCAGCGCACGCCGAGGCCCATGGTCGCTCCCTGAGGGTAGGTGCGGAGTCGCGTGCCTCGACGGGCCCGGCGCACACCGCAGAAATGTTCGGAGCCATGGTAATGCCGGAGCGCGCCGCGCCCGGGGGCGGGACCGTGGGCGCGATCTTGTGGTCAGCACCCCGCCCTGGTCAGCGGTGGGAGAGCGCGCATACCGCGGCGCCCGGCCGCCGGCTCAGGGGCGTGGCTCGGCCGCCGCCGCGCTCGGGGTGGCGGCGCCCGGGGACGGCGCGGCCTTGCGGTCGGCCGCGCGCAGCACTCCGGCGCCCACGACCAGGCCGAACGCCAGCACCGTCACCAGACCGAACGACACGACCAGCGAGGTCGCCTCGGCCAGTGAGCCGATCGCGGACGGGGCGATGAGCCCGGAGGTGTAGGTGATGGTGGCGACGCCGGCGATCGCCCGGCTCGGGTTCGGGCCGCTGCGTCCGGCCGCCGCGAAGGCGAGCGGGACGACCACGGCGATCCCGAGACCGAGGAATCCGAAGCCGCACATCGACAGCACCGCGTTCGGTGACGCGACCACGAGGAGCCCGCCGACCGTGGCGAGGATGCCGCCGACCCGTACGGTGCGGACCGCGCCGAAGCGGTCGACGACCTTGTCGCCGGCGATCCGGGCCACCGCCATGGTGAGCGTGAACGCCGTCGTGGACGCCGCGGCGAGCCCGGCGGAGGTGTCCATGACGTCCCGCAGATAGACGGCCGACCAGTCGAGGCTGGCGCCCTCAGCGAACACGGCGCAGAATCCCACCGCGCCGATGATCAGCGCCGACCTGGGCGGCAGTGTGAAGCGCGGCGGCGGCTCCTCGTCCGGCTCGCTGCGCAGGTCCAGTACGCCCTGGCAGGCGAGCAGGCCGAGCACGGTGAGGGTGAGGGCGGCGAGGGAGTGGTGCAGCCGGGCGTCGGCGCCCAGATGCGCGGCCACCGTGCCCGCCGCGGAACCGATCAGGGCACCCACGCTCCACATTCCGTGCAGCCCGGACATGATCGACTTGTCGAGGCGGTTCTCCACTTCGACACCGAGGGCGTTCATCGCCACGTCCGACATGCCGGCCGACGCCCCGTACACGAAGAGCGCGGCGCACAGCGTCAGCAGGTTGGGTGCCAGCGCCGGCAGGACGAGTGCCAGGGTCCACAGGGCGAGCAGACCGCGCAGCGCGGTCCGGGTGCCGAAGCGGTGGCTGACCGCACCGGCCAGCGGCATCGCGAGCGAGGCGCCGATCGCGGGGAAGGCCAGGGCGAGCCCGAGCTGCCCCGCGCTGACCCCGGCGTGGTCCTGGATCCAGGGCACCCGGGTGGCGAAACTGCCGGTCACCGCGCCGTGCACGGTGAAGACCGTGGCGACGGCGAACCGGGCTCGCCTCACCTGCTCCCTGCCGAAGACCGTCCCTGTGGAATCCGTCGTCATACCGCCGTGCCCTCCCCTGGAAATCCTCTGGTACCGGCGCGTTCGGCGCCCGCCTCATGGTGCGGCCGTAAACTATCAGGAACCCTGCCTGATAAATAGTCCACCCTCTGATCCCGTGCGGCAGCGATCTGGAAGGATCCCGGCATGCCCGCATCACCGAGCACCGCTCGGGCCATCAACGACCGGCTTGCCCTGCGACTGCTCCAGCAGGACGGCCCGCTGACGGCCGCCCAGTTGAAGACCCGGACCGGTCTCTCCCGGCCCACCGTCGCCGACCTCGTCGAACGGCTGCAGGGAGCCGGTCTGATCCGGGTGGTCGGCGAGGCCGGTGCCGAACGCCGCGGCCCGAACGCCCGGCTGTACGGGATCGCCGCCGACCGTGCCCACCTGGCCGCGCTCGACGTACGCACCGGCAGTGTTGCCGTGGTCGTCGCCGATCTCCTCGGCGCCACGCTCGCCGAGGCCACCCTGCCCATCGCCGGTGACACCGGCACCGAGGCCGCGGCCGAGCAGGCCGCCGCACTGCTGGAACGCACCGCGCGCGAGGCGGGCGCCGCGCTCCACAGCGTCGGCATCGGCGCGCCCGGTCTGATCGACCCGGTCACCGGCGAACTGCGCGACACCACCGGGCTGCCGGCCTGGCACCGGCGGCTGGTGCGGGTGCTCCAGCAGCGGCTGCCCGCGACCGTGCTGGTCGAGAACGAGACCAATCTCGCCGCCGTCGCCGAACACCGCGGCGGCGCGGCCCGCGACCGCGACACCTTTGTGCTCTTCTGGCTCGGCCATGGTGTCGGCGCCGCCGTCATGCTGGACGGGAAGCTCCGCCGCGGGGTCTCGGGCGGAGCGGGCGAGATCGGCTTCCTGCCGGTGCCCGGCACGAGCGGCACCCCCTCGGCCGTCAACTGCGAGGGCGGGTTCCATTCGCTGGTGGGCTCCGGACCGGTCTGCGAGCTGGCCGCCGTCCACGGCATCGCCGTGCCGCCGGGCGCGGCCGAGGGGGACAAGGAGCCGGGCGCCGCGGCAGTGGTCCGGGCGGCGCTGGCGGGGGAGGGGGAGAGCGAGGCGTTCCTGGACGCTCTCGCCGAACGGATCGCGCTCGGCGCCGCCGCGGTCACCGCGGTCCTCGACCCCGGCTGTGTGCTGCTGGCGGGCGAGGTGGGCCATGCGGGCGGCGACGCGCTCGCGGCCCGGGTCGAGGAGCGGCTGGCCGGGATGTCACCGCTGCGCACCGAGGTCAGGGCCGGCCGGCTGGGCGGCGGCGCGGTGCTCCGTGGCGCGCTGCTGGCCGCCCGGGACGCGGCGCAGGACGATCTGTTCACTCCGGCGGGCTGAACCGCCCGGCGGGAGGATCCCTGGACAGAACACCTGGCTCTCCCGCGATGTACCGGGGCCGCACACGGACCCCGCGCCGGTGTCCGGCACACCATGGACGTGCCCGGCGGCGGCACACCATGGACGTGCCCGGCGGCGGCACACCATGGACGTGCCCGGCGGCGACCGGGGGAGAACCGGTCACCGCCGGGCGGTCGGCGGGAGCGTCAGCAGGCGCCGAGGTCCTGCCAGACACCCCACTCACCGGTGGTGCCGGGCGTCTCGCCCTTCGTCCACCACTTGGCCTTCCACTCGTGCGAGCCGTGGCTGACCGTCGTACCGCCGCCGTACTCGGCGGTGGCGCTCCAGGCGGGAGCGGTGCAGCTGCCGCCGGTGGGGCCGGGGCTCGGGCTGGTCGACGGGTCGGGCGACGGCGAGGTGCCCGTACCGGGCTCCACCGGTGTGGTGCCGCGCGCCAGATCGGCGGCGAGGGCGTATGACTTCCCGCCGAAGGTCACCGTCCAGTTCGACGGCGTGGAGACAGGCAGGTAGTAGACGAAGTCCACCTGGACCGAGGCGCCGGGAGCCAGGCTCTGCCAGCTCGGCAGCTTCAGGGAGACACGGTGGTAGTCGCCCTTCAGCCCGCCGATGTTGTTCGCGGCGGTGTGATCGCTGCGCACGATCGTCGTGCCGAAGCCCGACTGGTCCTTGGCGTTGGCGGGCGCCGACGTCGCGTAGTCGAACTGGAACTCGGTACCGCCGGGCAGGGTTGTCGCGGTGTTGTTGGTGATCTTCAGCTTGGGGCTGATCGGATAGTTGGAGTCGCCGAGCGGGAACTGGTCGAACGACACGTCGATGTCGAGCGTCTCGGTGGGCAGATCGATGGTGGACCGCTTCGCGCCGTACGGGGCGGCCGACTTGAAGGCGTCGTACATCGTCGACGTGAGTGTGGAGCCCGGTTCGTACTGGCCCTTGGCCGCGTTCCAGCCGTAGTCGCCCGCGAGTTCCCAGATCATCGTGCCGCCGATGCCCTTGTCGACCACGTAGGCCGCCTTCGCGGCCACCGACTGCTCGTCCTCGGTGGAGAGGAAGACCTTCTTCTGCGCGTTCCACAGCCAGGGTGCGACCAGCGTCGAGTCGTACTTGCGGACGTAGGTGCCGGTCAGCTCGGTGTCGGCGGCGAATCCGTAGTCGGTGACGTAGTCGCCGACGATGCCCTTCTCCAGGTTCTTCGCATGCCACATCGGGTTCGAACCTGCGGGCGACTCCTTGCCGTTGGCGTCCAGGTCGTGCCAGAGGTTGTCGATGCCGACGGCGCCGTCACCGCACTTCGTCAGCCCCGCGCCGGCCGGGCAGTCGGTGGTGGCGGCCCGCCCCCACAGGCCGTCCGTGCCGCCCTGCACGTTCTTGAAGCCGCGGGTGTAGTACGGCAGGCCGATGTTGATCCGCCCGGACGGCATCGAACCGCGGAAGTAGTGGTAGGCCCAGTCGGTGTTGAGATAGCCCGTCCCGCCGTACTGCGAGGTCGAGTAGACGCTCGCCTGGGCGAGTTCGGCGTCCTTGCCGTCGTCGTAGAGCGCGGCGTTCGGCCCGACGTACTCGTTCCAGGCCCCGTGCAGGTCGTAGGACATGATGTTGACGTAGTCGAGGTACTTCTGGACCTGGAAGGTCTCCATGCCGCGCAGCAGATAACCCGACGAGGGCGCGGCGACGCTCAGCAGATAGTGGGTGCCGTCGGCGGCGGACGCACGGTCGAGCTTCTCGCGCAGGGCCTTCATCAGCGCGGCGTAGCCCTTGACCAGGCCGGCGCGGCGGGCGTTGGACAGCGTCCAGTCCAGCGGGTTGCCCGCGTCCTTCATGGTCGTCGGGTACTCGTAGTCGATGTCGACGCCGTTGAATCCGTACTTCTTGATGAAGGCGACCGTCGAGTCGGCGAAGGTGTTGATGCCCGCCTGGTTGACGGAGCCGTCGGCGTTGGTCGCCATCGAGTAGAAGCCGCCCGAGTCGACCCTCTGGCCGCTGTCGTCGAAGTAGCCGCCGGTCTCGGCCCAGCCGCCGACCGACACCATGGTCTTCACGTTCGGGTACTTCTTCTTGAACTTGCTGAGCAGGTTGAAATGTCCCTGATAGGGGAGGGCCGGGTCCATCTCCGCGCCCGCGATGCCCGGCCAGGTCATGCCGGTCGAGGCGTTGTCCGGGCCGTCGGCGCCCACGGAGATCTTGTTGTCCGCGTCGACGTGGGCGAACGCGTAATTCAGATGGGTGACCTTGTCCCAGGGGATGTCGGAGGCGAGATAGGCGGGCTTGCCGTCCTTCCCGGTCCGCCAGTTGGTGAAGTATCCGATGACGCGCCGCTGGTGGTCGGCGCCCATCTTCTCGCGGCCCTCGGTGTCGTAGACGGAGCAGTAGGGGACGGCGGTACCGGGTGTCTCGTAGAGCCCGTCGGGGCGACAGGACTCCTGGTCGGCGGCGGCCGACGGGGTGGCGGCGAGCGAGCCCATGAGCAGGCCGGCGACGGCCACGGCGGCCGTGAGCAGGGTGGCTCTCGCACGGGTGCGGGACAGCACGTTCGGTTCCTCCAAGGGAGGTTCGGCAGAACACAACGGGCAGGACGGGTGGTCGTGTTGATGTCCCGGGCGTGCGCACACCGCGGGACCGCTCCTCGGAGGTGACGCAGAGATTAAAAGGACTAGACCACTGCGTCAATAGGTCTGGACCTTTAAGGTTGGTCCGGGGTGCGACTGCCCGGTCGCGGCCCCGCTTCGGCCGGTCCGCGCGGATCCCGCCCGGCCCGCCTGTGAGCCACCCCACAGGTGCTCGCCCGAATGGCCCTTGCGCGGGCATGGCACACTGGGCGTGTACCAGCAGCAGCGCACTCCGGGGTCGGTGCAATTCCGAACCGGCGGTTATAGTCCGCGACCCGTCCGCATCCAGCGGCCGGTTGACCAGGTGGGATTCCTGGACCGACGGTTAAAGTCCGGATGGGAGGCAGTGCGCGGCGGGCCGTTTCGCGGGTACGCCGCCGTCGGCGGATGGTCATCGGGCGACCGATCCATCCGTGGGTCCGACCTTTCGGCGTTCCCCCCGTTGCGTTCCCGCTCGATCTGTCGTCATCGACAGGCCCCGGAGTCCGTGCCCGAAGAGGCAGGAGGACCCGGTGGCCACCGCAGCCGACATCACCGCCATGCGCCGAGCGATCACGCTCGCAGCGCGCGGTCTCGGCTCCACCAGCCCCAACCCGGTCGTCGGCTGCGTCATCCTCGACGCCACGGGCCGGCAGGTCGGCGAGGGGTTCCACCAGCGCGCCGGCGGGCCGCACGCCGAGATCCACGCCCTGCGCGCCGCGGGCGACCGGGCCCGGGGCGGCACCGCCTACGTCACTCTCGAACCCTGCAACCACACCGGCCGCACCGGCCCCTGCGCACAGGCGCTCGTCGAGGCCGGTGTCACCCGGGTCGTCTATGCGGTCGGCGACCCGAACCCACAGGCCACCGGAGGCGCGGACACCCTGCGCGCGGCCGGGGTCGAGGCCGAACAGGGCCTCCTGGCGGACGAGGCCGAGGCCGGCAACGCGGCCTGGCTGACCTCGGTGCGTCTGGGCCGCCCCTACGTGCTGTGGAAGTATGCCGCGACGCTCGACGGCCGGATCGCCGCCGCCGACGCCAGCAGCCGCTGGATCACCTCCGCCGAGTCCCGCGCCGACGTCCACCGGCTGCGCGCCCAGGCCGACGCCGTCGTGGTCGGCTCCGGCACTGCCCGCACCGACGACCCGCAGCTCGGTGCCCGGGGCGTCGAAGGCGCCGTCCAGCCCCTGCGGGTCGTCGTCGACACCGACGCCACCGCCGTGCGCCCCGGAGCCCGAGTCCTCGACGGCACCGCTCCCACCCTGATCGCCGTCGCCGACGACGCCGACGCCCGCCATCTCCCCGAGGCCGCCGTCCTGCGGCTGCCGCGCGCCACGACCGGCCGCGGCCTGGACATCCCCGCACTGCTCACCGCCCTGTACGGGCGGGGCGTCCGTTCCGTGCTCCTCGAAGGCGGCCCGACCCTGGCCGGGGCCTTCGTCGCGGCGGGACAGGTCGACAAGGTCGTCGGCTATCTCGCCCCCGTGCTCCTCGGTGCGGGCCCCGCGGCCCTCGCCGACGCCGGAATCTCCACCATGGCCCAGGCCTTGCGGCTCGACGTGACCGAGACCGTCCGTATCGGCCCCGATCTGCGTATCACCGCCGTCCCCGGCCCCGTCCGGAAGGAAAACTGAGTGTTCACCGGAATTGTCGAAGAACTGGGCGAAGTCACCGCTGTCGAGAAACTCGGCGACGCCTCCCGCTTCCGCCTGCGCGGTCCCCTCGTCACCGAAGGCGCCAAGCACGGCGACTCCATCGCCGTCAACGGCGTCTGCCTCACCGTCGTCGATTTCGCCGAGCACGAGTTCACCGCCGATGTGATGGCCGAGACACTGAACCGGTCCAGCCTCGGCGCCCTGTCGGTCGGTTCCCGGGTCAACCTGGAGCGCCCCATGGCGGTCGGCGGCCGGCTCGGCGGCCACATCGTCCAGGGCCACGTCGACGGCACCGGCCACATCGTCGAGCGCAAGGTCTCCGAGAACTGGGAGATCGTGAAGATCTCCCTGCCCGCGGACCTGTCCCGCTACGTGGTGGAGAAGGGGTCGATCACCGTCGACGGCGTCAGCCTGACCGTCGTGGACGCCGGACCCGACTACTTCACCATCAGCCTCATCCCCACCACCCTCGCGCTGACCACGCTCGGCATCAAGAAGCCCGGCGACCCGGTCAACCTGGAGGTGGACGTCATCGCGAAGTACGTCGAGCGGCTGCTCGGCACCACCGCGCAGGAGCCCGAGGAGCCGGTGAAGTGACCGCGCTGAACTGGCTGAACTCCGAGGCGTTCACCGTCCTCGGGCAGCACATCATCTGGTCCGACATGATCGGCAACACGGTCGGTCTCTTCGCACTGGCCCTGGGCTGGCTCCGTTCGATCTGGACCTGGCCCGCCCAGCTCCTGTCCGGTGTCGTGCTGGTCGCCGCCAACGCGTCGGTGCACCAGGCGGGAAGCGTGGGCAAGCAGCTCGTGGTCATCGCCGTGGCCGTATGGGGCTGGCAGCAGTGGACCCGGGGCAAGCGGCAGGCCCAGGACGGCTCCCTCGCCGTACGGTTCGCCACCTGGCGCGAACGCGGTTACCTGCTGGGCGGCGCCGCGGTCGGCACACTCGCGGTCGGTGGCCTGTTCACCGCGTTCCCCTCCCTCTCCTGGAGCCCGTGGGCGGACGCGTACATCTTCGCGGGCACGCTCGTGGCGATGCTCGCCCAGGCCCGCGGCATGGTCGAGTTCTGGTTCGCCTGGCTCCTCGTCGACCTGGTCGGTGTGCCGCTGAACTTCCACAGCGGTCTCGCCTTCTCCGGTCTCATCTACGTCGTCTACGGCGCCCTCGTCCTGTGGGGCATGCGCGACTGGTGGCTGCGTTCGCGGACACCCGCTCTGGAAGGAGCCACGGCATGACTGCCCAGCCCACCTGGCTGCACCGGGAGCACGAGATCCCCGTCGAGGACCTGGGCCTCGACCCCGTCGAGCAGGCGATCCGCGACATCGCCGCCGGACGGCCCGTGGTGGTCGTCGACGACGAGGACCGGGAGAACGAGGGCGACCTCGTCGTCGCGGCGGAGAAGGTCACCCCCGAGATCGTCGCGTTCATGATGAGCGAGTGCCGTGGTCTGATCTGCGCACCCATGGAGAGCGACGAGCTGGAACGGCTCGAACTCCCGCAGATGGTCGACCACAACACCGAGTCGATGCGCACCGCGTTCACCGTCTCCGTCGACGCGTCGGCGGCCCACGGCGTGACCACCGGCATCTCCGCCTCGGACCGGGCCACCACGCTCCGGCTGCTGGCCGGCGGCGAGGCCGGACCCGGTGACTTCGTACGGCCCGGCCACGTCTTCCCGCTCCGCGCCCGCCCCGGTGGGGTGCTGGTGCGCAACGGCCACACCGAGGCCGCGGTCGACCTCGCCCGGCTCGCGGGGCTGCGGCCCGCCGGGGCGATCGTCGAGATCGCCGGCGAGGACGGTGTGATGCTGCGGCTGCCCGAGCTGGTTCCGTTCGCCCGCAAGCACGGCCTCACGATCATCTCCATCGAGGATCTGGTCGCCTACCGCCGCACCTCGGAGCCGACCGTCCGCCGTGAGGCCGAGGTGCGGCTGCCGACGGGCTTCGGCACGTTCACCGCGTACGGCTACCGTTCCACCGCCGACGGCGTCGAACATGTCGCACTCGTTCACGGCGACATCGGGGACGGCGACGACATACTGGTCCGGGTCCACTCCGAGTGCCTGACCGGTGACATCTTCCAGTCGCAGCGCTGCGACTGCGGCCCCCAGCTGCACGCCTCCATGCGCCGGATCACCGAGGAGGGTCGCGGTGTCGTCGTGTACCTGCGCGGCCACGAGGGCCGCGGCATCGGCCTGCTGTCCAAGCTGCGTGCCTACGAACTCCAGGAGCGCGGCATCGACACGCTCGACGCCAACCTGGAGCTCGGCCTGCCCGCCGACGCCCGGGACTACGCGGCCGGCGCCCAGATCCTCAAGGACCTCGGCGTCCACAGTCTGCGACTGATGACGAACAACCCCGACAAGACGGCCGCGGTCCAGCGGCACGGTCTGGCCGTCACCGGCCGCGAGCCGATGCCCGTCCAACCGGGCGAACACAACCTGCGGTACCTGCGCACCAAGCGCGACCGCATGGGGCACGACCTTCCGTGGCTCGACGCCGCCACGGCGCCGACCTGCGGCAACCAGTGAACGACCACCGAAACGAGCGGTAGGAGAACCATGAGTGGCAAGGGCGCACCCGAACTGTCCGTACGCAACTGCGGTGACCTGCGCGTGGCGGTCGTCGCCGCCCAGTGGCACGAGAAGATCATGGACGGCCTCGTCGACGGCGCCCTGCGCGCCCTGAACGAGCTGGGCATCGACGAGCCCACCCTGCTGCGCGTACCCGGCAGCTTCGAGCTCCCCGTCGTCGCCAAGGTCCTGGCCGGCCGCGGCTACGACGCGGTCGTCGCCCTCGGCGTGATCATCCGCGGCGGCACCCCGCACTTCGAGTACGTCTCCCAGGGCGTCACCAACGGCCTGACCCAGGTCGCCGTCGACACCGGGGTCCCGATCGGCTTCGGCGTACTCACGTGCGATAACGAGGAGCAGGCGCTGGACCGGTCCGGTCGGGAGGGGGCCAACGAGGACAAGGGGTACGAAGCGGTCACCGCCGCCGTCGCCACCGCCGCCACCCTGCGCACCGTCAGCGAGCCCTGGCGCTGAACGAGGGTCTCGGACCCCGTAGTCTAGGGACCATCATGGCGAACAAAACCTTCGAAGAGCTCTTCGCCGAGCTGCAGCTCAAGGCCGCCAACGGCGACCCCTCCACCTCCCGCACCGCAGAGCTGGTGGACAAGGGGGTCCATGCCATCGGCAAGAAGGTCGTCGAGGAGGCCGCCGAAGTCTGGATGGCCGCCGAGCACGAGAGCAAGGACGCCGCCGCCGAGGAGATCTCCCAGCTGCTGTACCACGTCCAGGTGATGATGGTCGCCCGCGGGATCTCTCTCGAGGACGTCTACGCCCACCTCTGAGCCCGACCCGAGCACCCCGTAGCCGGCCGCAGGCCCGCACACCCGACACGATCCCTCCTCGCAAAGGAAACCTGAGTTCATGCTGCGCATCGCCGTCCCCAACAAGGGTTCACTCTCCGGGCCTGCGATGGCGATGCTCCATGAGGCCGGCTACCAACAGCGCAAGGAGTCCAAGGAACTCGTCCTCGTCGACCCCGAGAACGAGGTCGAGTTCTTCTACCTGAGGCCGCGGGACATCGCGATCTACGTCAGCTCCGGCCGCCTCGACATCGGCATCACCGGCCGTGACCTGCTGCTGGACTCCGGCGCCGACGCCGAGGAGATCCTGCAGCTCGGCTTCGCCCGCTCCACGTTCCGCTACGCCACCAAGCCCGGCACGGCGCAGGGGCCGCAGGACTTCGACGGCAGGACGATCGCCACCTCCTACGAGGGCATCGTCGCCAAGCACCTCGCCGACTCCGGCGTCAACGCCTCCGTCGTCCACCTCGACGGCGCGGTCGAGACCGCCATCGAACTCGGTGTCGCCCAGATCATCGCCGACGTCGTGGAGACCGGCACCAGCCTGCGCAACGCCGGACTCGAAGTGATCGGCGAGCCGATCATGACGTCCGAAGCCGTCGTCATCCGCCGCACCGGCGCACCGGACGACGATCCCAAGGTGCAGCAGTTCCTCCGCCGCCTGCAGGGCGTCCTGGTCGCTCGCAGCTACGTGATGATGGACTACGACTGCCGCGTCGAGCACCTGGAACGCGCGGTCGCCCTCACCCCGGGCCTGGAATCGCCGACCGTCTCCCCACTGCACCACGAGGGCTGGGTCGCGGTCCGTTCCATGGTCGAGGCCCGCGAGGCCCAGCGGATCATGGACGATCTCTACGACCTCGGCGCCCGCGCCATCCTCACCACCGCCATCCACGCCTGCCGCCTCTGACGGCCCGGCATCACCCGGAAGACAGAAGAACGCCATGTCCGCCCCCGCCGCGCGGCCCGAACTCCCCGCGCTCCCGGTCACGTTCCGTCCGACCCGAACCCGGGTGGTGCTGCTGACCGTGGGGGCGGCGATGTTCGTCGTCATCACCGTCATCGCGCTGAGCCTGGAGCAGCTGAGCGCGGGGGAGCGGTCCAGCTTCATCTTCACCGCGCTGTTGTTCTTCGGCGTGCTCGCGCTGCTCAGCCGCCCGAAGGTGGTCGCGACCGAGGACGGGGTGACGGTGGTCAATCTCACCCGGACACGCCGGCTCTCCTGGGCCGAGATCCTCCGGGTCAACCTGCGCGTCGGCGACCCGTGGGTCTTTCTCGACCTGAGCGACGGGACCAGCATGCCCGCCCTCGGTATCCAGCCGGGGATCGGCAAGCAGCAGGCCATTCGCGACGCCGGTGCGCTCCGCATCCTGGTCGAGGACCACGGCACGGGCCGGGACAACGGCTGAGCCCCCTGCCCCGTACGGTGCGTTCTTGATTACTCTGGAGGACGGTGGTGTTCTGTACGCCCCGCCCCGCACGAGAGGCTCATCAGGCCGGCGGGGCCTTCCTGCGACCCGAGGAGTGACTCCTTCCAGCAATGGACGGATCGTCCGGTAGTACCTGCGCCGCCCCTGCCCAGGAGGCGGCGGCATGACCATCCCCCTGCTGCTTCTGAGCGCAGCATTCCTTCTCATCCTCGCCAACGGATTCTTCGTGGCAGCCGAGTTCGGGCTCGTCACGGTGGAGCGGCCGGACGCCGAGCGCGCCGCAGCCGAGGGCGACCGGCGGGCCCGCACCGTCGTCGAAGCCCTCAGGGAACTCTCCTTCCAGCTCTCCGGCACCCAGCTGGGCATCACCATCACCTCACTGGTCGTCGGCATGCTCGCCGAACCGGCGCTCGCCCAGTTGCTGAACGGCCCCCTCGCCGCGATCGGTCTGCCCGACGGCGTCGTGTCCGGCATCAGCGTGGTGATCGGGATGACGGTGGCCTCGGCCGTCCAGATGGTGATCGGTGAACTCGTGCCGAAGAACTGGGCGGTCTCCCGCCCGCTGGAGGTCGCCCGCTTCGTTGCCGGTCCCCAGCACCGGTTCTCCGCCGCGCTCCGGCCGGTGATCAGCCTGCTGAACACCGTCGCCAACCGCCTGGTACGCCTGCTGGGCGTCGAACCCACCGACGAACTGGCCTCCGCCCGGACCCCCGGCGAACTCGTCTCCCTGGCCCGCCACTCGGCCGAGGCCGGCACCCTGGAGCAGGACACCGCGGATCTCTTCGTGCGGACCCTGTCACTGGCCGGACTCACCGCACAGCACGTCATGACCCCACGGGTCAGGGTCAGCGCCCTCCAGTCCTCGGCAACCGCTCAGGACGTCCTCAACCTCACCCGTGCCACCGGCCTCTCCCGCTTCCCCGTGTACCGGGAGCGCATCGACGAGGTCGTCGGCATGATCCACCTCAAGGACGCGCTCGCCGTGCCCGCGGAGGACCGGCTGCGCACCTCGGCCGGCCGGATCGCCATACCGCCCCTCCTGGTGCCGGAGACCCTGCCGGTCGGACAACTGCTCCAGCGGCTGCGCAACGAGCAGCCGATCGCCGTGGTCGTCGACGAGTACGGCGGTACCGCCGGAGTCGTCACCCTGGAGGACATCATCGAGGAGCTCGTCGGCGAGGTCAGGGACGAGCACGACGCCGTCGAAGGCGCCGACCGGCCCGAACCGACCCCCGCCGCCCCCGAGGACGGCCGCCCGGCCTGGGACGCCGACGGCAGCTGCCGCGTCCTGACCCTGCGCCGGATAGGACTCGACGTACCCGACGGGCCGTACGAGACCGTGGCCGGCCTCGTCGCCGACCTGCTGGGACGCATTCCCGCGCCCGGCGACCGGGCCGAGCTGCCCGGATGGCGGATCTCCGTCCGCCAGGTCGGTCACTACCGTGCCGAGAAGGTCCGCTTCGTCCGCACGGGCGAGGCGGCCGGTCCCCTCACCCGGACACCGATGACGAGGGACGCGCTGGAGGCCGTGCGATGAGCCTGGTCCAGTTGCTCTTCGCCGCACTTCTGGTGCTGGCGAACGGCCTCTTCGTCGGTGCCGAGTTCGCCCTCGTCTCCGTACGGCGCAGCCAGATCGAACCCCTGGCGGCAGCCGGGTCCAGCCGGGCCCGCCGCACGCTGTACGGCCTGGAGCACCTGCCGCGGATGATGGCCGCGGCCCAGTTCGGCATCACCGTCTGCTCGCTGACCCTCGGCGCCGTCGCCGAGCCGACCGTCGCCCGTCTCCTGGAGCCGGTCTTCCACGCGGTCCACCTGCCCGACGGCCTCGTCCACCCGCTCGGCTACGTCCTGGCACTCGTCTTCGTGGTCTTCCTCCATCTCGTGATCGGCGAGATGGTCCCGAAGAACCTCGCGATGGCCGCACCGGAGAAGACCGCGCTCTGGCTCGGCCCCGGCCTCGTCGGCTTCGCCCGCGTCTGCCGCCCGGTCACCTCCGCACTGGGCGCCTGCGCCCGGTCGGTGCTCCGGCTCTTCGGCGTCGAACCGAAGGACGAGGTGGAGGCGGTCATCACCAGCGAACAGCTCAACCGGCTCGTCGAGGACTCCGGGCAGGCCGGACTCCTGGAGCCGGAGGCGCAGGAACGGCTGGAGGACGCACTGGAGCTGGGCAGCAGACCCGTCACCGATGTGCTGCTCAGGCGGGCCTCCCTGGTGACCGTGGATCCCTCCGTCACCCCGCGCCGGATCGAGGAACTGACCGTGCGGACGGGTTACTCGCGCTTTCCCGTGTGCGCGGAGGGCGGCGGCCCGTTCATGGGCTATCTGCACGTCAAGGACGTCCTCGAACTGGAGGACGGCGAGCGGGCCGTTCCCCAGCACGTGTGGCGCCCGATGGCGACCGTCCGGGCCGAACTGCCCCTCGACGACGCCCTGACCGTGATGCGGCGCGCCGCCACGCATCTGGCGCAGGTCGCCGACGCGTCGGGCCGGATCCTGGGCCTGGTCGCCATGGAGGACGTGCTGGAGATGCTGGTCGGTGAGGTACGCGACCCGGCTCACCGGGTCTCGGTACCGCGCCGGACGGCGGAGACGACGACCGGCTACGGCGAGCTCGCCGCGTCGGTCCGTTAGTCGGTCGGTCAGGGGGCGTCCGACGGATCCCGCCGTGCGCCCGCAGGGCGTCGCGCGCTCGCGGCGGGATTCCTCGGACCGGCCCAGGCCTTCGCGCTCCGACCGGCCCGGCCCGTATGGCCGACCGTCCGGACCGCTCTCACAGGGGCGGCGGCTCCTGCGGCCCCCGGCCCACCGGCCCGCGGCCGGAGAGCACTTCGCCGTAGGCCTGCATCAGGTCCGGCAGCCGCAACGTGGCCAGATCGTCCCGGCTCGGGACGGCCGTACAGCCGGAGAGCCGCAGATCACGGTAGGCGCAGCTCTTCTCGTACAGGGTGCGCAGGAACCGCCCGTTGCCCAGCTCGTCGATCCAACCCTGTTCGACCACATGGCCGCTGATCGAGCGCAGCTCCTCCAGGGACTCCTCGTCCCAGGCATCGCCGTTCTCCGCCGCCAGCACCTCTCCGATGGCCGTGAGCTCCGGCGGGCGGTAGCTCGGGAAGTCCACCCGGGTGGTGAAGCGTGAGGAGAGCCCCGGATTGGTGGCCAGCAGCCGGTCCATGCCCTCCGGGTAGCCCGCGAGGATGACGACGAGATGGTCCCGGTTGTCCTCCGCGCGTTTGAGGAGGACCTGGAGGGCCTCGTCGCCGTATGCGTCCCCCTTGCTGTAACCGGTGTTGGAGAGGCTGTACGCCTCGTCGACGAAGAGGACCCCGCCGAGCGCCGAGTCGATCAGCTCATTGGCCTTGACGGCCGTCTGGCCGAGGAACTCGCCGACCAGGTCCGCCCGTTGCGCCTCGACGAGATGGTCGCCGCCCAGCAGACCGAGTGCGTAGAAGACCCGGCCGAGGATGCGGGCCACCGTGGTCTTGCCGGTGCCCGAAGGGCCGGAGAAGACGAAATGGCGCTTCGGAGGCTGCACCGGGAGCCCCTGGCCGGCCCGCAGCCGTGCCATGTTCAGCTGCGCGGACAAGGCCTTGACCTGGCGTTTGACGGGCTCCAGGCCGACCATCCTCTCCAGCTCCGTCAGCGCCTCGGCAAGCAGCACCGGATCACTGGGCCCGGCCGGGAAGGGGACCACCGGCTGGCCGGGCACCGCGGTCTTCCGCCGCGCCCCGCCGGACGGCGGCACCCCGATCCCCATGAGCCCCGGGGTCTCGCCGCCCGGCCGCAGCTCCCGGCCGTCCGCGAGCCCGGTGCCGACCGGCGCGTCCCCGTCCGGCTGCGCCTCCGTCACCGTGTCCGAGCCGAACCCGCCCAGGGACACGGTGGTCAGGCCGATCGCCTCGTCGCCCTCGTCGAGACCGTCGTAGTCCGCGATCGCGGCGAGCCGGGCCGAGGTGTCCATGAACGCCGGGTCGATCCGGTGCACCGCACGGTAGAGCGGCAGGGCGGCCGCGCTGCGGCCGGTTCCCTCATGGGCGCGTGCCAGCCAGTAGCGCAGTTCCTTGCGCTGCGGCTGCTCGCTGCGGCAGCGCATCAGCGCGGCGGAGAGCAGGGGCTCCGCCTGGCCGTACATCTCCAGCCGAACCCGCGCCATCCCGCCGAACAGCCCCGCCTCGATACCGAGTAACGGGTCGTCGATCAGCTGATCGGTGTTGCGGACGAGCTGTTCCCAGTCCTTGACCAGGTAGGAGCGGCAGGCGTGCAGAAAGCGCACCTGCGGGTCGGTGTCCACCGGCGGCAGACCGGCCAGCGCGCGGTCCAGCTCGGGCACATGGCGGCCGTCCAGCCAGTGCGAGGCGTGCGCGAGCAGGAGGTCGCGTGTGCTCTCCAGCACCGGCTGCACCCACCAGCCGAGCCAGTACCAGGAGTTGAGCGTGCGTCGATGGCGGGCGCGCTGTTCACCGAAGCGCTCACGGTGGCGGTACATGCGCAGCAGCGCCGTCGTGGTGTCGACCCTGAGGGCGTGGAGGCCGAGCCAGCCGTCCGCCATGCCGGGATCGATCCGGACCGCAGCCCGGAACTCCTCCTCGGCCTGGGGGTAGGCGCCCATCGTGTAGGCGTCCACGCCGCGCAGCCAGGCGAGGTCGGCCGGGGCCTGCGCACCCTGTGTGCCGATGTCCATCTGGTCCCCCACAAACCGTGCCACCAGGATGTCGCGCCGCACGGCCTGCCCGCCGAGGCATGCCGAATCGCCGTGCCACGCACGGCACTTGACCGCACCGGGAGGCATCGTACCTGCGCAGGGAGTGCGCGACTAAGAGGATCGCAGGCCGAAGGATGACCGTGACCGAGGGTGAGCGGAATCCGTCGAACAGGTGACGGGCAACGGGAGTGAGGGCAGAACGAAGCCCCCGATCACGGGGGAACAACCGGGGGCTTCGTGTTTGTGGAGGCTTCGAAAAGCCGCACATTGAGAACGTAAGACCTGTACCGCCCCCGGGTCAAGCGGAGTTGGGGCACTTCCGGGCCGTTTTCTCATCACTCATCACGACGGCCCAAGTGTTCACTCTCCGTGACGAGATGGTTCGCTCGTGCTGCCTTGACGGGCCTATCCAGCCACTTGTATCCCACTGGCCCCTGCAGGATCAGAGTTTCTGCGTGAGGGCGCGAAGGATCGGCCGAGAAATGCTCCGTCTCGGCCGCCGTCCACCCGTCCCAGAAGGCGGAAAGTGCCGGTCCGTCCCGGCGGCGGCCGCGCTCCCAGGACTCCGCGGCGGCGAGGTCCATCCACAGCAGCCGGGCCAGATGCGGCCGCAGTGCGCGACGGCCCGCCCCGACGCCCTCGATCAGGACGACCGGTGCGGGCTCCAGGCTGCGCGGGGCCGCGAGCGTCCGCGTGCTCCAGTCGTACGGTGCGTAACGCGCGCACTCGCCGCGCGACATCGGCTCGATCACCTGCGCCTGCAGCCGGTCCACCCAGGCGAAGAAGGAAGCGTGGGTGGCCAGGTCGTCGAGGTGCAGTACGGGGGCATCGCCGAGCGCGGCCGCGAGACGGGACGCGAAGGTGCTCTTCCCCGACCCCGCGTGACCGTCGACGCCGATCAACCGCACCGGTCCGCAGGACGGCGCCAGGGTGCGGAGTCGGGCGGCGAGGGGCGAGAGGTCGTTCATGTGCCCAGCTTATGGACAGATGAGAGGGAAGCGCAGGTCACGCCAGTGGACCAGACCAATATTGGTTGCCCCGGTGCGGCCCGAATCACTGGCCGAATCGGGCCGCAACCCGTAATAGTTGGCGCACTGTCGTGCACCTGCCGCCCCATTCCGCTGACGACCGGGGGTCTTTTGCCCATGAACAGTCCGACCTCGCGCAGGACCGTGCTGAACGCCGCGATCGCGGCCGCTGTCACCGCCGGCACGGTGTCCACCGCCAACTCCGCAACCGCCGCCGCTCGGTCCGCCGCTCCGGAGGCGGCCGCCCCGCGCTCCGCCGCCACGGATGGAGCCGCCTCCCTGGTGGACAACCACTTCTGGCACACGTACACCGACTGGCGCTGTGGTTCCGGCGCCGGGACCCGGGCCGTCGCGGGCCGCCGGCCCGGTCTGGTGATCGGCCACGCCGAGGGGGTCACCGACTACACCGACCCGCACACCGGCCAGACCGCCACCTGGGAGTACGCGACCTGGACCTCGCCGGTCCACCGGTCCGCCGTGCCGGCGACCGAGGTGATCGCCTCGTGGAACGCCGACACCCCGGCAGGCACCTGGATCCAGATCGAGCTCCAGGGCAGCTATTCGGACGACACCGCCACGCCCTGGTACGTGATGGGCCGCTGGGCCGCGGGCGACGGGGACATCCGCCGGACGTCCGTCGACGACCAGGGCGACGGCAAGAGTTCCATCTGGACCGACACCTTCTCCGTGGACGACGCCGCGAGCGGGCTGCGGCTGGTCTCCTACCGGCTGCGGCTCACCCTCCACCGCACCCAGGGCACCCGCGTCACGCCCACCGTCTGGCGGGTCGGCGCGATGGCGTCCGACATCCCGGCCCGTTTCACCGTGCCCGCCAGCACCCCCGGCCTCGTTCGGGAGCTGCCGGTGCCGCGGTACTCGCAGAACGTGCATGTGGGCCAGTACCCGGAGTACGACAACGGCGGCGAGGCCTGGTGCAGCCCCACCTCCTCGCAGATGATCATCGAGTACTGGGGGCGCAAGCCCAGCGCCGAGGACCTGGCCTGGGTCGATCCCGCCCTGGCCGACCCGCAGGTCTGCCACGCCGCCAGGTCCACCTATGACTACCAGTACGAGGGCTGCGGCAACTGGCCGTTCAACGCCGCGTACGCCGCGACGTACGACGAGCTGAGCGCGGCGGTGACCCGGCTGAGCTCGCTGACGGACCTGGAGACGCTGATCCGGGCGGGCATCCCGGCCATCACGTCGCAGTCCTTCCTCAAGGAGGAGCTGACCGGCGCCGGGTACGGGACGTCGGGCCACCTGATGACCGTGATCGGGTTCACCGAGGACGGCGATGTGATCGCGAACGACCCGGCCTCGCCGAACAACGACGCCGTGCGCCGGGTCTACAAGCGCCAGGAGTGGGAGAACATCTGGCTCCGCACCAAGCGCTACGACGCGAACGGCAGGGTCAGGAGCGGTACGGGCGGCGTCTGCTACCTGTACTTCCCGGCGCACCCGACGCCGAGTCAGCGCCGGGTCCTGAAGTCGTTCGGCCTGCTGTGAGCAGGTGCGGCGCCACGGCCGCCTCCACCACCTGACGGCAGCGTTCCCGACCGTCCCGGGTGAAGGGGCCGTACTGGTCCACCGTGACCTTGATCGAGCGATGTCCGAGTCGGCGAGAGACTTTCGTGGATGGACACGCCGCTCGTCGAGGTCACGGTGGTCCATGTGTGTCGCACGTCGTGCGGGTTGTATTCGGGTAGCCCGAGCCTCCTGATGGCCCGATCCCGCGACTTACGCAGGAGATCGGGGTAAGGCAGGCCGCCGCTTGCGTTGCGGACCGGAAGTCCTTCGACGAAAGGCTGAAGGGAAGCGGGCACGGGTATATCGCGCCACTCACCTTCTTTTCGGTGCTTCAAAGGGGCATACCGGGCTGTGCACCTTCCATCGGTCCCCTTGTAGCGAATCACCTCCCTCCTTATTCGCAGGGTGCCGCCGTGAACGTCTTCGGTGAACACTCCCAAGGATTCCCCGATGCGAAGTCCGCAACAGGTCGTGAGCCATGTGGCGGGAGACAGGCGAGGGCCGATCTCCTGAGCCAGGGCTGCGATTTCTTCGAAGCTGGGAAGGCTCCTGTCATCGACAGGGATGACAGGGTTGTCCAACTTCTCGGCCTGCTTCACCGGGTTGCCGGATATCTGCCTGTGACGTGCAGCGTGGGTGAAGAGGGCTGAAAGGACGATGTGGCGGGACTCGATCGTATGGAGGGCTGCCCCCTCCCGGTGCCAACGCGCGTACAGGCCCTCGATGTCTTCGCCCCGCCCGGCCGGGCGCGCACGGTGCTCGCGGTCGCGGGACACCACACCCAGTTGCAGTGGCGTCTGCCAAGTTGGCCCGCGCGACGTCTACTTGATGTGCCGTGCGGGCCGGGTGGCAGCATGGAGCAGGTACTCCAGGGGGCCACGCCGGAACAGGCGGGTCCACACAGTCGCCAGGAGTGTGGTGACCGCGATGAAGCCGAGCAGCACTGGCAAGGCAGACATGGTCGTGTCCTCGATCACGGCCACGTGCCAAACGTCGGTGAAGAACCAGAGGGCGACGATGTGCAGGACGTACGCAGTCAGTGCTGTCATGCCTACCGTTGCGACGGGCGTGGCCAGGCGTGTGAGGCGCGGCATTCGGTCGGCGACGGTGAGGCACGCGACCACCGCTACGAGGGCGACGCCCGTGTTGCCGAGGATGGAGAAGGTCGTCTGGCTGTGTGGTGCGGCCACCAGCAGCCAGGCGAGCGGGGTGCCGTCCTCGGGTTCGCCGATGGTGTCGGACCACCACGCGGACGACGCGGAACCGCTGGCCGTGGCGGCCGCGACCGCGGAAAGCGTGTGAGGGACCAGCCGCAGGGCCAGCCAGGAGCCTCCGTAGCCGAGCAGGGCGAGGACCGCACCGGTGAGGGCCAGCCGGGATCGAATACCCGACCGAGTGAGGTCGAGTCGGGCAACGGCCATACCCGCGACCAGGAACGGCGTCCAGGTGAGGATCGGATATTCCCCGGTGAACATCAGTTCTACAAGGCCGTCCGTGCCGCTGATCCGGGCCAGCGGGTCCCGGGCCGCGAAGGTCTCCGCCCAGTTCCCTTCCTCGATCGACTTCCTTACCACGTAAAGGACTTGGGGCAGGATCAACGCACCTGCGGCGGCGATGAGCGCGAGCGTCCTTGCCCGCAACCGGTACAAGGGAAGGACGGTCAGGAAGAGCAGCCCGTAGAAGCTGAGGATCACGTCGACTTGAGTGTCCAGGGAGGTCAGGGCGTAGCCGAGCGCGGCCAGGACGACGGCTCGGATCACGATCCTGACCACTGCCTGACGGCCGGAACACCCAGTCCGTGGGTGTGGACGGCCGGTGATGATGACGAGCGAGAAGCCCGCGAGCAGCGCGAAGAGCGCGGAGGAGCGGCCCCGCGCCATCTCCAGCAGGAACCCCACCGGTCCGCCCACAGTCACGTCGGGGCCGACATGGGCGGAGTACATGCCGAAGACCGCGAGCCCACGGGCCAGGTCGATACCGATCAGTCGGCCCGTCGGCTGCCTGTCGAGCGAGGCGAGGGAGGGATCCGCCTCACGCTCGTGTGACACCTGTGTCGGCACAGTCGGCGGTGCAATCTGCGTCATATCTTCAGGGTTGACCGAGTACCGGTCCGAGTCACCCTGCCGGGATTCCGAAGGCACCCCGCCGACCGGCTGCAGTCACCCCCGCCGACCGGCTGGAACCGCGCGGCCAACTGATGCGAAACGCAGCCGGCCCGCCGGCGGACAGCTCCGAATGGGGTATGGATGGAACGGCGGGCATGCGACGAGCGGAGCGCACGTGATCCGGGTACTGGTGGTCGACGACGAAGCCCTGATCCGCATGGGTTTCACGCACATCCTCAACACTGTGGACGATATCGAGGTCGTGGCGGCGGTCCCCGGCGGTCAGGCTGTCCGGACGGTGCGGGTGCTGCACCCTGATGTCGTCCTGCTGGACATCCGGATGCCCGACGTGGACGGGCTGACCATTCTGGCCGACCTCCAGCGCATAGTGGACCCACCGGTGGTGGCCATGCTCACCACATTCGACACCGACGAATACGTGGCGACCGCACTGCGCTCGGGTGCCGCTGGGTTTCTGCTCAAGGACACCGACCCCGAGCACCTTCCCTACCTTGTGCGAACCCTGGCCGGCGGCGGGACCGTACTGTCGTCCGCGGTCACTCGTACAGTGGTGGACGGCTACCTCGACGGGGGCGCGCGCGAGCCCTCCGCCGTCCACCTTGCTTCCCGGCTGACCGAGCGTGAGCGTGCCGTCCTTGTGTTCTTGGCCGAAGGACTCGCCAACACCGACATCGGCGAACGGATGCACCTGAGCACCGGCACCGTCAAAGGCCATGTCAGCGCCGTTTTCAGCAAACTGCAGGTCACCAGCCGCGTCCAGGCGGCTCTGATCGCGGAACGCGCGGGCCTTCTCACGCCACCGCAGGACGGGGGCACCCGATGAACCTCCGGCATCCACCGGCTCCGCTACTGGACGCCGCCCTCGTCGGGGCGTCGCTGGCGGACGCGTGGGTCAACATTGACGTCGAGGAGCACGCGGCCATGGCCTGCGCGCTGCTCGCCGCGTTCGCCCTCGTGCTGCGTCGCCTCCTGCCACTGACGGCCTTCGTGCTCACACTCCCCACCGCCGTGGTCACCAATGCGGTGTTCGCCACGATGGCCGCGCTGTACACGCTTTCCTCACTCAGCCGCCACCGCACCCTGCTGGCCGGCTGCGCCCTGGCCTACGCGATCACCGACTTCCTGCCCTGGCCGTGGTCGTCCCTGCAGGCCTCCGAACTCGCTCAGACCCATAGCCTGGTCCACCTCACCTACACCCTGGCCACCGCGGCCGCCCCTGTGTTCCTGGGGCAACTCGTACACGCCCGGCGCGAACTGTCCCTGCGCCTCGACGAGATCTTCGAAGCCCGCGAGCACGAACGGCTGCTCACCGCCCAGAGCATCCTGGCGAAGGAACGCGCACAGCTTGCCCGAGAGATGCATGACGTGGTCTCCCACCAGGTCAGCCTCATCGCCGTGCAGGCCGGAGTGCTCCAGGTGGGCAGCCCTGACACCGAGACCAAAGAGGCCGCGGCCACGATCCGACGGCTCAGCGTGCAGACCCTGAACGAACTGCGACACATGGTCAGCGTGCTGCGTGCGTCCGACAGCCGTCCCACGGAGCTCACCCCCCAGCCGTCCCTCGCCGACCTGCAGCGACTGGTCGGCGGCAGCGGCATCGAAGCGGAACTGGAGACGGACCTGTCCGAAGACCTTCCGCCCGCCGTTCAACGCGCTGTCTATCGCACCGTCCAGGAAGCCCTTACCAACGTCCGCAAACACGCCCCCGGCGCCACGGCGAAGGTATGCATCCATCACAGGGACGGCGCCATCCACACCACCGTCAGCAACGCTGCCCCCACCCGACCCGCGCTGCCCCTGCCCAGCGCCCACCACGGCCTCATCGGCCTGCGCCAACGCGCCGAACTCCTCGGCGGCACCATCGCCGCCGGATCCACAGCCGACGGCGGATACAAGCTCCACCTGAAACTGCCAGTCCAGGAAAGACCGACCCCGACCAGGACTCTTGAACCGAACAATCTGCCACGGAAGACCCCTGACCGGCCCTTCACTGTAGCTGACATGCCATCAGAACCAGCCCCTGAATGAGCGTCACGAGCAGTAGCACACACATGCACTCCGCGTGATGCGCCATCGAAACAGGGGCGGAGCCCTGCCCCTGGCATGTGAACCCGGATGCGAAAGACACGCCAGGCCCTTCGTAGGGGGCCGACGGGTAGCCGGTGCCGAAGTGCATGTAGTCGGGGACCTCGATGTTCTGCCAGATCCAGCCCTCCTCGATGAACGTCTGCCAGACGGCGTCACCAGCCGCAGGTCCTCGCGGCCGGCGGGGCAGCCTCGGGCCAGGCACCGACCTCGACGATCCGCTGCCACTGGGCGACCGGCACCTCGGAGACGACCGGGTCCGCGCTCGGCGGCGGAGTCGGGTGCGGCTTCGCGGCGGCCGAGCAGGATCCGGTCACGCGCGGCATCGAAATCGCTCGCCGCGATGATCTTGTGACCCTCCCGTACGGCTCCGATCGCCGCCTCGTTGGCCAGATTGGCCAGGTCTGCTCCCGAAAGGCCCGGCGTCCCGCGGGCCACCACCGAGAGGTCGACATCCTCGCCGAGGTGCTTTCCCTGGCAGTGCACCGCCAGGATCGCCGCCCTCTCGGCCAGCGTCGGCAGGGGAATGACGACTTGGCGGTCGAAGCGGCCCGGCCGTAGCAGTGCCGGATCCAGGACTTCGGGACGGTTGGTGGCGGCGAGCACGACGATGCCCTCGGACGGGTCGAAGCCGTCCATCTCCGACAGCAGCTGGTTCAACGTTTGCTCACGCTGGTTGTTGGACACCTGTATGCCCACCCCGCTGCGGCGGCCGCCGAGCGCGTCGATCTCATCGACGAAGATGGTGTTCGCGGGGACACGGCCGCCGGGGTTGCGATCCTCGGCCGCCCCGGAGGACGACCGCTACGCCTCGGTCGCCTTCCGGGGCGACCGAGGGGGTCAGTACGGGTAGAAACCCGAGCCGGTTCTTGCGGCCGAGACAGCCCGCTTCCACCATGCACTGGAGCAGCAGGGGAGCGGCGTACAGGGGCTCCTTTTAGCGCCCTCCCATTTGGAGAACATCTGGCTCCGCACCAAGCGCTACGACGCAAATGGCAAGGTCAGGAGCGGTACGGGCGGGGTCTGTTACCTCTACTTCCCGGCGCACCCGACGCCGAGTCAGCGCCGGGTCCTGAAGTCGTTCGGCCTGCTGTGAGCAGGTACGTCGCCACGGTCGCCGGTCCAACCATGTGACGGCAGGGGTTCCTGACCGTCCAGGTGCGGGGGCGTACTGGACCACCGCAACGGTTCAGATGCACACCCATCGAAGGGTTTGAACACGGCCCTTTCCCCGAGGGTGCTCATCAGTGGGGTCCATGCAGAAGAGGAGGCCGGCTCCCCGGCCTCCTCTTCTGCATGGCCAACGGCGCGCCGTCGCACCTCAGGCACCCTGTCCGCCGAACGCCTCCGCCAGCGCGGGCCGTGTCAGGACACGCAGGAAGGGCGGGACAGTGAGGGCGACCGACACGGCGAAGATGCCGAAAGCGACCCGCAGGCCCAACCATTCGGCGAACAGGCCCATGAGACCAGCGCCCACCGGCATGGCTCCCCAGCTGAACAGCCGGCTGACAGCTCCGTACCGGCCGAGCATCGCGTCAGGCACGAGGCGTTGCGACAGGGTCCGGGCGTTCACCGTCCACAGGATGCCGCCCATGCCGCCCAGGAAAGCGGACACGGCCACTGCCCACAGACGGGTCGTCAGCGCGGGTACGGCCATCATCGCAAAGGTGCCGGCCAGGTCCGCGAACATGACCCAGCGGTGGCCGAAGAACCGGTTGAGCCAGGTGACGGCCAGCGCACCGACGAGGCCGCCGACGCCCAGGGCGCTCAGCAAAGTGCCGTACTCGCGCGAGTTCAGCTGCATCACGGAGGTGGCGAACAGTGGCATCAGCGCGAGCCAGGCACCCCAGCAGGCGCACAGGGCGGTCAGGATGAGGGCCATGGTGCGCAACAGCAGGTGCCGCCACAGGTAGCGCAGACCTTCGACGATCTGCACATGGACGGTCTCGGGGGCGGCCTGCGCGGCCCCCTGCCGGCTCGCCCGGAACCGGCCGACGAGCAGAATCACGACGAGCGAGGCGGCCAGGTAGGACAACCAGGTGGCACCGAGGGCAACGCCGGTTCCCGCCGCGAGCAGCAGGCCGCCGACGAAGGGGCCGGCGAACTCGTTGCAGACCGTCTCGGCGCCGGCGATCCAGGTGTTGGCGCGCTCCCTTCCCTCCGGCGGGGTCAGGGCCGGGATCAAGGCCGAAGCCGAGGTCAGGGCGATGACTTCGGCGACGCCCAGAACCGTTCCGGTGGCGCAGAGCACCGGGATGGTGACGGCATCGGCTGCCGCGATCGGGATGAGGGAACCGAGCGCGATCAGCCGCAGGGCGTTGGCCGCCCACAGCAGGCGGCGCCGGTCGACGCGGTCGACCAGGACCCCGACATGGAGGGCGGCCAACAGCCAGGGCAGGGACAGTGTGAGGGACACCGCGGAGACCTGAGCCGGTGAGCCAGAGGCTCGGGTGGCCATGAGGGGCAGCGAGATCTTGGTGACGCCGTCCGCGAGGTTGGTGACCGCGGTGAAGACGAGGAGGACGACGGTGTTCCGCGTGCCGCGGCGCGGCGGGGAGTGCGTGGTGCTCGGTGCGGTCGCCGCCAAGCGGTCGACGAGCGCCACCGGCGCTTGCGTGGTGTCGACGCTGTGATCGCTCATCAGTCTTCCCCTAACCGTCTAACGGTTTTAGTGGTTAACCGGGACGTTGAGTCTGGCACGGAACGGCCTCCTTCTCTACCCGGTCAAGCCGATAGCCGGTTAGTCGCTGTAAGGTGGAGGCCGTACCAGGAGGTGGCTCATGCCCGACGCGCCGGCATCGGCTCAGCTGGTCCAGGTATTCGCCAACACCGTCGACGTCGAGTGCGGGACCGACGACCTGGACACGGCCCGCAAGCTCGACGCATGGCTGAGGGGGCAGGGGCTCCTGCGGGGCCGCGAACGCGTCGGAGCGCAGGACCACACCCTGTGCCTGCGTCTGCGGGCGGGCATGCGTGAGGAACTGGGTGCCCACGTGGGAGACTCCGCGGACCCGACGCTCCTGCACGAGGCGACCGAGGCGCTGCGCGAACTGCCCGTCGTGGTCACCATCGGAGTCGGCACCCCCAGCGCACTCTCCCCTGCTCCACACCTCTCGGCGACCAGGAAGGCCCTCGGGGTGCTCGCGATCGCCTGGAGCGAGCTGTCGGTCACCGGCGAGGCGGCACGGCTGAAGCGCTGCTCCGAGCACGCCTGTGCCTGGGTCTTCTGGGATACCTCGAAGAACCGCAGCCGCCGCTGGTGCTCGATGCGAGTGTGTGGCAACCGGGCCAAGGCCCGCCGCTACGCCGCGCGGCAGGCCGGCGGCACGAGGAATCCCGACTGACGCACCGGGTGTCGAGTACCGCTGTCGGCGCCGCGGCTGGTCACTGTGGCTGGCCCGCCGCGATACCAGGCAGTTCGCGAGGCAGGCCACCTCTCAGGCTGCGGGGGCTCTGTGGCAGGTCGTAGTGGACTGGGTCCCCTGTGGAGAACATCTGGCTCCGCACCAAGCGCTACGACCCGAACGGCAAAGTCGGGAGCGGTACGGGCGGGGCCTGTTACCTGTACGTCCCGGCGCACCCGACGCCGGGTCGGCGCCGGGTCCTGAAGTCGTTCGGCCTGCTGTGAGCAGGAGTGGCGCCGCGGTCGCCGCAATCACCTGACGGCAGGTCTCGCCTCGGGCGTCCAGTGAGGTGGTCGCAGCGATTCGGCGCAGCGCGGCTTCCGACGTCTGATCCGGCTTCTGTACTTCGTCCGGCCCGAGCCGGGCGGAAGCCGCTGGGCGACCGCCTCCCAGCCGCGCCGCAGGTCACACCCAGCACCCCTGGGCGACCCAACTCTACGAATGGCTCGATCAACCCGATCTAGCAGGTAGAGCCGCCTGACAACTCCACCGCCCCTATCCTCTGGCTGCCGAATCGGTCGGTGCGCTCGATGCCCTTCCAACGCGGCGTCGTCGACGGGCGCGGCCGCGGTGAAGGCCAGGCACAGCCGCTGTCGACGACTGCCGGGTGCCAACCATTGCGACCCGAACGAGGAGCCATGCCTGGTTGGCCCCAAGGCGCTGGCGTCATCTATCGCGGCCAGTCGCAGGACCCTCACTGAAGGGCCGTCGGCCGGGCTGCCGCCACGAGTACGACCGAGTGCAGGACCTCAGCCACGGCCGCGCCGGGGGCCCGGCGGGCGATACGCCGGGCGCGGTCGGGATCGGCAAGGGCCACTGCCCTGGAGATACTGGCCAGCGCCCTGACGCGGGAATACTCGTCTGTGATGGTGCCGGCGATGCGTTCGGCGCGGTCGGGGTCGTCGGCGGACACCGCCGCGGCGACGGCGACCAGCACGCTCTCCTTCGAGGACTTGTCGAAGATCGCGTGGGCGAGGCGTTCGGCGCGGTCGGGATCGAAGGCGGCCGCTGCGGTGGCAACACCGGTCAGTGCCTCCGTCCTGGCGTCGAGTTCGACCGAGCTCGCGGTCTGTTCCGCCTCGCTGATCAGGGCGCCGGCGTGTTCGGGATCCCGGTCGGCCGCCGCTGCGGCCGCGGCGATCAGCACCGTCACTTGTGCGGACTTGTCGGTGATGGTGCCGGCGATGCGTTTGGCCCGGTCGGGGTTGTTGGCGGCCACCGCTGCGGCCACCGCGGCCAGCGCGCCTCGGGTGTACCTGTGGGGCGTCGCGTACGCGATGCGTTCGGCGCGGTCGGGGTCCGTGGCAGCGACCGCCACGGCCACCGCTTTAAGCGCTGCGGGCAGGGTGTTTCCCGCGAAGAACCACGCAGACCACTTGTTGTGCTTGAGGATCATCTCGTTGGCGATGTGCTCGGCCCGCTCGGGGTACCTGGCGGCCACCGCCACGGCCACGGCGCTGAGCGCCGACCACCTGAGGTTCTCGTCGGTGATGGTGTTGGCGATGCGCTCGGCCCGGTCGGGGTCTTCGGCGGCCACTGCCACAGCTACGGCGCCGAGCGCTCGCCACCTGGTGTACTTGTCGGTGATGGTGTTGGCGATGTGTTCGGCCCGCTCGGGGTACCTGGCGGCCACCGCCACGGCTACGTTGCCGAGCGCCGCGAACCTGGTGTACTTGTCCGTGACGGAGTTGGCGATGCGTTCGGCCCGGTCGGGGTCTTCGGCGGCCACTGCCGCAGCTACGGCGCTGAGCGCTCGCCACCTGTGGTACTTGCTGGTGATGGAGTTGGCGATCTGCTCGGCTCGGCCGGGATCACTGGCGGCCACCGCTTTGGACAAGGCATGCAGAGCGGAGCCGGTCTCGACCATGTCGGCTGCCGTGTTGGCGATGTGTTCGGCCCGGTCGGGGTCGAGGTCGGCCAACGCGGTGACCACGGCGGCCAGCGCCTCCTCTGTAGTCCGACTGACCGTGCTCGCGGCCTGCTCCGCCTGATCGATCAGGCGTCCCACGTGCTCGGGTTCGAGAGTGTTCGCTGCCGCCAAGGCGACCCGTGCCAGCGCCCTGGTTCTCCACACCCCGTCATCGATGGTGTGGGCGATGCGTTCGGCGTGTATCAGGCGCTCGGTCATGTCTGCGCCGGCAACGCGTTCAGATTCCGCGGTGTCAGCCGCCTGTGCGTCGCCGGGCGTATGCGGAGAATGGATGTTGCGGACCAGCCCGAGCAGATCGGCGTTGTTCACGCCGCAACGCTGCGGCAACGGCAGGCCCTCGGCGCGCAGCCTGGTATGCAGGTGTCGGTAGATGTCTCCGAGATTGATCATCGCTCCGGCCGTCGGACTGCCCGCGGTCAGCATGGCCAGTAGCCGCTCGGTGAACGCGGTATGCCGCTCCCCGGGCAGGACCAACGCGGTTCGATTCGCCGGGGACGAGGTCAGTGTGTAGGTCCCGGAGACCTCCAGCTCGCCGATCACCGCCTCATCGAAGTGGGTAAGCGTCTCTCCGATCGCCCGCCCACTGAAGCAACTGTCGAGGATGACGACCCGGCTGGTGGCTGTGCTGTCCAGACACGCATCGCGCACTGCCTCGAACGGCAGCGCGGTGAAGGCCAACTGGTCGTGCCGGGTCGCGGCCAGGCTCAGATACAGCTCCCTGCGCCGCGAGCCGAGCAGCCCGTGTCCGCTGTAATAGAACAGCAGAAGGTCCTCCGCCTCGGCAGCCGCACGTACCAGCACGTCGCCGATCTGCGCCACACCGGCTGCTGAGGGAACCGCGACGCAGTGGAAAGGGTTGAAGCCACCGAGCTTTTCGTCGGTGAGCACCTGAGTCAGATCACTGATGTTGTTGGCGATTTCCGGCACGTTCGTCAACTTCGGATCTTCGTAGTAGGCAGGTCCGACCAACACGATCCTCGAACGGGCGGGATCGACTGCTCGCTTACTCACTCGTCCTGTCCAAGTGCCTGTCGCAGTATCGCCTCGACGTCGCTCACGCGCTTGGCATCGATTTCCACCGTGCGCCCGTCCGGCCTCCCGCTGACCTTGATCCGTACATCGGAGCGACGCGGCAAGGCCAGGAACGCTTTGATTGATGCGGCCAGCACGCTCAACACCCCGCCGCTGCCCACAGCGACCACCAACGCATCGGTCACCGCGCCTAGTTCACCCGGTCCCGGCACGGTGTTCCCCCTGACTAAACCCCTCAAGTCAGGCTCCTGAGCGAACCAGTCGGACAACTCCTCAAGTCCTTCGACCGGGTTGTCGCACTCAACCACTACTCTCATGGCAGGTATCCCTCCCTCGCGCAAGATTGAAGTGCGATCAGTATGCCGTCTCGCCAGAGGTTCGGATCGTGCGTAGAGATGGGGATCGGACGGTCCGCCGAGGAGCTGGAGGGACCGGGACATGAGCGGAACTGCCGGGCTGGTCGTTGCGACTCTCGGCGTGTGAGTCGTCGAGCTCACCACAGTGATCGCCAAGGCGCGGGCTCTATCTTCGGGAAGGCCTGGGGGCCGGGCCGGCCGTGTCCGGTGCGGGGACAGCGAAGAGGCGCAGCTGGAGGGCGAGGGTGGCGTAGTAGCCGACGAGTGTGGACAGTTCGAAGAGGACGGCCTCGCCGAGGGACGCGCGGGCCGTGGTGTACCAGGTGTCCTCCAGCCGATCCGGATGTCCGGCGAGCATGCGGGTGGCCGACCAGGCGGCGTGTTCGAACGGATCGGTGAAACCGGGGTCGGTGCCCTCGCGCAGCGCCTGCAGTTCGGCCTCGGTCAGACCCACGGCCCTGCCGACGGATTCGTGGGCATACCGTTCGAAGTCGCTGTCCCACACGGTGGCGACGACCAGGATCGCGGTCTCCCGCACCCGGGGAGACAGATCCGTCCCGAAGCGGATCGCCGAGCCCAGTGCCTGCAGCGCGCCGCCGAGCCGGGGGCTGGACAGCATGGCGTTGAAGGGGCCGTGGAGGTGTCCCTCGTCGTCGGTGAGAGCGAAGAGCCGGGGGCCGGTGGCGCGTGGGCCGCCGGTGATCTCCGCGTACAGGGTCTGCTGCTCGGGCGAGAGGCGGGCGGGGTGGAAGAGGGGCAGTCGGCCGGTCGGAGGCGCGGACGTCATCGCTGGGTGCCCGTCCCGTCGCTCGCCGTGGCTTCGTCCGCAACCTCGCTCGCCAGCGACGCCAGATCCGCATCGGTGAGCAGACGGCCCTCGCGTGCCATGACCGCGCGGGCGCGCCGCAGCACCTCGTCGACCTGGCCGGTGGTGGTGTCGACACCGAGCGCGGCCAGCTTGTCGGCGAGGGTGTACGGGCCGCTGTCGGGGGTGAAGGGGACCTTGCGGGCGTTGCCGACGAGCGTGGGCTCCAGGCAGTTGTGCAGGAGCGGGTCGACGGCGGTCTCCTGGGTGATGAGGTCCATGCCTCCCCAGGAGAAGGCGCTGGTGCCGGTCACGGGGTGGTTCCAGGCCAGGTGGTAGCCGGTCAACGCCTCGCCGGCGCGGGCCAGTTCCGTCAGCCGCTCGGTCCTGATCCCGGTGCTCACCCCGTACAGCGTCTCGAACGCCATGGCGGTGGCGGCGAGATCGGCGTTGCCGGGGCCGCCGCAGTAGCCGTTGACGGACAGTTCGACGACGTCGGCGCCGGCCCGGACCGCGGCGACCGCGCAGCCGACCGCCAGCCCGAAGGTGTTGTGCGGGTGCAGGCCCACCTGGACGCCGGGGGCGAGTTCCCTGGTGCGGGCGACGAGATGTCCGTAGGCCTCGGGGCTCATGGCGCCGGGGCCGTCGAAGAGCGTGAGCTCGGTGGCGCCCGCCTCCGTGAGGACGGCGACCGATTCCTGGAGCACCTCCTCGGTGAGGTACGACACCATCAGCATCGGGACGATCGCGTCCAGACCCCGGGAACGGGCGTGCCGGATGAGGGCCACGGCTCGGGCGAGGACGTCGGCCCGGCCGCGCGGGGTGTCCGGGGCGCGCCACTCCTCGCCCCGCCACGCCTTCTGGTAGATCGCCGGGTTGTAGATGAGGGACGCCTCGCCCAGGCCCTGGACCCAGATCTGTACGGCGTCGTAGCCCGCGTCGGCGGCGCGGTCGATGTCCTGCGTGGTGCGCAGCAGCGGCAGCACGGCCCGGCAGTCGGTGTTCTCGCCCTTGATGACCTCGATCTCGGTGCGCAACGCCTTGTCGTCCCGCCCGGCGAGCCCGGCCGTGACGACCTCGCGGACACCCGCGCCGACGAGCCGGCGCAGATAGGCCTCCTTCGCCTCGGTGGAGGCGACGACGCCCGGCAGGGTTTCCACCGACCGCAGGGTGGCGTCGCGCAGCCGTACGGATCCGGGCATCGGTCCGCGTACCTCCGGCCGGCGGTTGAGCGGGCTCACCGACCAGCGGCCCGGTTCGTATGCACCGGGCGCGCGTGTGGCGGCCAGTTCCGCGCGGAAGCGGGCGATCTCCTCGTCGGTGAATACGGCCGGCTTGTCCATGGGCCCTCCGGGTGGCTGTCTGGAAAGGTCTCTGCTCTGCATTCAAGCATCGCCGCCCCATTGCTGTCGACACTAACGGTAGCTACATGCGAATTACTGGCGGTTGTCTCCTCTGATGTTTACTTTCTGTCGACACTAAGTGAAACTCTCGGCAGTTGGAACGCCACACTCGAACCGAGGGAGACAACCGTGACCCGAGACGTGCCCCCCGCGCGGTCCGGCCGCCTGGCCGGACGGACCGCCGTCATCAGCGGTGCCGGCAGTGTCGGTCCCGGCTGGGGCAACGGCCGTGCCACAGCCGTGATCTTCGCCCGCGAGGGTGCCACCGTGTACCTGACCGACCGCGACGAGGAAGCGCTGGAGGTCACGGCCCGGCAGATCCGGGAGGAGGGCGGCCAGGCGTACACCTCGCTGCTGGACGTGACCGAACCGGAGGCCGTGGCCGCCTACTTCGAGCAGACCGAACGGCAGGCCGGCCGGATCGACATCCTGGTGAACAACGTCGGCGGATCCCGCGCCGGGGGAGCGGCCGAACTCTCCCTGGAGGACTGGGAGAGCCAGCTGCGCACCAACCTCACCAGCGCCTTCCTGGCGTGCAAGCAGATCGTGCCGATCATGCGGCGCGGCGGCGGAGGGGCGATCGTCAACACCGCCTCGGCGTCCGGGCTGCGCTGGACCGGTGCCGCGCAGGTGGGGTATGCGGCGGCCAAGGCCGCGGTCATCCAGCTGTCGCGGGTCACAGCCGTCCAGTACGCGCCCGACGGCATCCGGGTGAACACCGTCGTCCCCGGTCAGCTGCACACCCCGATGGTCGAGGCGCGCCTGGCCCATCAGCGGGCGGGCGGCGACGTGGGGAAGCTGCTCGCCCAGCGGCAGGCTCGCATCCCCCTGGGGTTCATGGGTGACGGCCGGGACACGGCGTACGCGGCGCTCTTCCTGGCGTCCGACGAGGCGCGCTTCGTCACCGGCACCGAGATCGTCGTCGACGGCGGAATGACGGCCCGTTGTGATTGATCCGGCCCTGCACGAAGCGGTGCCCTCCCCGGGTTGCCCGCCCCCGCACCCGGCGCCGCGCAGCCCCTCTCTCGGGCTGCCGCCGGGCAGTTGCGACGCGCACTGCCACATCCTCGGCCCGGCCGCGACGTTCCCGTACGCGCCCGAGCGCACCTTCACCCCGATCGACGCCCCCAAGGAACAGCTCGCGGCCATCCATGCCCATCTGGGCCTGTCCCGCGCCGTGGTCGTCCAGTCGTCCTGCAACGGCTCCGACCACCGGGTGCTGCTCGACGCGCTCACCGCCGGGGGCGGCCGACTTCGCGGAGTCGCATTGATCGGCGGGTCGACCACCCGGGCGGAGATCGAGGAACTGCACCGCGCGGGAGTCCGTGGCTTCCGGCTCAACTTCCTGCCGCACCTGCGCGCCGCGCCGACCCGCGAGGAGATCGACTCCGTGCTGGAGCGCGTGGACGGCCTCGGTTGGGTCACCGAGATCCATGTCAAGGGACAGGAAGTGGCCCAGTACGAGTCCCTCATCCGGTCCCTCCCCGGCCGTGTGGTCATCGACCACCTCGCGCGGGTGGATCTGGCGGACGGCCCCCGCAGTCCCGCCCTGCACAGCCTGCGCACCCTGCTCGACACCGGCGACATCTGGCTCAAGGTGAGCGGCGTGGACCGGGTCTCCCGGCAGGGCCCGCCCTACGCGGACGCCGTCGCGCTGGCGGCTTCCTTCGTGACGCACGCGCCCGAGCGGGTGGTGTGGGGCACCGACTATCCGCACGTGAACATCGAGGGCGCCGCCCCCGACGACGGCCTGCTGGTCGACCTGCTCGCCGACATCGCCCCCGACCCCGGCCTGCTGCGCCGGCTCGTGGTCGACAACCCGGTGGACCTCTTCGACTTCCCGCCCGGCCCGCACGACCCGGATACGGAGCGGACGTGACCGGCTTCGACGGCACCTTTCCTCGCTCGAGGCGCCCCCGGCTGCGAGGACGCCCGTCAGCCCGTCCGGGAGAACGCCTGCTGGTCCACGCAGGCCCGGCTGCACTTCTCGTCGAACGCCGTGTGGACGACGCCGGCTCTGCAGCGGCGCGCCCAAACGATCCCTTAGTGTCGACAGATTGGCGAAAGAGGGGGTGTACGGACCCTTGACCGCCATTTTGTGTCGACAGTACCGTCAGGATGTCTGCACCACCCAAGGAGCCCCACTTGTCCAGGTTGTTCGATCCGAACCCTGCCCAGGCCATGCGCGGAGCTGTCATCCGGCGTGGTGATGCGAGCTATGAGAAGGCCCGTCTCGATGCCGTGTGGAACGAGCGTAAGCCGGACCGGTTCCCCGACGTCATCGTCATCGCCGAGGGGGAGCAGGATGTCGTCCGGGCCGTGCGCCTCGCCCGGGCGGAGGGGCTGCGTGTCTCCATCCGCTCCGGCGGCCACAGCTGGGTCGGCAACGGCGTGCGGAACGGCGGTCTGCTGATCGATCTCTCCCGGCTGCAGGAGATCGCCGTCGACCCAGCCAGTCGCACCGCCTCCGTCCAGCCGGCCGCCAAGGGCCCGGCCATCCAGGAGGCACTCGCCGAGCACGGGCTGTTCTTCCCCACCGGTCACGCGCCGACCGTCGGTATCGGCGGCTTCATCCTGGGCGGCGGCTACGGCTGGAACTCCCGTCACCTCGGACCGGCCTGCCTGAGCATCCGCGCGATCGACGTGGTCCTCGCCGACGGCACGCTCGTGCACGCCACCGACGAGACGCACCCCGACCTGCTCTGGGCGGCACGGGGCAGCGGACCCGGGTTCTTCGGCATCGTCACCCGCTTCCACCTGGACGTGCACGAACGCCCGACGAAGATCGTCCGGACGGTGCACAGCTACCCGCTCGCCCTCCGCGACGAGGTACTGGCCTGGTCCTACGACATTCTTCAGACCCTGCCCACCACCGTGGAGTTCTCCGCGAAGGTCGGCTTCACCCCCGGGCTCGACACCCGGACCGTCTCCCTGACCGCCACCGCCTTCTGCACCCCTGAGCACGGCCCGGAAGCTCTGGCGCCCCTGGAGGCCGCCCCCTTCCGTGACCAGGCGGTACGTGCCCTGGTCGGCCAGGAGACCACCATCGCGGAACTGTACGACGTCGCGGACCGCCTCAACCCGGAGGGCCTGCGCTGGGCCGTGGACGGTGTATGGGCCGAGGGACCCGTCGAGGAGATCCTGACCGCCTCCGCGCCCGTCCTGGACGGCATCCCCGGCGGGACCAGCTTCGTGCTGTGGATGCTGTGGGGCCACTACCCGCCGCGTCCCGACGCCTGCTGGTCCGCCCAGGCCAAGGCCTACCTCTCACCGAACGCCGGCTGGAGCGACCCGTCCGAGGACCTGGCTCACGAGAACTGGGTCCACGGCTCCCTGGCTGCGGTCCAGCATCTGTCCAAGGGCCTGCAGTTCTCGGACAACAACCTGGCCGACCGTTTCGACCTCGGTCTCAGTGCCGAGAACGCCGAGCGGCTGGAGAAGATCCGCGGCGTCTACGACCCCGACGGGTTCTTCCGGACCTACATGGCATCGGCCGAGTCCACCACCGCCTACGCCCGCGCAGCGCGCTCGTAGCAGCGCCCCCGTATCCCCCGCCTCACAGGTTGTTGCAGCAGCATCCGTACACCGTTCGACCGTTGGCACCACCGTTACCGCGAACACCGCTGTAGCGATCCACCCGCCAAGAGCCGTATCCGCTCGTGGGAACGCGTCCATGAGCTGCCCTCACCGTGCAAAGGAGCACATCTTCATGTCGAAGCTCACGAGACACCCGCTGGGCCGCCGTCTTTCCCTCGCCCTCGTGACGCTCGCCGTCACCGCTCCGCTCGCCGCCTGCGGCTCGGACTCCTCCGACTCGCAGTCCGGCGACGGCACCACGAAGATCACCGTGCTGCGCTCCAACAGCGCCATCTTCGAGCCGCTGTACATAGCCCAGCAGCAGGGCTACTTCAAGGACGAGGGCCTGGACGTCACCATCAAGGCCGGCGCGCAGGACACCTCGCAGAACGCGCCGTCCGTCCTCAACGGCGAGGCCCAGTTCGCGATGACCGACAGCTCGGGCTTCCTCAAGGGCGCCGCGAAGAACATGCCGATCCGGATCGCCACCGGGCTCCAGTCCGCCACCACCAGGACCGACCCCACCGACGGCCTGCTGGTCAAGAAGGGCAGTCCCATCACGTCCTTCAAGGACCTGGAGGGCAAGACCGTGGGCCTGGCAGCGCTCGGCGGCACGATCCAGTTCATCGTCGAGTACCTGGTCGAGAAGGACGGCGGCGACCCGAGCAAGGTCAAGTTCGTCGCCCTGCCGACCACTTCGCTGACGGACGCCGCCAAGAGCGGCAAGACCGACGCCGTCTACTCCTTCGGCGCCTTCTACTCGGCCGCCAAGTCGGCCGGGCTGCAGTCGATCGGCAACGGCATGAACGACCTGCCCGGCATCCCCCAGGGTGTCCTCTTCGCCACCCAGAAGTACCTGTCCGCCAACGCCGCCACGGCGAAGAAGTTCATCGGTGCCGTCGCCAAGGCGATCACCTACGCCAACGCGCACCCCGAGGCGGTCAAGGCGATCCAGTCGAAGTACACCACGCTCTCCGCCGACTACATCAAGGACGAGCAGGTCTCGTACTACGACAAGACCGTCAACAAGACCGTGGTGCGTACCGTCGCCACGAAGATGCACCAGTACGGGCTGCTCACCAGCTCCCCCGAGGACAGCGCCATCTACTGGGACCAGGCTCCGACCACCACCGGCAGCTGACCTACGGCAGAGGTACACCAACCATGGCCATCTCCACCGAGAGCCGGCGTCCGACCCCCGGCCGGGTGCGCACCGCTGTGCGCGTCCGGCCGGGGGGCCCTGGGCGATCCGGGCTCCTCCTGCTCCAACTGTCCGCCGTCGCGGCCGTCCTCCTGATCTGGGCAGCCGTCGCGGCGACCGGTTTCGTGAGCTCCACGGCGCTGCCCGGCCCGGTGTCGGTGTTCGGGCGGTTCCCCGACCTGTTCGGCAGCAGCGCCTACTGGCAGGCGGTCGGCGACACCCTCGACGGGGCTGTGACGGGGTTCGTCGTGGCCGTCGTGATCGGGGTCCCGCTGGGCCTGGTGACAGGGACCTACGCGGCGGCCGAACAGTCCTCGCGGCTGCTCGTGGACGTGCTGCGCTCGTTCCCCGTCATCGCGTTGCTGCCGGTGTTCCTGCTGGTTCTGGGGTCGACTCCGACGATGAAGGCCACCGTCGTCTTCATCGCCTGCGTCTTCCCCATCTTCCTGCAGGCCCAGTACGGCGCCCGGTCCGTGACCCCGATGATCTCGGAGACCGTGCAGAGCTACCGCGTCCCGAAACTGCTGCGCTTCCGCAAGGTGGTCCTGCCCAGCGCCATGCCCTCGATCATGACCGGGCTGCGGCTCGCGGCGACCACCTCCGTCCTGGTGACGATCGGCGTCGAGGTGCTCACCACACTGCCCGGCATCGGCCACGAGGTCGTGAACGCGCAGCAGGGCGGCGCGTCGGCTGAGGCCTACGCATACATCCTCACAGCGGGCACGATCGGCTACCTGATCAACCTGCTGTCCCAGTTCGCCGAACACCGGCTGTTGCGCTGGCGCCCGCCGGCGCACACCGAATGAGGCGGGGAGAGACACCATGTCCCTGAAACCCCCGGGCGCCTTCTGGGCATCCGCGCTCAAGCAGCTGTGGCTGCCGGTCCTGTGCGTCGCCGTGCTGCTGGTCGGCACGGCGGGCAACACCAGCTTCTACTTCCCGCCGGCGACGGAGGTGCTCGCCACCCTGTGGCGGGAGCTCGCACACGAGGGGCTGGTGGACGACCTGCTGTTCTCCCTGGGCAACATCGTGGCCGGGCTGGTCGTCGCCACCGTCGTCGGAGTCGGCGCGGGACTCGTCATCGGCGAGACCAGGCTGCTGCGGCAGGCGACCGCCCCCCTGCTGGACTTCGCCCGCGCGACCCCGACCGTGGCGTTCGTCCCCGTCATCATCCTCACGCTCGGCATCGGCTCGGGACCCAAGATCTTCCTGATCGCCCTGGGCTCCCTCTGGCCGATCCTGCTCAACACCGTCAGCGGTGTGCACGGCATCAACCCGGCCGTGCACGAGACCGCGCACAGCTACCGCATCCCGCTACGACTGCGCCTGCTGAAGGTCGTCCTGCCCGGGGCGCTGCCGCAGATCTTCGCCGGCATCCGCGTCGCCCTGTCGATCGCGGTGGTCCTCATGGTCGTCAGCGAGATCTACGGGTCCCCGGTGGGCCTGGGCAACTTCATCCTGCAGAGCGGCTCCAGCTTCGCCGTCCCCGAGACCTGGGCCGGCACCGTGCTCATCGGCATCCTCGGCTATGGCCTGAGCGTGCTCCTCCTCGCGGCCGAGTACGCGCTGCTCGGCTGGTACCACCAGCGTCCGCCCCGTACCCGGCGGACCAAGCCCCAGCCCCGGAACGAGGTCACGACATCATGCAGCGACACCTGAAAACAGGCGGATCCAGCCTGGTCGTGGAGGACGTCTGCAAGACGTTCGGCCACGGCGCTGACGAGCACCGGGTGATCGAGGGCCTGTCACTGCGGGTCGATCCCGGCGAGTTCGTCTGCATCGTCGGCCCGTCCGGCGCCGGCAAGACCACCCTGCTGCGCTGTCTGTCCGGCCTGACCAGGCCCACTTCGGGAACGGTCCGGTACGGCGAGGAGCCGGTCGTCAAGCCGCTCGCCGACATCGCGGTCGTCTTTCAGGACTACCGCGGCTCGCTGCTGCCGTGGATGAAGGTCCGGGACAACGTGGCCTTCCCGCTGGAGGGCATGGGCGTCAAGCGCGCAGCGCGCAGCGAGCGCGCCGAGGAGTGCCTGGCCGCCGTCGGACTGGCCGGTGTCGGCGACAAGTACCCCTGGCAGCTCTCGGGCGGCATGCAGCAGCGGGTCGCCATCGCGCGCGGACTCGCCTACGAGGCGCCCGTGCTGCTGATGGACGAGCCGTTCGGATCGGTGGACGCCCAGTCCCGCTTCGACCTGGAGGACCTGACGCTGAAACTGCGCGCGCGGCTCGGCATCACCGTCATCGTCGTCACTCACGACATCGACGAGGCCGTCTACCTCGGTGACCGCGTCGTCGTGCTCGGTGGGAAGCCCACCACCGTCGTGGACAACCTCACCGTCGGCCTCGGCGCCGACCGCGACCAGATCACCACCCGGGCCGACGCCCGCTTCACCGACCTGCGCACCCGCGTGCTGACCCAGATCCGCGGGGGGCAGGCGGCCGCCGGGACGCAACAGGCCGAGGCCGTCACCGACCGGGAGAAGACCGGAGGGGCGGTGCTCTGACTGCTGGACCGCCGCTGACACCACGGAGTGACGATGCCGGCCCCGGACTCGGATCCGGGGCCGGCAACGTCACTCCGTGCCCGTGCGAGAGCCCCGGGCCCGGCACGCGTGCGTGCATCGGGCCCGGGGCTCTCGCCGGAGGGAGTCAGGCGCCGATCATGTTGTAGCCGCCGTCGGCGATCAGGAAGCCGCCCGTGATGTGGTGGGCGTCCTCGGTGGCCAGGAACAGTGCGGCGCCGGCGAGCTCCTCCGGACCCGGGATACGGCCCATGGGAGTCATCTTCCGCAACTGGTCGCCGCGCCCGCTCTTCCAGTCCTCGCGCCCGAGGGTCGCCGCCGTCTCGATGAACCCCGGAGCGAAGACGTTGACGCGCACGGCCGGAGCGAAGGCATGTGCGTACGACTTGGTGAGCCCGATGATCCCGTACTTGGCGGCCGCGTACTGCGGCGCCCGCGCACTGCCCCGTGCCACCACGGTGGAGCCGATGTTGACGATGGAGCCGCCTCCCTCCTGCTCCAGCATCCGCGCGCCGAACTCGTGCGTGCACAGCAGGGTGCCCTTCACGTCGACCGCCAGGACGTGGTCGATGGACTCCTCCGTGATGTCCCGCCAGGACATCTGCTCGCGGGCCACGTCACCGACGTTGTTGATCGCCACGTCGAGCCGGCCGAAGTGCCCCCAGACCTCGTCGGCCATGCGCTTGATCTGCTCGCGCTCGGCGATGTCGGCCTGTACCACCAGGGCCTTGCGGCCGAGCGCCGTGATCCGCTCGGCCGTCGCCTCGGCGCCGGCGCGGGAACTGCGGTAGTGGACCGCGACGTCGGCGCCCTCCTGGGCGGCACGCACCGCTATCTCGGCACCGAAGCCGGTACCGGCTCCGGTGACCAGCACGGTCCGGCCGGTGAATCGCTGGGAGTTGGTCATGACGACTCCGTTCGGGGGGAGAGGCTCGGGGGAGAAGGAGGGCGGGCGGGTCATACGAGGGTGCGGCCGCCGTCGGCGTACAGCACCTGGCCGGTGACGAACGCGGCCTCGGCGGAGGCAAGGAAGAGAGCGGGGCCGACCAGGTCGTCCGGGCGGCCGAGGCGCCCGGACGGGACCAGCGCCTCCATGGACGCGCGCATGCCCGGCTCGGCGAGGTAGGCGCGGGTGAGGTCGGTCTCGGTGTAGCCGGGGGCCACCGCGTTGACGGTGACGCCGGACGACGCCCACTCGCGGGCCATCACACGCATGAGCTGGTTGATGCCGCCCTTGGTGGCGGCGTACGGCGCGTGGTCGCGATGTGCGAGCAGGCCCGACACGGAGGAGAGGTAGACGATGCGGCCGTAGCCGTTCGGCACCATGAGGGCGCCCACCGCCCGGCCCAGCCAGAAGCCGCTGCTGAGGTTGATGGCGACGATCCGCTCCCAGACCTCGTCGGGTGTCTCCAGGACGGGCCTGCGGTCGTTGGCACCGACGGCGTGCACGAACACGTCGATCCCACCAAGGAGTTCGGCGGCCGCTGCGACGGCGTCGCGGCAGGCGTCGGCGGAAGTGAGGTCGGCGGTCAGACCGTTGACCGCGCCGAATCCCTCGGCGGTGCGGGTGCGGGACAGTTTCGCCAGTTGCTCGGTGTCGCGGTCCAGGACGACCACGTCCGCCCCGGCGTCGGCCAGAGCCTGGGTCACGACGGTTCCGATTCCTCCGGCACCGGCGACGAGCGCACGCGTACCGGAGAAGTTCCACATCGTCTTCATGCTCTGGACCGTAGTCGACCCCGGAACGAGGTGTCCACACTTGAGGAGGTTGTTGACGCGAATATGGGAATGATGCAGGGTGAGTGTCGACAGTTAGTGGGTGTAGTGGTGACACGGAGGCCTTGATGAAACTGGTGACGTTCGACGAGGGGCTCGTGGGGCGGCTGGACGGCGACACGGTGGTGGAACTCGACGTCGCGTCGACCCGGGAGTTCTTCGAACGCGACGGCCAAGTCGGCGAGACGGGGCGCACGTTCGCGCTCGCGGACGTTCGGCTGCGCGCACCGATCGTGCCCAAGAAGTTCTTCCACACGGCCGGCAACTTCCGGGAGCACCACGAGGACCTGGAACGCGTCGACTGGTCCCACCCGGTCAACAAGGGCATCGTGTTCTTCCAGAACGTGGACGCGATCATCGGCCCCGACGACGACATCGTGTACCCGGCCAACCTGACCCGGGAGATGGACTACGAGCTCGAACTCGGCGTCATCATCGGCAGACCGGGCAAGTTCTTCAGCGCCGAGCAGGCCGCCGAACACATCGCCGGCTACCTGGTCTTCAACGACATCACCGCGCGCGACATCCAGCGCAAGGAGATGGAGTCCGGCGTCTTCTCCTTCTCCAAGGCCATCGACACCTTCTGCCCGATCGGCCCGTACATCGTCACCGCCGACGAGATCGCCGACCCGCACGACCTCGACATGGAACTGCGGGTCAACGGCGACGTCCGGCAGAAGTCGAACACCTCCCGGATGTCGGTGTCGATCCCGCAGCTGGTCGCCTACCACTCGCCGCAGATCTACAGCGCGGGCGACATCATCACCACCGGCACGATCGCCGGCGTCGCGGCGAGCACCGAGGATCCGTTCGCCAACTACCTCAAGCCCGGTGACGTCGTCGAGGCCGAGATCGAGGGCCTGGGGGTGCTCCGCAACAAGGTCGTCTCCTGGCAGGACGCGCACGGCACCCCCGAGCCGCCCGCCGGACAGTGGGCGTGACGGCATGCGCATCGCCAACCTCGCGGGCCGACTGGCCCTGCTGACCGGCGACGGCGCCGTGGACGTGGCGGCCGGAGGCTTCGACGCCGACCCGGCCGCGCTCTTCGCCCAGTGGGACGAACTGCTGCGCTGGTCCGCCGGAGTCGACCCGGCGACAGCCGTGCCGTACCAGGAGTCCGACCTCCTCGCTCCCGTCCCCGAGCCGCGCCAGATCTTCGCCGTCGCCCTCAACTACCGCCCCCACACCGCCGAGGCGGGCTACGAGGAACCGGCCGAACCACTGGTCTTCACCAAGTTCCCCAGCTGTCTCACCGGGCCGTATGCCACCGTCGACCTGCCTGAAGGCCACGTCGACTGGGAGCTGGAGATGGTCGCCGTCATCGGCCGCGACGCCCACCGGGTCCCGGAGGAGAACGGCTGGGACCCGGTCGCCGCCGTGACCGTGGGGCAGGACCTGTCCGAGCGGATCGTCCAACTCGCCGGCCGCCCGGCCCAGTTCTCGCTGGGCAAGTCCTTCCCGGGCTTCGGCCCGGTGGGTCCCGCCCTGGTCAGCGTCGGCGAACTGGCCGACCGCGACGACCTGGAGCTCACCTGCGAACTCAACGGGGAGGTCGTCCAGCACGACCGCACCTCGAACATGATCTTCCCGGTCCCGAGGCTGGTCGCCCACCTCAGCGCCGTCTGTCCGCTGCGCCCCGGCGACCTGATCTTCACCGGTACCCCCGCGGGCGTCGGCAACCGCCGCACCCCGCAACGCTTCATAGGTCCCGGTGACACCCTGGTCAGCAGGATCGGGGGACTGGGCGAGATGCGGCACACCTTCAGGAGCGCACCATGAGCGACACGACCGTCTTCACCGGCGTCCAGGTCTTCGACGGCACCGGGAGCGACCCCTTCCCCGCCGAGGTCCTCGTCGAGGGCAACCGCATCACCGCCGTCGCCCCGAAGATCCCGGCCGCCCGATGGGCAGGGGCCCGGGTCGTGGACGGGGGCGGGGGCGGCGCCACCCTCGTCCCCGGCCTGGTCGACTCCCACGCCCACCTCGGCTTCGGCTCCACCGTCGAGCACCGCTCGCCGCGCCGCGACGAATCCGACGAGGAGAAGGCCCTGCTGGTGGCGCACGCGGGCCGGGTCCTGCTGGACCACGGCATCACCAGCGCCTACTCGGGAGGCAACCGGCTGCCCCGCACGGAGACCGCCGCCCGCAAGGCGTTCGCCGAGGGCTGGATGCCGGGACCGCGCTTCAAGGCCGCCTCCTGGGAGGGCACCGCAGGCATGGTCGAGCCGGGCGTCTACGACTTCCCCGGCGTCGAAGGCCGGGCCTCCGACCCCGAGTCGGTGAGCCGGTTCGTCGGGGAGATGGCGGACCTGGGCGTCGACATCGTCAAGCTGTCGCTGTCGGGCGAGAGCGCGGTCGTCCAGGGCACCTCGCGGATCGTGCAGTTCACCGACGAGGAGGTCGCCGCCGCGGCGGCCGTGGCCCGCGAGCGCGGCGTGTCGCTGACCGCCCACGCGCACGCCGCCGAGTCCGTCAAGATGGCGGTACGGCACGGCATCCGCGCCGTCTACCACTGCACCTTCGCCGACGAGGAGGCCCTCGACCTGCTGGAGGAGGCCCGCGACCGGCTGTTCGTCGCCCCGACCCCCGGCATCATCCACGCCAACCTGCACGAGGCCGACAGCGAGCCCGAGCCCGGCATGGAGGTCGAGGCCACCGAGAAGGCGGTCAAGCAGGTCGTCCCCGAGCTCGTCCGGCGGGGAATCCGCGTCGTCCCGGGCGGGGACTACGGCTTCGCCTGGAACCCGGTCGGCCGCAACGCCCGCGACCTGGAGCTGTTCGTCGACTGGTTCGGCTTCACCCCGGCCGAGGCACTGCGCGCCGCCACGCGGTACGGCGGCCAGGTGATGGGCATGGGCGGCGAACTCGGGCTGATCCGGGAGGGTTTCCTCGCGGACCTCGTGCTCGTCGACGGCGACCCGCTGGACGACATCCGCATCCTCCAGGACCGCGACCGTCTGGTGGCGATCATGAAGGACGGCCGACTCCACAAGGTCCCGGCGTGAGTGCCTCCCCGAACGGCGTGAGCGGACCCCGGGGCCGGGTGCGCGGTGGCGGTGCCGACACACCCCGGGCCCGTACCGCCACCGGACGGCTGCTGGGGGAGTGGGACGGGAGCGTTGCCGTGTTCCGCGGCATCCCCTTCGCCGCACCCCCGGTGGGCGACCTGCGCTGGCGGCCGCCCCGGCCCGCCGCTTCCTGGGACGGGGAGCGTCGCGCGTACGACTTCGGGCCCGCGCCCCTCCAGCCGCAGCCGCCGGTCGCCTCCGTCATGTACAGGACCAACTTCGCCGACCGGCGCGCCCTGGTGATGAGCGAGGACTGCCTCTACCTCAACGTCTGGACACCCGATGCCGCGCCGGGCACCGGGCTGCCGGTCATGGTCTGGATCCACGGCGGCGGCAACCGCTACGGATACGGTCACCAGGACATCCACGACGGCCGCGCCCAGGCAAGCCGGGGCCTGGTCGTGGTCACCCTCAACCACCGGCTCGGCGCCCTCGGCTTCCTCGCCCACCCGGAACTGGCCGCCGAGGACGGCCTGGGCGCGTCGGGCAACTACGGACTGCTCGACCTCGTCGCCGCCCTGACCTGGGTGCGCGAGAACATCGCCGCCTTCGGCGGCGACCCCGACAGAGTCACCCTCGCGGGCAACTCCGCCGGCGCCGCCCACATCTGCCACCTCATGGCCGCCCCGGCGAGCCGACCGCTCTTCCGCGCGGCCCTCGGACAGAGCGCCTCAGGTGTGGGCCGGGCGGAGGGGCCGCTGCCGAGCCAGGCAGAAGCGCAGAAACAGGGCCTGGCATACGCGAACGGATTCGGCGGCCGTGACATCGGGGCGCTGCGCGGCACCTCGGGCGTCGAGCTGATCGTGCGCGGCCACTTCGGCCCGGTCGTCGACGGCCGGGTCCTGACCGAGCCCACCGACGACGTCTTCGCGGCCGGCCGCCAGCACGCCGTACCGCTGCTGCTCGGCACCAACGCGGACGAGGGCACCGTCTACGCCCGCCCCGGCGAGGACGCCGAAACCGTCGGCGACGCCCGGTTCGTGGGCCCCGTATGGCACTGGGCACAGACCCACCGCGCCACGTCCGGCGCACCCACCTGGATGTACCGCTTCGCCCGCAGGCCCCCGCTGCCGCCCGGCCTGCCCGACCTCGGCGTCTACCACACCGCAGAACTCCCCTACGTACTGGACAACTTGGCTCAGCGCCCCGACTGGCCCTGGCAGGACACCGACCGGAGACTGGCCGCCGTCATGGCCGACACCTGGGCGCGCTTCGCCGCGACCGGCGACCCGGGCGGCGGCACGCTGCCGCCGTGGCCGCGGTTCACCGGCCCCGGCGAGACCCCCGCCCTGGTCTTCGGCGACACGGTGCGCACGGAGACCCTGCGGCGCCCCCGGAGCTCCTAGTGCCGCAACAGGCGTGTTTCGAACGTCCCGCCTGCTCGGCGACTTCGGGCAGACGACGCCACTTCCGAAACACGCCCCGGAGACGCTCCAGGAACTCTCAGAAAGGACATGCCCGTGGCACGACTCCCGGGTACCGACGGCACCGGGGACATCGCGGACCGCATCCGCGACAGACGCGGGGGCGTCCTGCGCCCCCTCGACCGGATGCTGCTGCACAGTCCGCAGCTCGCGGACGGCTGGAACAGCCTGCTGGGCGCCATCCGGCAGCGCGTCTCACTGCCCGCCGACATTCGCGAACTGGTGATCCTCCGGATCGCCGTGCTCAACCGGGCCCCCTACGAATGGACCGCCCACGAGCCGGATGCCCGTGCCGCCGGGCTCGGCGAGGCGCAACTCGACGCGCTCCGTGCCGAGGACGCCGGCGCGCACCCGGCTCTCGACGAGCGGCAGTGCCGGGTCATCGCGTACACCGACGCCATGACCCGGGACGTCCACGTCCCCGATGCCCTCTTCGACGCGGTCCGCGGCGACTTCACCCCACCGGAACTGGTCGAACTGACCGCCACGGTGGCCGCGTACAGCATGGTGTCCCGCTTCCTGGTCGCCCTGGACGTGGAGCTGCCGGTGGCCGGCGCCCGGTGACCTCACCGGCGCCGGCCACCCCGCCCAGTGCCGGTCGCGGCACTACCTGCCGCAGTGGCCCCTGAAGACGTCCACCTGGCCGGCCGTGCTGTTCGCCACCACGATGTCCGGTACGCGGTTGCCGTCGAGGTCGGCCGCGGCGGCGTCGTAGGCGCCCGGCGCCGCGAGCTCGGTCGACTGGCTGAGGGTGCCGTCGGCCGAGCCGTGGAAGAGGGTGACGGAGTTGCCCTTCAGCGAGGACACCATGAGGTCGGTGATGCCGTCGCGGTCGAGGTCGGCGGAGCCGACCGCGACGGGCAGGCCGGGCGTGGTGTAGGCGACGGCCGCGGCGAACGTGCCGTCTCCGTTGCCGAGCAGGACGTCGAGGGTGTTGGTGTCGTTGCTGACGGTGGCCAGGTCGACGGCGCCGTCGCCGTTGAAGTCGCCCTTGGCCAGGGAGTAGAGGCGGGCGGCGGCCGGATGGACGACCGGGGTGCCGAGCGCTCCGGTGCCGTCACCGAGCAGGACGCTCACCCCGTTGCGGCCGGCGCTCGCGGTGGCCACGTCCGCCGCTCCGTCGCCGTCGAAGTCGGCGACGACGACTCCGTGCGGTGAGCTGACGGCCGCGATGTCGCCCTGGTCGTCGAAGGTGCCGTCGCCCTTGCCCAGCAGCACGCGCACGGCGTTCGGTCCCTGTTCACCGACGACGAGATCGGCGTGGCCGTCGCCGTCGAGGTCGCCGGTGGCCAGTGCCCGCGGCGCCGTGCCGACGTCCAGCGCGGTGGCCGGCGCGAACGTGCCGTCGCCGTTGTTCAGCAGGACGCTGACCTGGGCGCCGCCGAAGTCGGTGGCCGCCAGGTCGGGGTGGTGGTCGCCGTTGAAGTCGGCGGCGACGGTCTGGTACGGATGCGAGCCGACGGCGTAGGTGCTGCCCGGCGCGAACGTCCCGCCGCCCCGGCCGAGCAGCACCGTCACCGAGTCGCCTTCGAGGTTGCTGGCCACGACGTCCCTGCGGCCGTCGCCGTCGAGGTCGGCGAAGGTCACGTGCCGGGGGTTGGTGGAGGTCGTCGCGGAGGTTCCGAGCTGCGTGTAGGAGGCCGTTCCCGGGCAACGGGAAGTGTGGGCGGCACGGCCGGGGCGGGCCGCGGCGGTGCCGGTGGAAGCCGCCGCGAGCGCCAGGCCGGCGGCTGTGGCCACGGCGATGCGGTACCTGCGGTGGTGCGTCATACGGTTCCTTCCCGGGTTTGGTGCGGGGTGTGTTCACCGCGAGAGCATGCCCGACTCACCAGAATCTGTCGACAGTTTAGGCTTTTTCTCGTCCCAAAATCATTGACGTGGCCATACTGTCGACACTAGGAAGGGTGTGGGGCATGGTCCGATCACTTCGGGCGGTGCCCGGCACTCGGCACACCGCTACCAGGAGGACAACGTGACGACAGAAACCCGCCCCGGGGCCACCGCGACACCCGGTACCGGTCGGCTCTCCGGCAAGGTCGCCCTCGTCACCGGTGCCGGTGCCGGTATCGGCCAGGGGTGCGCGCTGCTCTTCGCCGAACAGGGGGCGACCGTGGTCGGCTGCGACATCAACCCGGCCGCGGCCGAGCAGACCCGTAAGCTCGCCGCCGATCGCGGGCTGGCCCTGGAGGTGATCGCGCCGCTGGACATGACCGACCCCGCCGACGCCCGGCGCTTCGCGGACGAGGCGTACGCGCGGTACGGCCGGATCGACGCACTGGTCACCGCGGGTGCAATCGCCCCGCACATGGCCACTGCCGCCGAGATGGACTACGACGCGCAGTGGACCCCGACCATGCGCGGCGAGGTCGACGTGGTCTTTCTGCCTGTGCGGGCCGCGTGGCCGCATCTGGAGGCGTCCGGTGGCGGCTCGATCGTCAACTTCGCCTCGGTCAACGCCTTCCGGGGTAGTGGCAACTTCGGCATGGTCGCGCACTGCGCGGGCAAGGCCGCCGTGCTCGGAATGACCCGGCAGCTTGCCGTGGAGGGCGGCCCGGCCGGGATCCGGGCCAACACCATCTCGCCCGGCATGGTGCGCACGCCCGCCACCGAGACGGCCGGCGCCCACGAGGGCGCGAAGCGCGAGGCGCTGCTGGCCCGCATCCCGCTGGGGCGGGTCGGCAGGCCGGAGGACATCGCCTGGTGCGCGGTCTACCTGGTGTCCGACGAGGCCGCGTGGGTGACGGGCGGGAACTTCCCCGTGGACGGCGGAGTCCTTGCCAAGTAGTGCCGCGGGGCGCGTCGTTCAGGCGGTGACGCGGCGCTTTCGGGCGGGCTTCCGGCTGCTCGCGGTGTCCTGTTCGATCTGCTCCTCCACTGCGCGCAGAGCCCGTACGGTCGCCCCGGCGATCAACGCCGAGGCGAGTTCCCCGTCGCGCTCCTCGCAGGCCTGGATCAGTCGCTCCTGGTCGTCCACGCTGTAGGCGAGACGGCCGGGGCGGGTCAGGCTGAGGTGGCGCAGCATGAGGGTCCGCAGGGCGAGCGAGTCCAGAATCTGCTTCAGGGTGGAGTTGCCGACGATCTCGGTCATCCGTTCCTGGAGCTGGACATGGCTCCAGAAGTACGCGTCCACGTCTCCGGCGTCGGCGAGCTTCCGCATCTCCTCGACCCGGCCGCGCAGTTCGGCCAGCTCGGTGTCACCGGCCCGCTCGACCAGCAGTCCTGCCAGCATCGACAGCAGCTGCCGCCGCACCTGGTAGATGTCACGGATGTCCGCGAGCGAGGGCGCGGCGACCCGGGGTCGGCGCCGGGCCTTCATCTCGACCAGCCCCTCCTGCTCCAGGAGCATCAGCGCCTCACGCACCGGGGTACGACTGGTGTCGAACCGGCGGGACAGCTCGACGCTGTTGAGGTCCTGCCCCGGCTCCAGCCGCCCCTCGATGATGCCCGCGCCGACCCACTCGGCGATCTGCGCGACCAACGGCTCCCGCCGGTCCCGCAGGCGCAGCAGGCGCTGCAGCACCAGATGCGTGTCCTGATCCGACATGCGCCGCGTCCCCCTGTGTGGTCCGGAACTCCCTGATGGTGGCAAGTATGTCGACACTATCGCATGGATGTGCCCCGCCCTACCGCAATCCGTCCCCAGCTGTCGACACAAGGCGGGAATGCCGCCACGCTTCGCTGAAGGACGGCCACATCCTAGTGCGGCAACAGGCAACGTGTGCCCCGTCGACGCGGGGCACACGTTGCCTGCCGCGGCACTAGTAGTACCGCATCTCCCGGCCCCACGTTCCCCTCTCGTGTCTTTGGAGGCAGAGTGCAGAAGAACAGCAGCAGGCCGCACATCCCCAGCAGACGAGCCGTCGTCGGCGGAGCCGCCCTGGCCGCGTTGGCGACGGTCGCCACTGCGGGCACCGCCCGGGCCGCGTCCCGTTCCGACGCGGCCCGGGGGCCGGTGCCGGTCCCCGAGCAGGTGCCGGTCACGGAGTACCGGGTCCCGGTCGCCGGCGGCGGCAGCCTGTGGTGCTGGGACACCGGCGGTGACGGTGAACCGGTGGTGCTGCTGCACCCCGGATCGGGCAGCGGTGAGAGCTGGCCGTATCAGCAGCCGGCACTGGCTGCGGCGGGCTACCGCGTCATCGGCTACTCGCGGCGGGGCGCCTACGGCTCCGTGGCGGGCTCCAAGAAGGAAGCCGACACCGCCTCCGGCGACCTGAACACGCTCGCCGATCACCTCGGCCTCGGCCGCTTCCACCTGTCCGGCTCGGCCGCCGGCGGCCCGGTCGCACTCGACTACGCCCTCGCGTACGAGGAGCGCCTGCGCAGCCTCACCGTCTCCGGCAGCGTCATGGGCGTGCAGGACGCCGAGTACCTGGAGCTCACCGCCGCGCTCCAGCCGGACCCGTTCGACGACCTGCCCGTGGCCGTCAAGGAGCTCGGTCCCTCCTACCGGGGCGGGGACCAGGACGGTACGGCCGCCTGGCTGGCGGTCAACGCGCGGGCGAGGACCGCGGACGCCTTCCCCCAGTCCCTGGCGCACACGATCACCTGGGCCGCGCTGGAGACGCTGACGCTTCCGGTCCAGCTCGTCACCGGGGACGCCGACCTCTACAGCCCGCCGTCCGTCATGCGCCTGCACGCACGGCATCTGCGGGACGTGCAGACCCATGTCGTGGCCGAGGCGGGTCACAACCCGCACTGGGAGCAGCCCGCCGCGTGGAACCGCCTTCTGGTCTCCTTCCTCAGGCGCCACGGCGCCCGCGGAAGGTAGCCCGCGGCCGACGCGGAGACGGTGAACATGACGAGGCCCCCGGGATGCGGTGACATCCCGGGGGCCTCGTCACGTCCGGATCACGCCACGGTCAGCGTGAGCGCGCCGGTGTAGGAGCTGCCCGCCTTGATCTCGGTGGCCGTACCGTCGACCGTCAGGGTGACCTTCCTGCCCCTGGGGGCCTTGACGGCGGCGTCGGAGGCCAGGGTCAGGGCGCTCAGGTGCGAGGTCCCGGTGACCGTCCAGCTGGAGCCGCTGCCCAGGGTCACCACGACGCCGTTGTTCACGACCGCGCTCGGGGTGTTGGTGACCTCGCTGATCTCCCGGTACTCGTCGATGGTGATCGTCGAGACCCTGTGCTTGGTGGTGGTGGCCGAGATGACGCCCTTGACGGTGGACCGGGTGAAGTCCAGGACCAGGTTCTGGCCCTGGAGGCCGGCGTTTCCGCCGCCCCGGACGGAGTTGTAGAAGTCACCGGACAGGTCGATGTCGGTGAAGGAGGCCGTGGAGTCGGTGGACTGGGCGGAAGTGGTGACCCAGCTCGACGACTTGGTGGGGGAGCCGGTGGGCTCGGTGTACGTGCCGAGCATCTCGGTCTTCCACGGCTTGCCGGAGACCGAGACGCTGCTGGGCCGGTCGGTGTCCATCAGCTGGAAGATGACGCCGTTGCCCGGGTTGAGGCGGGCGCCCTTGGAGCCGTCGACGGTGACCGAGGCCGCGACCGCCTTGGACATGAACGTGGTCTCACCGGTGTTGACCTGGGTGCCGCCGTCGATGGTGACGGACCCGGCGGCGTACCACAACACCATGAACCGCCCGGCGTCGATCCGCGTCGACTTCACCGGGAGGCTGCGCAACTCGTCCTTGGTGAGGCCGAGTTCGAGCGACTCGTTGAGTGCGGCGACCGCGTCCTTGGTGCTGTCGCCGTAGTGGGCCGAAGCACCCCAGTGGATCAGGGCGTAGTCACCGACGTCGAAGGTGCAGCCGAGGAAGTGCTCGGTGACGTGGCCGATGGCATAGGAACCGTAGCCTTGGCCCTTGGTGTTGGCGATGCGGCTGTTGATCCCGGTGAGGACGCAGTTGCTGCCGCCGTCGACCGAGAGGGCGCCCCACTTCTCCGAGGAGATGGAGGAGTTGATGTACGACGCCCGGGTGCTCGCGCCGAGCAGGTTGGTGGCGCGGACGTTGCCGGACAGGCCCAGCATCCACGGCACAGTGATCATGTAGCGGGTGTCGCCGCTGCCGCTGGCCGGGTACTCGGCGGGCACATGGTCGCCGTCGGCGCAGTGGATCGTGGAGTTCTTGACGATCACGTTGGCCGTGTCGTCGGCGATGACCGCGGTGCGTACCACGCCCTCGTTCTTGATGACGGCACCGTCGAGGACGAGGGTGGTGCCGTCCCCGGTCCCGACGACCGAGGCGCCGTAGCCGATGAAGTCGCAGCGGCCGTTCCCGGCGAAGGCGATCTTCGGCTTGTTCAGGGTGTAGCTGGCCCCGCCGGTGACGTACACGCCGTTGAAGGACTCGCCGTTGGACAGCAGAGTGATGTTGTCCGCGCTGGTGTCGGTGACGGTGCCGCCGCGGACGTCGGACGGCACGGACTTGCTCTCGTCGACGCCGTTCGCGTCGACGTAGATGGCCTGACGGAAGGGGAACGTCATGCCGCTGTAGGTGACCTCGTTGGCCGTGGCGACGGTCAGGACGACCTTGCCCCGGTACGTCCCGGCGGCGATGGTGGTGGCCACTCCGCCGGAGCCGTCGGTGAGCAGGCCGAGCTTGCCCCCGGTCTCCACGCCGTTCACGGTGAGGGAGAGGCTGTAGCCGTCCGGGGCGGCGATGGCGCCGCCGTCCGCGATGGTGAGCTCGCTGACCGTGGTCGTCCCGGTGAGCTCCAGGATCTCTCCGGACTTCACCTCGAGGGTCTTGCCGCTCTTCGCACCCTTCTGCGCGGACTGGGCCGCGGCCGGGGTGACCAGCGCCGGGCTCATCGCGAGACCGGCGACCGCCACCAGGAGCGCGCGGTTCCGGGCCCGGTAGGTGACGTCCCGGTCCATCAAGGACGTGCCGGCCTGCCGGTCGGTGTCCTTGCTGTTTGTGCGTACCACTGTGAACTCCCTTGTCTTCCAGTGCGTTTCGGGCGTGGCCGACCGGTACCGCGGATCGGTCGGGGCGGTGAGTGACGACGGGTGGAGCGTTGAGCGCGTGTCGGCGCGCTGGGCCCGGTCAGGGCGCGTCGGGCAGGTGGTTGCTGTCCGGCACGGTGGGGGCTGCCCTGAGGCGCGCATGCATGAACGCTCTCCTCACGCGAGGTTCGACTGACAGTACTGTCGACACTTCGCGCGCTTCAAGGGGTGCGACAAGGAGAATTCCCTATGGACTGACGACACTAGAGTGTTGGTGGGGATGTCAGGTACTGAAAACCGGGACGACCGGCGGTCATCGCCGACCGTGATGTCGACGCTCTCGGCGGACTCGACGCCGACGGCGGTGGAGGCCGGCCCACGCGGCTGCGCCGCAACTGCGGATCTTTCAGGAGCGGACCATGGGTATCTCCAGCCCCGTGACGCTCGAGAGGAACTTCAGAGTCGAGCCGAGCCGGGGCTGCTCTCTCGTGGAAACAGCGAAGCCCCTGTCGTCGACGGGGACGACAGGGGCTTCCCGGCTTCCGGCCCGCTTCACCGGGCTGCCGGGTTTCTGCCTCGTGAAAGGGTGTGCGTGGTTTGCCGCTTCGGGTCAGGCGATCGGCGGGGTGCCGTGGGTGTGGAAGGTCTCGATGGTCTTCAGGCCCCATGCCTGCCCCCGCTTGCGTTCCTCCTCCGTCCAGGTGATCAGCGGCCAGTCGGGGGCGAGGACCAGCCGGGTGAGCGGGTTGCACAGCTCGATCCGGTTGCCTCCGGGCTCCCACAGGTAGAGGAAGAACGTCTGCTGGATGGCGTGCTTGTGCGGGCCGGTCTCGATGTGCACACCGTTGTCGATGGCCAGGTCCGCGGCGCGCAGGATGTCCTCGCGGGTGTCGGTGGCGAAGGCGATGTGGTGCAGGCGCCCCTCGGAGCCGGTCCAGTCCTCGGTGTACACCACGTCGTACGACTTGTTGTTGAAGGTCAGCCAGCGGGCGGCCACCCGGCCGGAGTCCAGCTTGATCTGCTCGGTCGGCCGGGCGCCGAGGACGTTCTCGGTGAACTCCGCGTTGGCCAGGACGTCGGCCCCCAGGAAGTTGATGTGGTCGAGCCGGCGGACGCCCACACCGCGGTTGGGCTTGGCCTGCGGCTGGTTCTTCAGCGCGGGACGAAGCTCCGGCGGGGCCTGGTACCACTCGGTCTCGTAGTAGAGGTCGAGTACGTGTCCGTCCGGGTCGCTGGTGCGGAACGTGCGGCCGGTGCCGGCCTCGCCGTCCACCCACTCGCCCTCGCGGCCGGCCTCAAGGCACGCGGCGGCCCGGCGTTCCAGCGCCTCGGGGCTCGACGCCCGCAGCGCCGTGCGGCGCACCCCGGAGGTGGAGTGCGCGGTGACGACCAGACTGGTCTGCTCGTAGTCGTCGAAGGCCCGCAGGTGCACCGAGTCGCCGACGCGGCGGGTCTCCGTCAGCCCGAGGATCTCGGTGCAGAACCACACGGTGCCGTCGAGTTCGGGGGTGAGCAGTTCGACGTGTCCGAGGTGGGCGATGTCGCCCCGGGCGCTGTTCATGCGGGTACCTCCGTGAGGGCCGGCCGGGTGCGGCCGGAGTGCTGTTCGGCTCGGGCGGGACCCGGGTGGACGGTCCCGTCGAAGATCATTCGGGCGGTTCGGATCACGGACGTGGCGCCCACCGGGCGCTGGGCGTCCGGCCCCGGCGCGACCCCCACGTCGAGGAATCCGGTGGGGTGTTCGATGCGTACCGGTTCGCCGGGCGGCGGCACGTCGGCGACCTCCGCCGCGACGCTGTCCGGCAGTCGGACGGCGGCGGCCACGGAGGCGGCGCCGAGCACCCCGATCGCCTGGTGGACCCGCTCGGGGATGAAACTGCGCGTGGTGACGGCTCCGCCCCGGGCGGGCGGTGCCACCAGGACGATCTTCGGCACCGTGGTGGCGTCGGGGTCGGGATCGATGCCCAGGGCCGCGGCGCCGGCGGCGCGGATCGCGCGCACCCGGTGCCGCAGCTCCTCGTCGGCTTCCAGCTCGGCCGGGGACTCGGTGCCGGTCAGGCCCAGTTCGGCGGCCCGTACGAGAACGGAGGGCATGCCGTTGTCGATGCAGGTCACGGCGTACCCGGCGAACTCGTCGCGGCTTCGTCCGGTGGGCAGCAGGGGCGCGCCGGAGGGCTCGGCGACGATCACCACCGGTGCGGCGGTGCCCGGCACCCCGGTGATCTCGGTGTCCCCCCGGTAGGAGACCTGCCCCCCGGGGGTGTGCACGTGCAGCACCGCGAGCGACCCGGTGTTGACCAGCCGTACCCGGACGTCGGTGCGCTCCGGGCCGGCCGGCACCAGACCGCGTTCGACGGCGAACGGCCCCACGGCCGCCAGCATGTTGCCGCAGGTCTGGGAGTCGGTCACCACCGGACGGTCCACCACCACCTGCAGGAACAGGTAGTCGACGTCCACGCCGGGCTCGGAACTCGCCGAGACCACGGCCACCTTGCTGGTCAGGGGATGGGCGCCGCCCAGTCCGTCGATCTGCCGCAGGTCCGGGCTGCCCATGATGCGCAGCAGCAGCTCGTCCCGTTCTGCCGGGTCCACCGGCAGGTCCTGGGCGAGGAAGACGGCGCCCTTGGAGGTTCCGCCGCGCATCAGGGCGCAGCGGATACCGTCCGCGGCGGTCACCGGCCGTCCGCGGGGGAGTCGAGGCCGGGGTGCTGTTCGTCCCAGCGCCGGTAGAGGACGCCCTGGCTCTCCAGCACCTTCCGCAGTCCGTAACGGTCGAGACCCAGCTCGCCGCGTTCGAAGGCCGCGCGACTCGCCGCCTCCTTCTCGACGCGGGCCTGCGAGGCGGCCACCGCCTCCGCGGCCCGGGCGCGCGGCACGCACATCACACCGTCGTCGTCTGCGATCACGATGTCGCCGGGTGCGATCTGCTGACCGGCCACGACGACCGGCAGGTTGACGCTGCCCGCGGTGGCCTTGACGGTGCCCTGCGCCGAGACGTGTCGGGACCACACGCCGAAGCCCATCTCCCGCAGGTCCTTGGTGTCGCGCACACCGGCGTCGATGATCAGGCCGGTGACGCCACGCTTGGCCAGGGCGGTGGCGAAGAGCTCGCCGAACATGCCGTGGGTGCTGGGCGCGGCGGTGGCGACCACCAGGACGTCGCCCTCGCGGCACTGCTCGACCGCGGCGTGGATCATCAGGTTGTCGCCCGGCCAGCACAGCGCGGTGACCGCGGCGCCGGCGATGGTCAGGCCCTGCTGGATCGGGCGCAGGTCGGGGCCGAGGCTGTGGGTGCGGCCCAGTGCCTCGTGGACGGTGGCCACCCCGTACGAGCGCAGCTGGTCGACCAGCCGGGGGTCGGGGCGGGGGACGTCGGTGATGACGAGTCGGTGGTCGTTCACGGCTTCTGCACCTCGTCGGCCTCGGTTTCCGCCTCCGGCCGGTGCCCGGCCTTGGCGCGCTGGATCAGTTCGTACACGTGGTGGCGCAGCTCCGCGAAGCGCGTCGTGGAGCGGGTCTCCAACTGGTCACGGGTGTCGGGGAGGTCGACGGTGACGTCCTCCAGCACGACCGTGGGGCGGTTGGAGAGCACCAGCACCCGCTGGCCCAGGTAGACCGCCTCGTCGATGTCGTGCGTCACGAAGAGCACCGTCACGCCCAGCCGCTTCCACAGCGAGCGCACCAGGTCCTCCAGGTCGGCGCGGGTCTGCGCGTCGACGGCGGCGAACGGCTCGTCCATCAGCAGCACCGATGGCTCGTACGCCACGGCGCGGGCGATGGCGACCCGCTGCTGCATACCTCCGGAGAGCTGCCACGGGTGGGAGTCGGCACTGTCCGACAGGCCCACGGCGGCCAGCGCCTCGTCGACCTTGCGGGTCCGCTCGGCGCGTCCGAGTCCCTTCTCCTTCAGCGGCAGTTCGATGTTCTGACGGACCGTCAACCAGGGGAAGAGGCTGCGGCCGTACTCCTGGAACACCACGGCCATGCCCGCCGGCGGGCCGGAGACCGCGGTGCCGTCCAGCAGTACCTCGCCCTCCGTCAGGTCGAGCAGGCCGGCGATGCCGCGCAGCAGGGTCGTCTTGCCCGCGCCGGACGGGCCGACGATGCAGACCAGTTCGCCGGTGCGGACACTGAACGTCAGGTTGCGGACGGCCTCGACGCCACCGGCCCCGCCGTAGATCTTGCGCAGGCCGCGTACGTCGAGGGCGTCGATGGTCCCGGCCTCCGCTCCCGGCGCGGGGGCGCCGGCCGGCTCGCCGGCCTTCTTGGACGTCTTGGGTACGGACATTGCTCAGGCTCCTCGATCCGCTTGCCGCAGGCCCCGGTACCAGGCCAGCATTTTGTGCTCCACGGCGCGGAACAGCACCGAGAGCAGGAATCCGATGAGGCCGAGCAGGATGATCCCGGTCCACATCTGGGGGATGGCGAAACCCCGTTGGAACTGGACGATGGACGCGCCCAGGCCCCGGTTGGCGCCGAAGAGTTCGCTGATCACCATCAGGATGACGCCGATGGACAGTGCCTGGCGGGCACCGGCCGCGATCTGCGGGCTGGAGCCGCGCAGCACCACCTGCCGCAGCCGGGTGCCCCGGCGCATGCGGTAGCAGCGGGCGGTGTCCAGCAGCACCTCGTCCAGGCCGCGTACGCCCTCGACGGTGTTCAGCAGGATCGGCCAGAGACAGCCCAGCGCGATGGTGGCGATCTTCGATGTCCAGCCGGTGTAGCCGGCGAACAGGGCGATGATCGGCACCAGTACAGGGGGCGGCACCGCGCGGAAGAACTCCAGGGTGGGCTCCAGCAGTGCCCGGACCGTGCGGGACAGCCCGATCGCGGTGCCCAGAGCGACGCCCGCCACCAGTGCGATGGCGTATCCCAGCAGCAGCCGGGTCAGGCTGGGCAGCACGTCGTGGGCGAACCGATCGCCGTTCCAGGTCTTCGGGAACGCCTCGACGATGTCGGCCAGCGGCGGCCAGAAGAAGCTGGTGGAGCCGGCCGAGGTGAACCACCATACGGCCACCAGGACGGCCGGCAGCGCCAGGGCCAGTGCCAACTGCCTCAGTACAGCACGGGACTTCACGTCAGTTCCCTTCTCACCGAGGGGTGCCAGCGCAGGACACGGCGTTCGGCCGCGCGCGCGAGGACGTTGACCAGGACGCCGATCAGTCCGACCACGACCACCAGGGCGTACGTGGTGGCCACGGCGCCGGAGGACTGGGCCACGCCGATGCGCTGGCCGAGTCCCGGGACACCGATGATGAGTTCGGCGGTGATCTCCAGGATGAGGGCGACGGCGGCGGCGAGCCGGAAGGCGGTGACGACGTACGGCAGCGCGGTCGGCCACACCACCGTGCGGAACACCGCCCAGCGGGAGAACCGGTAGGAGCGGGCCGTGTCGCGGACCACCGGGTCGACGTCCGCCACGCCGTACAGCACCTGCACCAGCACCTGCCAGAAGGCCGCGTACACCACGAGCACCAGCGCGGACTGCGGCCGGCTGCCGTAGATCAGGACCACCAGCGGGATCAGCGCGACCGAGGGGATGGGGCGCAGGAACTCGATGGTGGAGGAGGTCAGTTCGCGCAGGACGCGCACGCTGCCGATGAGCATCCCGACCACGATGCCGGCGGCCATGGAGACGGCCAGGCCCAGGGCCCAGCCGCGCAGGGTCTGGCCGAGGGCGGTCCAGAACGATTCGCGGCCGAGGAGGCCGATCAGTTCGTCGCCGATGACACCGGCGGGCGGGAGGAAGTTGCGGTTGACGATGCCGCTGCGCGGCAGGATTTCCACCAGGGCGACGACGACCAGCAGACCGACCAGTCCGAGGACGGCGTCGCGCCCGGGGCGGGGCATCACTGCCCCGCCCTTCTTTGCGTCGGTCACGGGAGCAGGCTCATGAAGTCGGGGGCGGAGTCGGCGAGACCGTCCTTGGCCATCAGCTCGGCGAGCTTCTGGACGGAATCGGTCTTGATCTCGGTGGGCCAGCTGGGCAGAACGACCTTCTTCTGCACGTCGGCGGCGATGTCGGTGTACTCGGTGAGGATCGCGCGGACGTCGTCCGGGTGTTCCTTCGCGTACCCCATGGACTTCTTCATCGCCGCGCCGAAGGCCTTGACGATCTTCGGGTTCTGCTTGGCGTACTTGTCCGAGGTGAAGTACATGCCGACCAGCAGATCCGGGTCGGTCTCGGCGTAGTTGGAGGTGACCTGACGGTCGCCCTGGCCCTGCGCGATGGTCAGGAACGGCTCCACCAGCTGGCCGGCGTCCACGTCGCCCTTCGCCACGGCGGCGGCGATGTCGGGGAAGGCCAGCTCGACGTACTTGATGCCCGACGGGTCGCCGCCGGCGGCGCGGACCGCCGCGTTGACGGTGATGGTGTTGATGTTCTGCAGGGTGTTGACAGCGATCTTCTTGCCCGCCAGGTCGGCCGCGGACTTGATGCTGCTGTCGCCCTTGACGATGACGCCGCCGAAGTCCTTGCCCTTCTCGCCCGTCGAGGACACGCCCGCGGCGACGGCCTGCAGGGCCAGCCCCTTGGAGCCGCCGAGCAGCAGGGAGACGGTGTTGCTGAAGCCGAACTGGTACTGGTCGCTCATCACGCCGGGCACGATCGCGGCGCCGCCCTGCGCGGTCTCCAGCTTCAGGTCCAGGCCCTCCTCCTTGAAGAAGCCCTGCTTGATGCCGAGGTAGATCGGGGCGACGTCGATGATCGGGATGACGCCGACCTTGACGGTCGTGGTGCCGCCGGCCTCCTCCGTCTTGTCCCCGTCACCCCCACACGCCGCCAGACCGAGGCTCATGGTCAGGACAACGAGGGCGCTCACACCTCGTCCGGGCTTTATGCGGCCGCGGAGGTTTCGCTGCATCGGGACTCCTCGCAGAGCTCAGACCCTCGCCCTGAGGGCGAGGGGGCGGGCCGTCGTCGGCCACGTGGAGGAGACGCTACAGAGATTGTTGACAATTGTGAAGGCAATCTCGCTGCCTAAATCATCCGTCCATCTCGCGCATCGCGACGATCACGTCGGCGACGTGTTCGCGGGCCGCGCGGTCCGCCGCGGCGGGGTCCCGTGCGCAGATGGCGTCGATGATCGCGAGGTGCTGCGGCAGTGACACCTGCGGCCGGCCCGGCCGCAGCGCCAGCTTGAACTGCCGGCGCACGTTACGGGCCAGCAGGTTGGCCAGCAGGTCGGACGCGACGGGCTGTCGGCCGATCTCCCGCAAGCGGTCGTGGAGCAGGGTGTTGAGCCCCGAATACACCACGACCTCGCCGTGGGCCACCGCCTCCCGCATCCGTCGGCCGATATCCCGCAACTCCGCCACCTGCACTTCGGTGACCCGCTCGGCCGCCTTCGCGGCACACAGGCCCTCCAGCACCATCCGCACCTCGGTGATGGCCACGGCCTCTTCCACGCCGACCGCCCGCACCCTGGCCCCGCGGTTGGCGATGCGCTCCACCAGACCCTCGTGTTCCAGATCCACGAGCGCCGCCCGCACAGCCCCCCGGCTGCATCCGTACCGCTCGCACAGCTCGGACTCGATCAGCCGTTGACCTGGGGCGAAGTCTCCGGCGAGGATGCCCGCACGAATCCGGTCGGCCGCCCCCTCGGCAGGGCTGACGCTGCGGGAACGTTCGGGGGCTGAGCTCATGAATACCTCCTGAGGTGGATGGGCAACACTATCGCCATCTCAAATTGCGCACAATTTTGTGTACGATGCGCGTGCGCTCGCCCCCAGCACTCACAGCAAGGACGGTTCGCGGATGATCATCGATTGCCATGGGCACTACACCACTGCCCCGGCGCCCCACGGCGACTGGCGGCGTGACCAGCTCGCCGCCTTCCTGGAGGGCGGAAGACCGGCCCCCGCGTACCCGTATATAACGGACGACGAGATCCGGGAGTCCATCGAGCACAACCAGCTGCGCATGCTCACCGAACGCGGCGCCGACCTCACGCTCTTCTCACCGCGCGCCTCGGCCATGGCCCACCACGAGGGCGACGCCGCCGTCTCCGCCGCCTGGGCCCGCGCCTGCAACGACCTGGTGGCCCGGGTCGCGGATCTCTTCCCGGACACCTTCGTCGGCGTGTGCCAACTCCCGCAGACCGCCGGGGCCCCGCTCACCGACGCGGTCCAGGAACTGCGCCGCTGCGTCGGCATGGGCTTCGTCGGCCTCAACCTCAACCCCGACCCCAGCGGCGGCCACTGGACCGCGCCACCGCTGACCGACCGGTACTGGTACCCCCTCTACGAGGCCATGTGCGAACTGGACGTACCGGCCATGGTGCACGTCTCCGCCAGCTGCAACCCCGCGTTCCACGCCACGGGCGCCCACTACCTGGCGGCCGACACCACGGCGTTCATGCAGCTGCTGCAGGGAGACCTCTTCGCCGACTTCCCTGACCTGCGGCTCGTCATCCCGCACGGCGGCGGCGCGGTGCCGTACCACTGGGGCCGCTACCGGGGCCTGGCCGACATGCTGGGCCGTCCGCCGCTCGACACCCATCTGATGCGCAACGTCTTCTTCGACTCCTGCGTGTACCACCAGCCCGGCATCGACCTGTTGCTGAAGGTCATTGACCCGGCCAACATCCTGTTCGGCTCGGAGATGGTCGGCGCGGTACGGGGCATCGATCCCGAGACGGGCCACTACTTCGACGACACCAAGCGCTACGTCGACGCGGCGGACCTGCCCGACCACCAGCGCGCGGCGATCTTCTCGGGCAACGCCCGCCGGGTCTACCCACGGCTGGACGCGCTGCTGCGGAAACAGGGACGCTGATCCCGCCTCCTGCCAGGGTGCGCCGCGGGCCATGGGATGCGGCGCGCCCCGGCCCGGATCGGGGCCGGCGCGAGGCGAAATCGCCTGTTCGGGCACCATCCCTCCGGTGGATCGATACCACCATGATCACAAATGGGACAAGGGGTGGGCGCCGCGCCCACCGGCACGCATAATCAGGGGCGCCTCAGCTCCCGGTCCTGGCGCTGCTCACGCACGCCGTCCCCGACCGGGCGTCACCTCCGCCCGTTTCCCGCCCTGGAGTGCCGTCATGCCCGCACCCCTCGCACCGCCGTCCCCCGACCACGACACCGCCCCGGCAGGACGCCTTCCGGTCGCCGTGCTCATGGCCGGAAGCTGTCTGCCCGTCCTCGGGGCGGTACTTCTCGCCCCCGTACTGCCCCGTATGCAGGACCACTTCGCCACCGTGCCGGGCAGCTCGGCACTCGTCCCCGTCGTGCTGACCGTCCCGGCGCTCGCCCTCGCGCTGCTCGCCCCCTTCGCCGGCGTCATCGTCGACCGACTGGGCCGCAAGGGCCTGCTCGTCGCGGCCACCGTCCTCTACGCCCTCTTCGGGACCGCCCCGCTCTGGCTGGACTCCCTCCACGCCATCCTGATCAGCCGCGTCCTCGTCGGCGTGGCCGAAGCGGCGATCATGACCGTCTGCACCACCCTCATCGGTGACTACTACAGCGGCGAACTCCGCGACCGCTACCTCGCCCTCCAGACCATGTGCGCCGCCGCCTCCGCCACCGTCTTCTTCGTCCTCGGCGGCGCGCTCGGAGCGGCCGACTGGCGCGCCCCGTTCTGGCTGTACGCCGTCGGTCTGCTCCTTGCCCCCGTCATGGCCCGCGTTCTGCCGACACCCGTCCCGCCGAAGGACGGCGGCGAGACCGTTGCGCAGACTCCCCGGCGCCCGTTCCCCGTTCGCCGCATGGCGGGGGTCTGCCTCCTCACCGTCTTCGGCGCCGTGGTCTTCTACACCGTGCCCGTCGAGATGGCCTACCTCCTCGACGACGTGGGCGTCGACTCCACCGGCACCATCGGCGCCGTCACGGCGGTGGCCAGCGCGGCCACCGTCCTCGGCTCCGTCTTCTTCGCTCGCGTCTCCCCGAACCGGCGCCCTCGCCTTCCCGTGCTGTTCGCGCTGTGCGCCGCCGGCTTCCTGCTCATGGGCCTCGCCGACGGCCTCCCCCTGCTGATCGCGGGCGCCGTCGTCAACTGCGTCGGAACCGGGATGCTGCTGCCGTCCCTCGTCACGCAGGCCATGGCCCGCCTCGACTTCGCCGACCGCGGACGCGGCATGGGCCTGTGGACCGCGGCCTTCTTCCTCGGCGAGTTCCTCTGCCCCCTGGTGCTGCTCGCGGGCAAGCGACCGGCGGGCAGCCTCGCCTCCGCCGTCGGCCTCCTCGGGGTGGCGGCCGCGGCCCTTGCTGCCGCGCTTCTGTGGGTGGCCCGCCGCCCTGCTCCCGCCGACGTGCCGGAGAGCGTGTAGCTGCGGCACGGACAAGCCGGTGTGCGGGCACTCCCAAGGCGGGGCGGCGCACGGCGTGTTCGGATTTCCGCACCTCGGGAATGTGTTCATGCGCCCCAACTGGGCCGTGTGCTCGATGAGTAGACGGCCCGCACGCATGCCCAGGGAGTGTGCGGGCCGGTACCCCGATGCCGGCCCTGTTCTCGTACAACTACGGCGAACGGACATGTAGCGCTGTGTGACGCTCGGAGCTGGATCTGGCGCGAGACTGGTAGGCCCGCAGGTTGAGCTGTCGCGTATTCCTGCTTGGACAGCCCTGGTTGGTCACTCTGGGTGGCGTGGACCTGGTCGTCGCCGTCGGTGGCGATCTCGTGGAACAGCTCGCCCTCGCCGCCGCCGGAGCCGGGGGCACCGCGATCGTCGCCGACAACGAAACCGCCGCGCAGTTCCTGGAAAAGCTCCTGCGCTCCAGGCAACAAGGTTCTGGTCAAGGCGTCTCGCGCAGGGATGCTGTGGCAGGTGTGCCAGCGACTCCTCGGTGAAGCTTGAACGGGGTCCAGCGGCCCCGGGGGAGCAGGCAGAAGTGGCCCCACCCTCCGAACGGGCGGACGACCGTTCCCCCGGGCCCCTGACGGCCTCTTCTCGCTGGCTGCGCTTGTGCGCGGACCACACAGAGGACCGGCGCTCGAACGCTTGGCGGAGCCACTTTCACCGTTCTGGTGGGGCCAGAACTTCCCGTCGCAGACACACCCGCGAACTGAACGTCAACCGCCGGTATTTCGGCATGATGGCTGCCGGCGCACACCTGACCGAGAGGACCGCACGATGCACATGAAACGCCTCGCCGCAGCGGCAGGAGCCGCCCTGCTGACCGCCCTCGCCGTACCCGCCGACGCTCACGCCGCCGCCATCGCCTGCGGCGGCGCCGTCTCCACCCAGAACATCGGCGCACAAGGCTGCATCAGCGCCGAGCGGTTCAAGGACGGGAAGATCTGGTGGCGCGACATCAAGGCGCACGCCGTCATCACCAACTCCCGCGCCCACGCCTCCTACGTCGACTACGAGGCGTTCATGAACGTCCAGGGCTCCAGTAGCTGGACGAAACTCGGCAACGGGCGCACGGTCGTTCAACGCCGTTCCACGATCGGCCCCTTCGAGATCGGCTCCGCAACCCGCATCTGCGGCCCGGTCAACGCAAAAATCACCATTCGCGTCCACGTCCGGCCGGCCGGAGGCGCCTGGTCAAACTGGAGCAGCGCCGCGACGTCGCAGTGCCAGACCTGATCTCACGTACGACGAAGCCCCCGCCTCTGGCAAGGCGGGGGCTTCGTCATGTCAGCGCGGCCTTCTGTGGACCGGTGGATGCTGCTATACGCGACGGAAGATCTGAAGCTGATCCCCCCTGGAAAACTATGCGTTCCACAGAACCACCGAGCCCGCGCAGGCGGGTGGCATTCTCGGAGTGGGATGTGTCGCTGGCACGAGCCCGGCGTCGAGGCGGCGGTACAGCGGTTGGCGATAGCGCCAGTTCCGCTTCGAGGTCGGCTCATCCTCCAGCGGGTCCTCACCAAGGTCTGGGGTACCACGACCGCCGCGACGGCAGCCATGTCGTCCGGGAGAGGCCGACGCCTCGCCTAACCGCTGGCGTATCGCCTAGCGGGGCCTGAGTCCGTCGACGACGACGTCCAGCATGCGGTTCAGTTGGGGGCGCTGCTCGGGTGCGCCGGCTACGGAAAGCAAACCGGCGAGGATGCCGCCCACGTCGGTCGGGTCGATGTCGCTGCGCAGTTCTCCTGCTGTGGCGCCGGCCTTGAGCACCATCGCCAGGACCTGCTGGACCTCGTCGCAGACCGGTCCGGTGCCGAAGCGGCCGGAAGCGCTCATGGCGACCAGGGCCTCGCAGATGCCGCGTCGTTCGCCGGCCCAGTCGGCGAATCGGAGCATCCACGCGCGGAGGGCCTGTGCGGGGGGCTCGGTAGCCAGCAGGGTGCGCGCGTCTTCGCGCAAGGGCCGGATCTGGTCCCGGTAGACCTCTTCGACCAGATCCTCCCGGGTGGGGAAGTGCCGGTACAGGGTGGCGTTCCCTACTCCCGCGCGCTTGGCGATCGCATCCAGCGAGATCGCACGTCCGGACGCGAAGGCTTCGGCGGCCGTGGCGATCAGCTGCTCGCGGTTGCGCTGCGCGTCGGCGCGCAGGGCGCTGCGTGGAGGTGTCATGACCTTCGCGATCGTGAGTGTCGGATGAGGCTCGGGAGCGAATTGGGGATGTCCCCGCTTCAGTGTACGGTGAGGTAACCGGGGAGTTCCCCGGTTGTGAAGCGGTCTCGCCCCATGCTTCAGCGACGAAAGGTTTGCCATGCCTACAGCGCTCATCACCGGCGGGGACGACCGGGATCGGCAGAGCGACGGCCGAGCTGCTGCACGCCCGCGGCTACGGGGTTGCGGTCACCGGACAGGATCCTGATTCCCTCGCGCGGGCACGGTCCGAGCTCCCCGACGACCTGCTCGTCGTCCGATCCGATGCGCGGTGCTGCCCTCGCTCGCGCTCGAACTGGCTCCGCGCGGAATCCGCGTCAACGCCGTGAGCCCCGGGGCCACCGACACCCCACGGCTCGACAAGCGGGGAGTGCCCCGGAGCGGCCGGGACGCCATGTGCGCGAAGATTCCCTTCGAGCGCTTCGGATCCAGCCAGGAGGTCGCGGAAGCAGTCGCCTTCCTCGCCTCGGACGCCGCCGACCATAACACCGGCCAGGACGTCACCGTGGCCGGCGGCTACGGGCTCGGGGCCGGATGAGCATCCACGGGCCCACGACCGGCCCGCATGCAATACACGCCAGGAAACACACTTCACAGGAGAATGCGATGGCGCTCACGCTCGACACCTACCGGCAGCTGGGACGTTCCGGCCTACGGGTCTCACCGTTCGCGCTCGGCGCGGCCACCTTCGGCAACGACTGGGGCTGGGGCGCGGAGCAGGACGAGGCGCGGAAACTGTTCGACCTCTACGTCGAGCGGGGTGGGAACTTCATCGACACCGCGGTCACCTACACCAACGGCACCTCCGAGCGCATGCTCGGCGAGTTCGCCCGTAACCGGCGCGAGAGTCTGGTCCTGGCGACCAAGTACACGACGCTGCGCCGGCCCGATGACCCCAACTCCGGTGGCGCCGGCCGAAAGAGTCTGTTCGGCGCGGTCGAAACCAGCCTGCGGCAGCTGAACACCGACTACATCGACCTGCTCTACCTGCACGTATGGGACTCCACCACTCCCGTGGAGGAGATCCTGCGTGGCCTGGATGACCTGGTACGCCAGGGCAAGATCCTCTACGTCGCCATCTCCAACACCCCTGCCTGGCAGATATCACGCATGCAGACGATCGCCGACCTGCGCGGCTGGTCGCCACTGACGGCACTACAGCTGGAGTACAACCTGGTGGAACGCACCGGGGAGCGTGACCTTCTGCCGATGGCCCAGGAGCTGGGACTGGGAACCGTGCTGTGGTCCCCCTTGGCGGGTGGGGTCCTGACCGGCAAGTACAGCCGTCAGGACGTGACCGCACCGGCGTCCGGCCAGAGTGGGAGCGCCCGCAAGAGCTTCAACCTGGCCCTGGGCGGAGTGACCGAGCGCAACCTCGCCATCGTGGATGTCGTCAAGGAGGTCGCGGCGGAACTGGGCCGGACCCCTGCGCAGGTCGGACTGGCCTGGACCTTGCACAACCCAGGGGTGACCGTGCCCATCATCGGGGCGCGAACTGTCGAACAGCTGCAGGAGAACCTGGGAGCACTCGAGGTCGACCTGACCCGGTCCCAGATGGTGCGCCTGGACGAGGTCAGCGCGATCGACCTCGGCTTCCCCCACGCCATGCTCGCCAGTGACCACATCCGCGTACAGACCCGCGGCGACCTGAAGATCCAGGCCCGCGCTTGACGGACGCGCACGAGGGCGGCGTCTCGCCGCCCTCGTGCGCCGGTCCTGGTCCTCCTCGGCGACGTACTCCACCGCTGTGGCCGGCACCTCGAACGCGAAATCCCCAGAACCGCAGGGCAGTCAGCCCATGCGCCGTCCGTGCGGGAGGGGATCAGCGGCGGATGCCGTGAGCAATGGAGAGCAATTCGTTAGTGATACAAGGGAGTTGCCGGGCGTTGCGATACGTTGACGGCGTGACCGACATCGAATCGCGCATCGACACGTCCCGGCCGCACACCGCCCGGATATGGAACTACTGGACCGGCGGCAAGGACAATTACCCGGTTGACCGGGAGGCCGGTGACCGGATCCGGGAGCTGCATCCCGGGATCGGGGAGTACGCGAAGGCGGACCGGCTGTTCCTGGGGCGGGCGGTGCGCCACCTGGTTGAGCAGGAGGGCATCCGGCAGTTCCTGGACATCGGGACGGGGCTGCCGAGCGCCGACAACACACACGAGGTCGCCCAGCGCATCGCCCCCGACGCGCGTGTCGTGTACGTGGACAACGACCCGCTCGTACTGGCGCATGCCCAGGCACTGTTGGTCGGGACGCCCGAGGGGCGCACCGACTACCTGGACGCCGATCTGCGGGACGTCGACACGATCCTGGCCGCCGCAGCGAAGACGCTCGACCTCTCGCAGCCGGTCGCGCTGACGTTGCTCGGGGTCGTCATCTTCGTCGAGGACGACGAGGAGTCGTACGCGATCGTCCGCCGGCTCATGGACGCGCTTGCCCCCGGCAGCCACCTCGTCCTGTCCCACACGGTCACTCACCCCGACATGCCGGATGTCGACGCGGCGGTGGCGTTCTGGAACGAGCACGGCACACCGAAGCTCACGCAGCGGACCCCTGCCGCGGTCGCACGCTACTTCGACGGCCTGGAGCTGCTTGAGCCCGGTGTGGTGTCCTGCTCCGCGTGGCGGCCCAAGACGCCGACGCCGGACGTGGCGATGTACGGAGGCGTCGGCCGCAAGTGAGACTCCGTGTCCGACCCACTCCACGCCTGTGACCTCCACATGCGTGGGGGAGGGTGACATGTGTGCAGTGCCACCCTCCCGGGTGGAGAAAACTGGCTCCGCACCGAGCACGCCGACGCAAGCGGCGGTGTGGTTTCGGGCACAGTCGGCGTCTGCTGTCGGTACCCCCGGCGTACCCGACGCCCGCTCAGAAGCGGGCTCCGGCCGCCGTCGGCATCCGCCGACACGGGCGGGGACCCCGGGGCAGTGACGGACGTCTCTACCCCGGGGACCCACCTTGCTGGCACTGTGGACGGGTCCTCGGGGGACTTCCATCGCCGGCCGACCTTGCGAGATGCCATGACCGCGACTGCTGCCCGTACCTCCGCCACCTTCTTCGCCGCGCACCGCCGCGCGGGGACCGGCGGCCCGAAGGACGACTCGAAGCTCCTGGAGACGGTGCTGGGCTGGACGCTCGTCGTGGTGGTCGCCATGTTCGTGACCCGGGCCGGCCTCATGTGAGAGGCCGACCCCGGCGCGGCCGCGCAGGCCCCGGCATGACCGGTTCCGCGGGTCAGGACCGGCAGGTCACCTTCATCTGAGCGGCGGCGTGGTGCGCCTTCTCCCACCCGGAGGACCAGTCGTCTCCCCGGTCGAGCATTTTCACTCCGATCGTGGCGCCCTTCATCGCGAAGGTGCCCGCGTTGACCCACTGGCCGCGGTGCGCCACCTGGTTGATGGTGAAGCTGCTGTACTTGGTCGTACGGTCGTTGGCATTGACCAGGACGTGGTACGTCGTGGGGTGCCCGCCGACGTCCAGAGCGGTGTTGCTGTTCGGGATGAACACGGAGATCTGGCAGGTATGGGCCGCGGTGCCGGGCTTCCACCACCACTTGACGCGGTTCTCGCCGTCGACGGCGGTGTCCCCGGACATCGGGACGGTGGCATAGCTTCCGTTGCATCCGTTGCCGGTCGAGCCGCCGGACGATCGGGTGTTCCAGCCGTCGGAGCCGTCGCTGTAGTAGCCGTCCTGCTGGTAGCCGCCACCGGCGGGGGTGGCGCAGCCATGCCCGGTGACGCCGGTGTAGACCACGGTCGACTGTGCTGCGGCCTTCTGCGCGGTGCTGCTCGTCGTACCGCCGGCCGATGTGCCGCCCGTGCCGGACGTGCTGGTGGTGCTGGTCGTGCCGGTGCCGGTCGTCCCGGTGCCGGCCTTCGCGGCCGTGGTCTTCTTGCTGCCGGTGGCCTTCTTTCCGGTGGTGTCCGCGCCTCCGGTGCCCCCGCCTTCGTGGATCGGTCCGGACCCGTTCGCGGAATCGGCGGAGGGGCCGTCACCCTTGCTGTCGCTGCCGACGGGTGACTTCCCGCCGACGGTGCCGCGGGGCGAGGGCGCCGCGGACGCGTAGGCGCCGGGTATGCCACTCATGCCCGAGCCGAGCACGGTACCGGGGACCTCGCCGCTGCGGGCGGCGCGCTTGCCGTCGTCGCCGTCGCCCACATGGACCAGGAACGGGACCGTCACGAGCAGGGCCCCGGCGATGGCGGCGCCCGCGAGGAGCGCCTTGTTGGGGCGGCCCGTCTTCTCGGGCGCGGTGGCGGTGGCGGTGCCGGTGGTGGTGGCGGATTCCTCCTCCGTCTCTTCCGCCGTGGCTGTCGCGGAGGTGGTCTCGGCGTCGGCGGTCCGGGAGGCCGTCTCGGACGTGGTCTCGGAAGCCGTCTCGGAAGCCGTCTCGGAAGCCGTCTCGGCAGCGGCGGTGGACGTCGCTGCGCTCTCGGACCCGTTCCGCGCTTCCTGCTCCGCCTCCTGCCCCTCGCCCTCTCCCTCTCCCTCCTCTGCCTCCTCCTCGTGCGCCTGCGCTGCCCCGGAGACACCCAGGGTCGCGCCTGCGGACAGGGGAGCCGCTGTCCTCTTCTCCCCGGCGGCCTCTTCGGCGGCCGGTCGAGCGGTCTCGTCCCGGGACCCGGACGCCTTCGCCGAGCCGCTCTCGGCCGAGCCCTTGGCCGGTGCCGTCCGCACCGATGTCCCGCCCGCGCCGGTGGCCTCCGCGGTGGCGTGGACCTCCGACTCGGATGCAGCCGCTGATTCTTCGTTCCTGGACGTGGTCATGGGGTCCTCTGGGTGACGGGACTGGTGGGGGAGTGACGGGGCAGATCGGCGGAACCGGTGGCAACGGGCGGACCGGGTGGACCGGGCAGAGCCGGCGGAGCAACAGCCTCCAGCACCTGCCGTGCCTCGAGCAACAGGCGTGCGGGACCTGCGGGGTTGACCGAAATGCGGCCGTCGTCGGGGGCGATCGCGCGGACCAGTTCGGCGACCGTGACCGTATCGTGTGCCAGTGCGCCCTCGAACACCTGGTGGGGCGCGGAGGTGAAGACGGGCACGGCGGGGGCCCCGTCCTCCCCGGTGACGGTCAGCGCACCGCCGCCCGGCGCCCGGAGCACGGATACTTCCGCCTCGGCCAGGGCTGCCACGGCATCCTGCACGGGCCCGTAACCGGTGACGGCCAGCTGCACGGCGGCGTCCACCGGGTCGGTCGGATCCGGCCAGCCCAGTGCGAGCGGGGACGGCCGGTAGGCGTCATTGGGCTGCCACTCCACGACCGAGCCGTCGAGCCCCGAACGCCACTCCCCGGCCAGGGCCCAGGGCGGGGGCGGGGCCGGGTCGGTCCATCCGGGGTCGACCACACCGATCCAGTGGTCGGGGGCCTGCCGTGCGGCCTCGCGGATGTGATCGGGTACGGGCGGGAGGGCCTGTCCCGCAGACCCTTCGGTGTGCTGCATCTGTGCATCCCTGTGCGTGTTCGTCATGCCGTCGTCCCCCGCATCGACACCAAGGACACCGACGACGCCGATGCCGGCGTGTGGGTGTGGCGGAGGACGTCCGCGTACGACGGATGGGTGAGCAACTCCTCCACCGCTTCCGGGGACAGCTGACGGTGGTGCGCCAGCACCGTCAGCACCTGGTCGTCGGTCAGCCCGAGCGCCCGCATGGACAGGCCCTGGGGTGCCAGCTCCAGCGTCGCCACCGCCGACTTGAGCGGGTCGTGGAGCGGGCGCAGATGCACCTGCCGTACGACGATGTCCCGCACCCCGTACGTGTCGAGGATCCGGCCGAGGACCTCCGGGCCCGGAGCGTTCGCCGTCGGGGCCGGAGGTGGCCCCGACGGGTCCTCGCTCTCGTTCTCGTCGTCTGCGAGGTAGTCGGAGTCCGAGGCGTCTCCGTTCTCCGATTCCGTGTCCGGCAGGGACAGTTCGGAGTCGGAGTCGGATTCGGAGCTGGAGTCGGAGTCCGGTGAGTCCGTATCGGGCTCGTCGTCCGCGAGGTAGCCCGTTTCCGAGGCGGCTCCGTCCTCCGATTCCGCGTCTGCCAGGGACAGTTCGGGGGTGGGTTCGGGGTCGGGTTCGGGTTCGGGTTCGGAGTCAGGTTCGGGTTCGAGTTCAGGGTCCGGTTCCGGTTCGGGCTCAGGTTCGGCGGCGCGGTCGGATTCGCGGCTGGGGCCGGAGTCGGAGTCCGGTGAGTCCGTGTCTGTCCCGTCGTTCGCGAGGTTGCGGTTGCCCGAGGTGTCTCCGTCGTTCGATTCCGGCTCCGGCTCCGGCTCCGACTCCGGGGCCGGGGGAGGCAGGGCGGCCTGGTAGTGGTGGTCCTTCAGGTACAGCACGACATGGCCGGCCGCCGGGGTGCCGGCAGGAGGGGCGAACTCCTGGAACGTGCCGTCTTCCCGGACGACCGTCACCTTGACCCCGAAGGTTCTGGCGGCGAGCGCCGGCAGCAGGTCCGCGGTTCCGTGGTTCCAGCCGGTCCGGTCGGGCGCGTTGCCGGGGCGGCGCAACTGCGCGAGGGCGAGAGCCTGGCGCTCGTCGGCGGACAGCGGTGCGTACAACGGCAGCGTGCGTGCCCGGTCCGCGAACTCGCGGGCCTCGGGCGATCCTTCCGCGAACACCGGCCCGTTGTCCGCCAGTTCCTGCGGGTCGAACCGGTCGAGGAGGTCGGGGGTCGTGAAGTCCAGCAGATCGCCCGGGTCGTCCGTCAGCGTGGTCGTCATCCGTCCGAGCAGATCGTCGAGGGGGGTATCGGTGTCCTCGGCCCGGCCGGTGGGGCCCGGCAGCAGGACACCGTTGTGGCGGAGCCCGGCCGTCAGCGCGTGGAAGAAGGCGTCGCCGTCCTCGGGAACGTCGAGCAGGGCGTAGCGGTCGCCGGACGGAGAGACGAGCGTGGGCGCCGCTCCTTCCTGCGCCGCCGCGTTCGCCCCGACCGCGGTGCCGGTGTACTGGGGGACCACCGGGCCGGCCGGAGCCTCGGGGGCCGTGAAGGTCACCGGCGGAGGCGGGGGACCGACAAGACGGGGCGTTTGGCGGTGCCAGTGGGTGAGCCGGTCCGCCGCCGCCCGCACCCTGCGAAACTCCTGCATCGCCCGGCGCGCGGAGGTGGCGCTCTCCTCCAGTTGCCGCGCCTGTTCGGGGCTGGGCTGCTCGTCCCCTGTCGCCTCCAGGACGGTGCGCCGGATCTGCCAGTGCGCCTTGTCCGCGTCGACCCAGGCCTTGCTCGCCGCGGCCACCGCGGTCCAGGCGTCGGTGACGTCGGTCGGGAAGGTCGTGTCGTCGATCAGCCCGAGTTCGCGGGCCACGTCCTCCCGTACCCATGCGAGGACGTTGGTCCGGTACTCGACGACCTGTGACGTGCTCCTGGGCAGTCCGAGGGCGCTGACGACCTTGCCGTGGACGATCGTTGCCTCGCCCAGCCAGTCCGTGGGGATCGAGAACAGCAGCGCCCGGCCCGTTTTGGGCTTCACGTTCAACTGGGTGCCGTCGGCCGAGGTGACCTTGAGCGTCCCTGCCTCACCGGTGTGCACCCCGCTCCCTGTCGGTGCGGGCGATACCGAGCCCAGCGACGGGGGAGCCGTGCCGACGACCGGACCGAGCATCGTGGCCTGTGAACCGCTCTCCGTGAGAGAGACGTCCGCGCTCACGGTCTGCCGTTCGGGACTCTCCATCGTGGCTTCCGGAGCGACGCTCAGCAGGACCGCCTCCCGCAGTTGTGGCCGGGAGAACAGCCGGTAGCTGCCCCAGGTGTCCAGGGCCACCGTGGCATCGTGCACCGTGGCCGCCAGATAGCCCTGGTTCGTTGCGGTGTTGGCGAAGAAGGCCGCCGTCTGCGTGCTCGAGATCCCGTCGGACAGCGCCTGCCCCGAGGCCCGCCCTTGACGGGCGGGACCGGTCAGCCGTGCCTTCTGTGCCGCCGACACCAACTCCTCGCCGGTGAGGTCGATCGGGCCGCCCTTCTGGGGCAGGTGTGGAAGCTTGGTGTTGAACGCCTTGGCCATGGCGAGATGGGCGGCGTCGAGAGTTCTTCCGGTATCGGTGATCCGGCGGGGCATGAAGCCATTGGACGGCATGGTGAACGCGGACGTGCCGGCGCCCCGGCGCCACGCCGCGATCTCCGCCGCGGCGAGCGCTCCGGACCGTCGCACCGTGACCTTGGCGGGTGCTTCGACGGGCATGGGCGGGTCCTCGGAGTCCTCGTTGTCGTCCTGCTCGACCGGATTCCCGTGGGCGGGGGCGGCATCCTGCTGCGGGACCGGGGGGCCCTGGTTGGGGCCGATGCCGGACTTGTTGGGCACCGTCATGCTCAGCGGCAGTTGTTCGCGCAGCGTACCGACCTTGCCCTCCACCGGGGGAAGTTCGGTTCCGTCGGCCTTGACCAGCACCATCCGCAGGGTGAAGTCCGTGAGGAAGTCGGCGTGCGGCTCGTTCGGATAGAAGGTGTAGTTCTTCATGCGGCTCGTCGAAGTGGCGATCGTCCGCTGCTGGGTCACGGACAGCGATTCGTTGAGGGCCGGGCCGGACGTGGGCACGTCCTCGTTGTGGGTCCGTACCGCTTCGGTGACGGACAGGCCGAGCGTCTTGGTGACGGCATTCGCGTGGCTCACCTCGATCGTCTCGGTGATGCCGAGGTTCTCCTGGAAGGTGACACTGTGGTCTATCCCGTCGAACTGCGTCGATCCCGGGATGAGTTCTATCCGCACGGTCGCGCGCTGAGAGCCGAGGGACACCTCGCCGAGTTTCGTCCAGGCGGTGCGGGTCACCGCCGTGACCCCGCCCTGAGCGGCAGCCATCTGCTGCCGGAGGGCGAGCAGCGCGCGCGGTGTCACCATGTCGCGGATGTGGTCCCGTCCCGCGCCGTCCACCCCCTGGGCCAGGAGGAGCTTGTCGAAGGCCTCGGCTGCCTTGGCGGAGTCCAGGGAGTTGACGGGGAACGAACCGAAGGGGGTGGCCTTGAGCCATGGCGACGGGGACCAGGCGTCCTCCTCGTACCGGGGCGCCGCAGGAAGCTGTCCGCCCACCAGTCCCAGCCGGTGTGCGGTCTTCTCCGGCATGTGCCCGAGCCAGCTGGAGGGCATGGTCAGCTGGAGACCCGCGTAGTGCGAGCGCAGCGCGGGCAGCAGTTTGCGCAGCGGGCTGAGCAGCCCGTGGGCGTGCGTCATGAAGCCGATCTCGTGCTGGACATCGGCGGAGACCAGGTACTTCAGGTTCTCGTCGTCCCGGTCGTTCTCCACCGCGACGGTGTTCGTCACCGTGGCGGACTGTCCGCGGCTGGACGTCCCGGTCACGACGAGTCCGTACGTCCCGACCAGTGAGGGGCCCTGGTCCTGGCTGCGCGCGTAGGCGAGGCTGAGGTTCCCCTTGGCCACAGTGACCGAGGTTTTCATGTGGGACACCTGGGTCTCGGCGCCGAGCGTGAGCTCGGTCTCCACCCCGATGGGCTTCGACTGCACGACCGGGCGCAGCAGTGCCACCCGGTGGACGAGCTTGCCGATGCGGTTCGCGTACGGTCCGACACCGAACAACTGCACCATCCGCATGCCCGCCCGGGTGAGGGACTGGTCGAGGAACGAGGCGACGACCTGCGGCTGGAACTGACGCATCACGGCATCGTGCGGCGCGGCCCCGTCCAGACTGAAATGCCAGGCGTTGCCCGACCCGTCCTTGAGCAGCTGCTCCACACCCCGGCTGAGTACGGGGGCGCCGGAGACGGCGATGACCTGATGAGGCAGATCGGCGAACGGATGCAGGGGCCTCGGCGGCCCGATGAGCGGCAGGTCCTCCGGGTTCGCGTCGGGATTCAGGTCCGGGTCCGCTTCCAGGGGCGGCGGAATCTCCTTGCCGTCCAGCAGGGCCTGGACCTGTGAGGTGTCGAGTTCGATGGGGCGGAGATCCGCGACCTGTTCCTGTTCCGGCAACGCCGTCGGCGGGATGTGTTCATCGGGCACATTGAGCAGCACCCTGCCGGTGAGTGCCGGGCGCCGGGCCCGGCCGCCGATCAGATCGGTCTCCGCGTGGCGTCCGACGGCGATTCTCGATCCGAGCAGTCCGAGGAAGCGAAGCGAGTCGCGGAAACGCCAGTAACCGCCGCTGCTGACGGTCACCGACAGCTGATAGCTGAAGAGATGGGACGGTCCCGAGGTCGCGTGCAGGGACTCGTACGCGACCGTGGCACCGGAGCCGGTGCGCCGCGTGTTCTGCCAGGCGTACCGCGCCGACGGGGTGATCACACCGCTGTTGATCGGCTGGCCGAAGGAGTCGGTAGCCGTCTGACGGGCCGACACCCCGATGTCCACCCCGATCTCCCTGGTGTGGGCCACCGTGGCCGAGCCGTCCAGCCGCTGCGTCCCTGGAGTGCTGCTCCGCAGGATCAGCTCATTGCGTGTCCCCTCGTAACGCCGCCCGGTCAGCGAGCCGTTGACCCAGATCCAGCGGTACTTGCGCTTGGTGCCCGTGACGTCGATCAGCCGGATCCGCAGCCCGTCGGAGGCGAAGGACTCCAGCTGTCCCGACACACTGTGGTGGGTGAGGGCGTCCATGACGGTCAGCGTGTTCAGCAGAGCCCTGTTGAAGTGGTTGTTGCCGCGCCACCCCTTCGACGTGTCCGTGGGGGAGGTGAACGCCGAGAGGGGGGCGACGAGTCCGGGATGCTGCTCGGCCACGGCCTCGATCACCTGGTCCGTCAGCAGGGTGAGGAACGAGGCGGGGGACGGGGCCGGACCGCCTGCTCCCTCATTGCCGTTGTCCGGGCCGGCCGGTGGCGGACCGTCGGGAAGGATGGCTTCCAGCCGGGTCATGCCGAGAAGCGTCGGGTTGTTCCGGGGCAGGTAGGCGGGCGGTCGGGGTTCGCCCGGGTGTGGCGCGAGGGCTGCCTCGTTCGCCTCGCCGTTCTGCTCCGGCACGGGGTTCTGGGACGCCTGCGCCGGCGTGTTCTCGACGTGCGGGTGCACGGGGCGTACGCGTAGCTTCGTACCATCGTCCCACCCGGCGAGCCGGCGCGCTTCCGCACGGGTCATCCGGTCGAGGGCCCAGACGGAGAATTCCTTGGCCTGGGTCTGTCCGGATTTGCGGACATACACCGACTTCCGTACCAGGTACAGATCGGTGGGGACCTTCCTGGCGCGTCCGACGATCTTCCGACTGCCCGTTCCTCCGAAACCGGTGGTGCGCGTGGACCGGTTGCCGAACTGCGCCACGCCGGCCACCTGCACGCGGGGCCGCGCATGGCTGGTGAAGTATCCGGTGGGGTTGAAGCTGGGGCCGAGGGCGAACTGGAGGTCCTGGCTGTACGCCGACGACACGGTCCGGTCGTTCTTGATCACGCGCTGGATGGCATTGCGTATTTCGGCGACGTTCGTCTCGGAGAGCAGTGTGGCCCTCCTCGGCACGACCTTGTCCACGACGAACACCCCGGTGGGTGTGCCGGATTCGGTGAACAGGGGCTCGGTGGTGATCGGCCCGTGCGTCATCCGGTCGGCGGTCCGGACAAAATTCTCCGAACTGAAGAACCGGGTGAGCTCCTTGTGGATCCTCGAGCCGACGACCGCCCCGGACTCCTTCACCGCCCATGCGTGGATCTCCGCCACCGACCCGTGTCCCTCGGTGTGTACGGTGCGGTAGTCGCTGTGTTCGCCGAGCTGCATCTCGAACGGGGAATGTTGCGGGGAGAGTTCGGCGGTGAGGTGGTCCGAGAGACGCAGCAGCACCCCGTTCTTCACACCGAACGTGATCCTCGGCTTCGTCCCGTTGTCCGGACCCGGCTCCGCGTCCGGCCGTGGAGTGGCGCGGAACCGTCCGGCGATCCGGTCCAGGAACCCGCGCTGTGCGGGGGCCGGGTCCGTGAGCTCGACGGTGTACATCACATCACCCAGATACAGATGCGACTCGTCGAAGGTGCGGGTCTCCACGTGGCTCAGGGTCTGGTCCTGCAGATTGAAATCGACGGACTTCACGAAGCCCAGCGAGAGACCCACCCGGCCGAACGGGGACACGGGTCCACCCGGCGGGCCCAGCGGAACCGAGACGCCGAACTGCCTTGAGGTACTGGCGGTCTGGGCCTTCCCGGAAGTGATCTGGCTGCGGTGGATCTGATCCACCTTCACCGGATCGAGGGTGATGGGTGCACCCTTGTCGTTGGTGAGCATGGACCAGGGGCCCTGCGGCCGTTGGGATACCCGCAGCTGGCGGAGGCGTCCCCGGGTGTCCTTGAAGGGCTCCGAGATCCAGCCGTCCCCGTGGAACACATGAGGGGTCCGCTTCAGCGCCTGCTCCAGTTCGGCGAGTGGGTTGTTCCCTTCGGGGTTCGGATGCTGCGCGGGTATGGGCAGATCCGACGCGGTGATGTGGGCGAGAACGCCGTCGACACCCCGCTGGATCACCTGGCTCTCCCCGTAGGTGAAACCCGAACCGGGGTTCTTGCCGTCACCGGTGATGTAGGTGGGCAGCTGCAACTGGTCCAGGAACTGCTGGACGGCACCCTCGGGCGGCGCCGGTTCCATGCGTGCGTCGACGGTGGCGGGACGCTGGTCGTCCAGCTGCGCCACCACGAGCTGAACCTCCTCAGCGGCGGGCTCCGGAGGCGGCGCCGGTTGCTGCTGCTCCTGTTCCTGCTCGGGCTGTTGCTGCTGTTGCGGTTGGTCCTGCTGTTCCCGCTGTTCTTGCTCCGGCTGTTCCTGCGGCTCCTGCTGTTCCCGCTGTTCCTGCGACGGTTCCAGCATGTCGCGGGTGGCGTCGTGGGCGGGGGACAGGCCGTCCTCGTGCTGCGGTTCCGTGCCCGGCTCACCCGATGCCGTGAGGACGCGGCTGAACAGTGCGGAATACCGGTCCAGGCCGGGGGCCTCCGATCCGGCCATTTCCGTGGCGATGCGTTGCAGCAGTTCGGGCGTCATCCGCGGGTCACGGTACGGCGCGTAGACCGCCTCGTCCCCGGTGAACCGCTCGGTGTCCAGTGCTCCGAGCGCGCCGAGCAAGGAGGCATGGTCGGGGGACTGCTCGATCCGGGTACCGAAGACGCCGCGCAGGGTACGGACCAGCTGGAGCGTTCTGGTCGTGACCCATGGATGGGGGACGCCCTCGGTGGTGTGCAGCCCTGCCGCGCGGGCCAGGGCGTCCAGCGCGTCGCCGGTCGGCTCGGGAACGTACGTCGCCCACTGCCCGGGGTTGTTCTCGCTGTCACGGAAGAGGACGGGGCGCACCTGCTGCTCGGCGTTGAGCACCGTACCCGCGGTCGTGGTCGGCGCGTACACCGTTCTGCCGGTCACATTGGCCACGTGCTGGGCCACGGACAGTCCACCGTGGGTGGGTGAGGCGCCCGTCGAGCAGGCGTACAGCACGATGGGCTGGTCCTGCGGGCCCAGGTCGGTGGAGTGGTCCAGATACCGGCCCAGCTCCCTGCCGCTGATCTCGATGGTCGTACCGTCCGTGCGTGTCAGCACCACCCGCGTGGGGGTGCCGTGCGCGGCGAAGAACGAGACACTCTGTTTGTGCCAGGGCGCTTGGCGCTGCCTGCGGTACAGGGACTGTCCGCTGTGGTGGAGGTCCTGGAAGGTGGCCGAGTCGGCCACGAAGCCGAAGCGGTTGCTCCGCTGGGACCAGTCCGGCTCCGTGAACGAGGCCAGGACCGAGGAACCGCTCGTGTTGCCCACGGCCGACTGCCGGACGATGTCGTCCGAGTCGACGTTCGGGCCGTCGGCTGAGCGGGCGGACCTGAGCACGAGCCGTGGCGGTGGGGAAGAGGCGCTGGTCGTGAGTGGTTCGAGGGTCGGGGTGAGTGGCTCCTCAGAGGGGGTGTGGAGGGTGTTGCCGGGGCCGTAGAAGTCGAAGTCGACGCCATCGAGGGAGTCACTGTCGGAATCGTTGCCGGATTCCTGAGAGGTGTTGCCGGAGCCGAAGAGGCCGAAGTCGAGGCCGTTGAGCGAGTCGTTGTCGGAGTCAGCGGTGGGCTCAGTGGGCTGCCCGGTGGCAGCGGCGGGCCCTGACGACGTTTCAGGGGCTCGAAGGCGGGACTCCCCATCCGTTTCCGTCGTCTCGTTCTCGCTGCCCTCACGAGAAATCGACGAGCGGCTGGAGGTCATCGTTTGTGCTGGTGCGGGCGACGTGCTCCGGACCGGGGGAGCGGGTCGGACCGGTGCCGGGAGGGTCTGTCGGGACACCGTGGCCACCGGCGACGGCCCGACCGTGCGGTGCGGCGGCACGGGTGCCGGCAGCGGCCCACGGCCGGTCAGCACCAGACGCAGGGCCTGGAGCATCTGGTCGTTGTACGGGTCACGGGCCTTGGCCCTGAGGTCCTGGTAGTAGCGGTTCAGCGCTGTACCCTCGGTGCGCATGTCCTTGATGGCATCGGTGATGACCGCGGTCCGCGCGGCGACCGGGGTCACCGAGAAGTCCGCCAACTCGGCACGCACGGAGTCGAGATGCTGCTCATGTCTCGCCCGCACCAGAGCCTGCAGCTGCCGGATCTGAGCGGGCGTGACGGTGATCGGCGGGGGCGGGACGGCTGTGCGATCGCCGATGGCCTCGTAGTCGAGCATGGCCGCGACCTCGTCGGCGGTGCCGAGGATCTCGGTGACCTGGGCCGGTTCGAGCACGTCGTACCGACGTCCGCGGCCGGTGTGCATCGCCCTGTCGCCCCCGGCCAGAAGGCGGGCCATCTCGTCCTGGCTCAGCCTCAGGCCACCGGTGCCGTCCTTGGACGCGGGCAGGGCCTTGAGGACGGACAGCGCCGTCTCCGTACGTTCCGCCCGCGGCCAGCCGTCCGAGAACTCGAGTTCCGCTCCCCACTCCGTCTCATGGGTGACGGCGTCCGTCACCTTCTGCAGGCGGGCCGCCTGCTCCGGATCGAGGGTGTCGTACGGGGTGTGGCGGGTCACCGAGGAGATGTAGCGGCGCCCGAGCAGCTGCATCAGATTGCTGGTGTTGGCACCCTCGACCACGGCCGGCAGTTCGCCCAGGCGGAAGATCTGCCGGAACACCTCCTGGGGAAGCTTGTCACCGTCTACGACGAGGACGTCGTCGGGCGCGAGAGCGTCGAGTGTCCGGCTCAGGTTCTCGTCCGCCAGGGACGTGGTGTGCAGCCATTGCGGCTCGTACTTCTTGGCTCCGTCCAGTGTGACGGTGCCGAACGTCAGGATCACCGAAGGCTTGCCCAGCCGCGCGTCGTGGATGCCCTGCGCCAGGGAGCTGATGGCCGAGACGCGTGACTGCGGAACGACATTGTGCAGCCCGTAGACCGGCATGAGGTCGATGGTTCCGTTGTGGACGGCCCCGGAAACGGCCTTGAGGCCGGCGGCGCGCTCGGGGGTGATGTCGTTGTGTCGGTCGATCAGCCGGTTCAGTTCCTCGCCGGTCAGCAACGGGGTGGGGAAGTTGAAGAGCGACTGGTTCGGAATCGTGCGGCCCGATGCGTGGTCGCCGTCGCTCTCGTCGTGCTCCAGATCCGTCACCGTGACGGCGGCCGTCGGGTCTTCCCGGGTGTACAGCAGCCGGTGCGACGTCTCCCAGGCGTACGGCTTCAGGACGACGGCCCGGTCGGTGTCCATGTAGTCCAGGAACCTTCGCGCGTCGTCCGGCTCACCGGTGAGCCGGTCGCTCGCCGCCACGAGGACGAGACGCCGGTCGTCGCTCCGGGAACCGGAACCGGCCGACTGGGACGGGAACGGGGGATCCTGCACGTCGCTGCTGGGGTCGAAGGTGCCCGTCAGCCATGTGACACGCTTGCTGAGGTCCTCGTTGAGCAGCAGTTTCAGCCGCTCCTGGACGTCTTCGGTGGCGATGGCCGTGATGGGTCCGGTGTGCCCGAGCGCGTTGAGGGAGTCCATCAGCATGGTCGCGGCGGCCTGGTGGCCGAAGTTCGCCGCGTCGTCGATGTAGACGACGACACCCTCCTCCAGCTCACCGAGCCGGGCGATCACGTCCCTGCGCAGATTGACCTCGTCGATCGTGGGAGGCGCGGTACCGCGTTCCTCGCCGATCCGGTCGAGCAGCGCCTGCTGCTCGTCGGTGAGGGAGTCGAAGTCCTGGTCCAGTCCGTCGGGGGAGCTGTCGAAGAACTGTTTCCACACCTCGTGTTCGGGTGTCGGCGCGGACTGCACGGAGGCCTGGTGGGACGAGGCCGCCGGGCTGCTCCCGCTCTCCGTGAGGACACCGCTGCTGGGCTCGGTGTCGTCCGATGCGTCGGTGCCGCCGTGCACGACATCGGCGGATCGGTTCCCGTTCCCGGTGTCGTTCCCGTTCTCGTTCCTGTTTCCGTTCCCGGTGTCGTTCCTGCTCTCCTCGGACCCGTGCGAGACCGTGGGTTTCGTGGCGGGACCGGACTGCTGAACGGGCGAGGGGGCGTGCTCCGACTCGGACTCGTTGCCCGGTCCGGTGTCGTCGATCCGGTCCGGGACCAGTGACCGGTGCGTGGAACTCGTCGGCGGGTGGGAGGAGGTGGAGAGGCTCCGCGCAGTGGGGACAGGGGAGTTCACGGTCCTGTCGGGCCGCTCGTTCCCGTCGTCCGGATCGCTGACGAGGCCGTTTCCCTGATCCGACGTGGCAGCCGTACTCAGTGCCGTATGCGTGAACGGGGCAGACGTGGAGCCGGTGTTCGTGGGCGGTGTGCCTGTACCCGTGTGCGTACCGGTGGTGTCCTCGGAACTGTTCCCCGAACCGTCGGACGCGTCGGACACATTCTCCCGGCTCGACGTGTCCACCTTCACGTCGGCGAAGTTCTTGTGCACCCAGGTGCCGGGTGTCGACGCGGCATGGCCGAGTACCGACTCCGCTTTGCTGCTGATGCCGGCACCGAGGAACGTGTCCCAGGACGTGGCCCAGTTCCCGGTGGTGATTCCGCCCCCCAGGACCTCCGCGATCGTCTCCGAACCTCCCGCCACCAGGAAGTTTTTGGTGTCGTTCAGCGAGGTGCTGCCCAGGTTCTTCACCGAGAACGGGGACGGTCCGGAGGCCTTGGACGTCACGTCGCTCGTGAGGTTCTTGGCCGGCCCCTTGATGTTCTTGAGAATCTTGTCGAAGCCGGACGACAACCCGCCATGGGCGAACCCCGCGATGGCGCCGATGAAGCCGTCCCGAACGATGGCCTTCCAGTCGAATCCCTTGGGCCGACGCCCTTCGGGTCCCGCGGCGATCATGGCGAGGCGCACCGCGAAGGTCTGGAACGCCTCCTCGAAAGCCTGGCTCAGACTGGGCATCAGATGCGTACGCTTCAGCAGCGCGTCCAGCACGGTCAGCAGCACCACACGACTGCGGGCCTTCGCCACCGCGGCTTGGCTCGCCGACGCACCCCCGCTGAAGATCGACATCACCATGATGATCAACAGCTCGATCAGCAGCCGGACCAGCTCGGCGATGATCTGCCACTTGGACTCGGTGATGTTCATCGACGTCTCGGTGCGTCCGTCACCGATGGTCTTCAACTGGGACGAGAAGTCCCGGAGATGGTTGGTGCCACCGTTGTCGATGAAGAGTTTCATCGACTTCAGGTAGTTCGCGCCCACCTGGGGCGGCAGCGACCTGCTGATCCCGACGACCGACCGCTCGATTTCGGTGGACAGGTCCGTGAGCCGGTCCGCCAGCCGGTGGTACGGCCTCCGGCTGGCGTACGCGAGATCCTCGTCGGCCTGCAGCAGCCGTTCGCCGATCAGGACGAACAGCAGGTTGTTCAGCTGGGGCGACGCCTTGATCGTCATGGGTCGTGCTCTCTGCGCTCAGTGTCTGCCGCTGCTGGTGGAGCGGATCCGGTGGTCCTGGATGGCGTCCAGGATGTTGTTCTGGTTGGTCTGGATCGATGTGAGGTTGACCGATGTCCCATGGGCCACCCCCCGCATGGCGTCGGACAGGGCGATGGCCGTCTCGCTGCTGCTCTCCCGTTCCTTGTGCTCCTGCGGGATGACTTCCTTCGCGAAGCTGTCGTTCTGTCCCGGCCAGTCACTCGTCGCCCGCACGTCGACGACGAAGTCGCCCACCATCGCCTCGATGGACGAACTGATCGAGAACATCTGCCGCAGTCCCGCCCGGAGGCGGGCCGGGTCGGCGAAATAGGCGTCGCTCATGGGGTGTTCAGCGCTCCTCGTCCTCGTCGATCTCGTCGCGCAGCCGGTGGCTGCCCGACCCCTGCGGGGCACGGTTGTCCGGATCCTGGAGGACCTCCGGTCCGAAGATCTTCGCCCAGTCGATGTCCACACCGGTCAGTTCCGGCACCGTGGTGCTCGGCTTCGTGAACGGTTCGAGGGTCTCCATCACCTGCCGGGCGATCTCCGTCCGAGCCCGCTCGAACGCCTCCAGCACCGACCCGGCCAGTTCGTCGGGCGCCATGGTCCGGTACTTCTGGTCCAGGAACCGCAGACCGGTCAGTTCGCCCTGGGCGCCGACGGTCACTTCCACCGACCGGTCGTCGGACCGCACGGTGCGTGTCGCCCCCCGCAGTTCGGCCTCGGCCCTTGCCACGCCCTTCTCGGTGGCTTCCAGTTCGGCCATCGCCGCAGCGAGCCTGGCCTCCACGGACCGGGCGTAGGGCGAGACCTCGCCACGGCCGGTCTCCTGCGACGCATCGTTCATCGAGCTGCTCACCGTCCGATCACCGTGGGCGTGCCGCCCTCCTCGGTACCCCATACGTCCTCGTCCTCGGCCACCCAGTGCACCCGGTCGCGCTCGGCGCTGCCGGTCGCCTGCCCGCCCTGGGTGCCGCCCGGATGCATCACGGGATCGGTGGACGTGCGGATCCGGCGTGGCCTGCGCTCCTCGTTTCCGCGCCGCCCGCCGTTGGAACGGGTCGTTCCGCCGCGGGAGCCGGAGCCGTTCTCCGTCAGCACGTTGCGGACGCGTTCGCCCGACGACCCGCCGGCCTGCCCGCCGCCCATGCCTCCCATACCGCCCATGCCGCCCATCGGCATGGCGTTGAGCGGTGTGGTGCTGGCTTGGTCGGAGCCCGTGCTCGACGAGCTCGTGTCGGCGGTGGCAAGGAAGCTGGTGCCCGTGGTATCGGTGCTACCGGAAGGTCCGCCGAGTGTGCCGCCCGGGTGGAAGGTGCTGTCGTACTCCTCGTAATCGCCCACGCCGGTGCTGTGCCCGCCACCGGACGACGTCTGGCCTCCGCCGGACGAGGCGGTGTTGAGTCCGGAGGTGGTGGTCCCGTCGAGGGAGGAGCCGAGGGCCTGGCGGAGATCACTGCCGAGGTCCTGGTTGAGGTCGTAGCCGAGGTCTCGGTTCAGGTCCTGGTTGAGGTCGTAGCCCAGGTCCCGGTTCAGGTCGTAGCCGAGGTCCTGGTTCAGGTCGCGGTTCACGTCGAGTGAGCTGTCCGTCGACGGCCAGGTCGTGGTGGTGCTGCTGTTGCCGCTGTCCGGAAGCTGGAGCCCCGTCACGGAATTGAGATCCGTGACCGTCTCCTTGCCGTCTGGGTCGATGCTAGTGACCTGGCCGGTCTCCGGATCGACGACCTGTCGGCTGCCGTCCTCGAAGGTGGTGGTGAGCGTCCCGTCCTCGTTCAGCTGGGTGATGCTGCCGTCCGGGTTGGTCACGCTCTGCCCCGGATTGAGGTCCTGCACCGTGGTCGTGCCCTGTGCGTCGGTGATCGTGTACGTACCGGTCTTCGGGTCGTACGTGGTCCGGCCGCCGGTCGGGTACGTGGTGACCAGGTTGCCGTTCGCGTCCAGGGTGGTGACACCCCCACTCGCTCCCTCGACCGATCCTCCCGGGAGGACCGGCGAGGCGAGCAGGGGGTTGAGCGTGCTGGTCTGCGTCGAATCGCCGCCGCCCGCCGGGTCGTTGTACGAGTCCGGGTTCAGGTCCTCTGTCAGGTCGCTGTTCAGGGTCTTGTTCAGATCCGCTGCCAGGTCCGCGTCCGAGTCCGTGTTCAGGCCCTGTTCCGGGTCTCCGTTCAGGTCCTCGGTCAGGCTCTTGGTGAGATCCTCGTCGGTGCCGGTGCCATTGGGGTCCGTCGTCTCGTCGCCGGAATCGCCGAACAGGTCCTTCACCGCGTCCGACCCGTCTCCCACGTCATTGAGGGATTCGGTGACGACGTTCCCCATGTCGTCGATGTTCTTGTTGAGGTCCTCCAGTGTCTTGTTGAGGTCCTCGTTGGTCTTGTCCGCTTCTTCCTTGGCCTTGGCGGCCTGCTCCTTGGTGTAGAACTCCGTGAGGGTGCTGGTGTTCTTGGTGGTGATCTCGGAACCGAACGGTTCACGGGCGTCGATCCAGGCGTTGTTGAGATCGGAAAGAACCTGCTGTGCGGTTCCGTTCAGTCCCAGTTCGAGACCGGGCACTTCCGGGTGCGCGGACTCGATGTACTGGTTCCATCGACGGACGGCTTCCTCGCCCACCTTGGCCCAGTACTGTATGTCGTTCAGATTTCCGTAGCTCGGATGCGGCTCCTGGAAGCCCGGCTTGATGGAGTAGGACGGGGTGGAAATCTCCCTGCCGATCTGACGCGTGGTCATCGAGATGTACGGGATGTTGTTCTGCGTCAGCCAGTCCAGGATTTCGTTCAGGGTCTGGATCAGGAAGTAGTGCGGGTCGTGCTCGTTCTGGCCCATCCAGGCGTTCCACGCGTTCCGCATGGTTTTTGCCTGGTCCAGCAGTGCCTGCTGGGCCTGCATCAGGTGGCTTGAGTGAAGGGACTTCGGTGTGTAGGCGGAGTCCCCGACGGGGGAGAACGTCTGGTCGGCGCCGAGCTGTTGTACATAGCTGGCGTAGTTCCCGTGCAGCTGGTGCACCAGCTGCCAGAAGATGCCGGCGGCCTGACCTCGCCAGGCCGACTGCTCGCTGCCGAGGGACTTCTCCCAGCCGTCGAGGATCTCCGCGTGGTCCACGAAGAACTGAGCGGCCCGGTCGAAGGCCTCGGCGGTGCGCTGGAACGAATCGAGATCCACGGAGTTGGCATCGAGGACTGATGCCCCGTTGTACGAGGCGCCCTGCGTGGTCCTCGACCCAATCAGGGCGTCCAGGACCGCACCCGGTCCTCCCATGTACTGGCCGAGCGGGCCGATGTCGAAGTCGTCTCCGTACTTGCCCTTGTATTTCCCCCCGGACAAGGACTCATGGGGGTCCAGGTGGCGACTGCGGCCGTTCTCCGACATGTAGGAGCCGATGAACACCAGCCGGGCGTGGTACATCTCCACACGCCCGTTCGCATGCGAGTAGAAGTACAGGTCGTAGTCCTGGCCGGCGCTCTTCAGTGAGCCCTGCTTCGCCGCGTCCACGACGGACTGGACCGAGATCTTGTCCAGGCTCATCTTGAAGAGCGGAATATTCTCCTTGCTGCTCAGACCGGTGAACAGCCCCGCGCGACTGGGCATCGGATAGCCCGTCAGCTGGGTGACAGCCCTGCCCCAGTAGTCGTCGGTGTCGTAGGAGGCGGAGGAACTCTCGGTCGACATGCAAAACGCTCCGGGGTGAAGAAGGTGGGGGGTGGGACGGGCGATGGGGCGTAGAGCGTGCGGAGACGGCCCGTACCCGGGACCGATCCGGTCCCGGGTACGGGCCGCGCCCGGGTGCCCGGGGCGGAGTGCGGCGCGTCAGGCGGTCTTGGTGGTCGTCGGGCCGAGTTCCTGGTCGACATCGGAGAAGATGTCGAGGAGCGCGGCGCCGTCGATCGATTCAAGGCTCTTGCCCTGGGTGTCGAGCAGCGTCTTGATGCTTTCCCGCAGGTCGAGATCGATGTGCTTGAAGAGCGTCTGCTGACTCTCGAAGATCCCGTCGACCGATTCCGCCGCCTTCTTGACCGCCGCGACCAGTTCCTGACCTTGCACATCGCTGTCGCTGGCCAGCATCAGCCCGAGGGCCAGTGCCGGGTCCTGCTGGAGGTGATCGCGGTCGGTGCGCCGGTCGAGGATGCTCTTGAGCGCCTTCACCCCAGCGGGGTTGTCCTTGCGGATGTCGTCCAGCGCCTTGATGAAATCGGCGACGTCCTGGTCGGTGAACGTCTGCAGGGTCTTGCCATCGAGATGGGTGAGATCGGCCATCGGGATCGTCCGCTCAGCGACCGATGGTGATCTCGGACCACATCTGCGACAGCGAGTTCTCGCTGTACTTGTAGTTGCCCGAGATGTCGGACAGCAGGGCGGCGTGCGAACTCAGCAGCATTTCCATGTTCTTCACCGCCTGGTCCCACGCGGCCTGCTTCTGCCGGTAGACGTCGGCATCGGAGCCGTACCACGTCTTGCGCAGCTCGGCGAGCTCCGCCTCCAGCGACGAAAGGGTCCGGGCGATCGCCTGGGTCTGGCGGACCATGTCGTCGCCCGCGTTGTTCATGTGGCCGTAGTCGACCAGGATGTAACCGTCTGTCAGGTTGTCGGACATCGGAAGACCTCGCTTTGCTTCCTGTGGGGAGTGCCTCGCCGCCGGAGGAGGCGAGGGGTGCCGGACGACCGGCGGACGAGAACGACCGGCTGGTGTCGCTCGGCGCGGCCGGGCTACGCCATCAGGTCGTCGAAGGCCTTCTGCGACGCGCTGTACGCCTGGTTGATGGCGTCGTTGGACGATCCCTGCGTCCTGCCGTGCTCCACCAGGCTCGTGTTGAGCTTGTCGACCATGTCCTCGAGGTTCCGCAGAATGATGTAGACCTGGTCGTCCCACTGCCTCAGCAGCGCACCGTACTGGCCGCCGTCGCTGCCCTGATAGCCCTTGCTGAGGTTGTTGCGGGTGTCGTCGACGTCCTGGCGGGACTTCAGAATTCCGCTGTAGGCGGCCTCCAGGGCCTGAATTCCGTTCCGGGTCGAGCTCTCGCTCGACTGCTGAAGGTTGCCGCCCGTTGCCTGCGTGCCATCGTCTGCCACGGTGTCTCCCCTACCTCACATGCTGGATGGTCGTAATCCTATGGTCGGATCCATGGTGTGCTCAATGATGCGTAGAAGCATCTGAGCTTCGCCTGAGCATTCATCAATTTCTTTTACCTGCACGCAATGTTTCGTTGGCCTTGCCCTCGCCCCGGTCGGCCGTCGCCCCGGGGCACGACGGGGCCGTCGTGCCGGTGGTGCGTCCCGCCGAGGCCGCCTCGGTGCTCAGATCGGGGCCGGACGGCAGCATCGCCAGGAGCGGTGAGGGAAGAGCCTGGGCGGAGACGCCGTCGTACCCGAGAGCCTTCTGCGCGGCCTGGGACAGCAGCCGGTACTTCACCCCGTCGTCGGCGACGAAGTACGTGGTGCTGCCGATATCGGTACCGCCCGCGCCGAGCGCCTTGACCAGTGCGCCGTGGCCGGGGCGTACGGTCGTCGCGTCCACCGGCAGACACGCGGCGGTCAGCCCGTCCGGCGACGGTGCGGCGACCGGCGGAAGCGCGGTGAGCGGTACCAGCGCACCGGTCACCTGCGTGCCGCCCCCGTGGTCGGGCCGCACCCGGGCGCACGCCGCATGGCCGGCCGGGACGGACACGGAGTGCGGGGGCGTCGTCGGGAGGCCGGCCGGCACCGGGTCGCTGCCCTCCGTACCGGGGGCGAGGCGGGCCTTGACCTCGGCCGCGCCGATCACCGCCGCGGTGGGGGTGCCCCCGCCGTACGCCGCCTCGCGGGTGGCCGCGTCGCCGAGGACCAGGGCGGCCCCGGTCTCGGTCAGGGACACCAGCCCCTCCCTGCGCAGCAGGTAGTACTGGCGCCCCGCGCCCGGCGTGCGCGACTGGAACACCTGCCCCAGCTTCGACGGACGGCCACCCAGCGACGGGCCCGCGTCCCCGCGGCCGGGCACGGCGGGCGGCACCAGGTCGGGGCCCTTCACCAGCGCGTCCAGGAAGGCCGCGGACACCGGCCGGGGCGTCACTGACCCGTACCCCAGGGCCACCGCGGCGCCCGCGTTCCGGTCCAGCCGCAGCCGGCTGCCCTGCCAGACGAGATACCGGGCCCGGTCCGGACCCGACACCACGATGCCCTGCCCCGTGCTCAGCCCCTGCCCCTCGACCGGCGCACCGGCCACCAACGCCGTGAAGACGTCCCCGGAGCCGCCGGAGCCACCGGAGCCCTCCGTGTCCCCGGTGTCCGTACCGGCCTCCGCGGCAAGGACCGAGCAGACCTGCCACGGGTCCGTCTCCAGGTCCTTCGCGTCCGGGACGGAGTCGGGGGCGCCCGGTATCCCGACCGGGGCGCCCACCGCGGTGCCCTTCAGCGACGCCGTGCTCACGTCCTCGGACGTCAGGTTGCCGTTGGCGACCAGCAGCGCGGAGGCGTAATTGCGCACCGGACGCAGCCGGCCCTCCACGTACACATAGCGGGCCCCGGTCTCGCGGTTCACCACCAGGGTCCCCGAGGCCCGCCACGCGTCGTCGCCGCCGGGGGACACGAAGCCGTACACCAGCGAACCGGCCGCCACGAGCGCGGTGATGATCACACCGATCAGCACCCCGCGAGTGGTCCGCCCCAGCGGGCTCTCCGGGGCGTCCGGCTCGGCGAGCAGCATCCCCGAGGTCAGCCGGCCCATCACAAAGGTGTGGGCCTGGACTTGGTCACGCTTGGACTGCATCTCGCATACCTTCCGGGTCAGCCGTTGATCGCGCGGAGCCTGGCGAAGACCCCGAGCACCCAGAGCGCGAGCGGCAGCACGCCGATGGCCAGTGCCGAGTGCAGCAGTTCGGCCGCGCGGCCCCAGTACGGCAGCAGACGGCGGCCGGGAACCGTCCACGACACGATCGCCAGCGCCGCGGTGATTGCCACGAGTCCCGCGACCAGCAGCGGCCGCTGGTCCGGGGCGAGATCCGCCCCCAGCGCCGCGGTGAGCAGCAGCGCACCCCAGACGCCGGGCAGCAGCAGCGCGAGACGCTGCGGCACGTTGACCATGCCGCGCCCGTGGAGGAGGAGCAGCAGCGAGAGCGCCGAGGCGGTCAGCGCCTCCGGCAGGTTCGGGCTGTCGGCCAGTACCAGGAGGCAGCCCGCGCAGACCGCGCCCGCCGCGCCGTACAGGGCGGTCATCCAGTCGCTTGCCAGCTCGGTGCGGGTGGTCACCTCGCTGCCGGAGTACGGTTCGATCCCCTCCTGCAACTGCTGGGGATTGGTCGGCAGCGCGGGCATCCGCATGCCCGCCAGCTTGAAGGCCAGGGCGGGGACGAAGCCGCCCAGCACCACGGCCAGTACGGCGAGTACGGTCGCCGCGCCGTCCATCGTCAGGTCCGCGGGTCCGGCCAGTGCTCCGCCCACCGCGACGGCGCACCAGAACACCGCCATCGCCAGGAAGAACGGCACCGAGACCGCCGCCAGGGCCAGGCCCAGCACCGCGCCGCCCGCCCCGGCGGCCCCGGCCGCCAACAGCCGTGCACCGAGCACCTGGTGCACATCGGGACCGCTCAGATCACCGCCCGGCAACAGCCAGCCGGCCAGCGCCAGATACGGACTCGCCATCGAGCCGAGCACGGTGGCGGTCGCCGCGTCCCCCACCGCACGGCTCGCCGAAGCGGCTCCCGCCAGCAACAGCGCTCCCACCGCGCCCGCGCCGGCCGCCCGCACGGCCACCGGGCCGCCGGGCCAGGCCAGCAGGGCGAGTCCGGCCAGCAGGGTCAGCACGCACAGGGAGCGCAGCAAGACCCGGCTGGAGTCGGCGGTCCAGCCGTGCAGCCGGTCGCGCACCACGCTGGCGATGCCGTCGACCAGGTCGTCCAGCCGGACTTCGGGAAGGGCGTCGGTGTGCGGGCGCAGGTACAGCACCTCGCCGTCCTTGAGGTCGAGGGTCTCCAGCGTCCCCTCGTCGTCCAGGGCCGGGCCGCCCAGGCGCTGGAGCACCCAGCCGCCGTGGTCCAGACCGCTCTCCTCCAGGTCCTCACCCGCGTAACGCAGCACGGTGGGAAGGAGGTCGGCCACCGGCACATCGGCAGGCACCGCAAGGTCGATGGTCTTCTGGGGGGCACGTATGGTGAGGCGGCACAGGCCCGCCACGGAGCTGTCGGTCACGATGAGGGCTCGCGTTCTCGGGGGACGTGTCGGAAGCGACGTGGACGCGTTCGACGATCGGATGCAGACTACTGATCACCATCCGGACCGCCGTCAACGGACCACTGTCGAGTCCCTGTTGGTCCGGAACCGTCCGGCTTGTCTGTTCCGATGCCCGGTGTGTGGTCCGTGCCGGGCAGGTCCATCTGTCACGGCGGGCGGTCGCCGCCCCGGCCTGCCCACCCCCGGCCTGCCGTCGCCGTCGTCGAAGGAGTCTGTTCGTTGAGTGTCGTTCTCTTCCGTCGCCCCGCCCGCCGCCGCGGCCCGGACATGCCCGAAGGAGAGCTGAACCTCCAGGAGCCACCGACCCTGCCGGAGACGGTCCCCGACTCCTCGGCGATCTGGACCTATCTGCCGATGGCCATGATGTCGGTGTCCATGATGCTGATGTTCCTGCGACCGGGCGGGAGCAACAGCGTCTTCACGTACCTGGCGCTCGGCATGATGGTCACCGCGTCGGCCGCCATGCTCATCGGCCAGGTGATGCGCAGGAGCGGCGAGCGCAAGCAGCGGCTGCGCGGCGAACGGCGCGACTACCTGCGCTATCTGTCACAGATCCGGCGGCGGGTCCACGAGGCCGTCGCCGACCAGCAGCAGGCGCTCGCCTGGCGGCACCCCGAGCCCAAGGTGCTGCGCACCATGGTCCGTTCCACCCGCCTCTGGGAACGCCGGGTCGCCGACGACGACTTCGCCGAGGTGCGGATAGCCGTCGGCGACCAGCAACTCGCGCTCCGCCTCACCCCGACGTCCACCAAGCCGGTCGAGGACCTGGAGCCGCTCTGCGCCCATGCGCTGCGCCGCTTCATCAAGGCGTACGGCGTGGTCCCCGAACAGCCCACCGGGCTCTACCTCCGCTCCTGGGCCCGGATCCTCTTCCGCGGTGACGACCGGGCCGTACGGGACACCGTCCGCGCGGTCCTGGCCCAACTGGCGTTCTTCCACCCGCCGGAGGAGCTCTGGATCGCGCTGTGCGTCGCCGACGAGCGGCGCGCCGAATGGGAGTGGGCCAAATGGCTCCCGCACAGTCAGCACTCCCAGGAGCAGGACGGTGCGGGCCCCTCACGGCTGGTGGCGTCCGCCTTCCACGACCTGGAGGACCTGCTCGGCGCCGAGTTCACCGAGCGGCCCCCCTTCGACCCCGAGGCCGTGCCCGGACGCGACGAACCGTTCACCGTGATCGTCGTCGACGGCACCACCGTCCCCACCGGCCACCGCCTGGACGGCGCCGGTCTGCGCAATGTCGTCGTGCTCGACCTGTCGGGCGCCCTCAGCTGGCGCCCGGGCCGCAGCACCCTGCGGCTCGACGTCGCGCCCGACCGCCTGCACCTCGTCCGTACCGACCGCAGCCGCAAGGAGCAGACCACGCTCCTCGGCCGCCCCGACGCCATGGGCCCCGGGGCCGCCGAAGCGCTGGCCCGGCTGCTCGCCCCGTACCGGATGAGCCTGTCGGCGGACGCCGCCCAGCCGCTCGACACCGACGTCGAACTCACCACCCTGCTGGGCATCCCCGATCTGTACCGGCACGACCCGGCCACCCTCTGGGAACGCTCGACCGGCGCCTCCCGGCTCCGGGTCCCGGTCGCCGTCGGCGCCGACGGGATCCCGGTGGAGCTGGACATCAAGGAGTCGGCCCAGGGCGGCATGGGGCCGCACGGCATGCTGATCGGCGCCACCGGCTCCGGCAAGAGCGAACTGCTGCGCACCCTCGTCCTCGGCCTCGCCCTCACGAACTCCTCCGAAACACTCAACTTCATCCTGGTGGACTTCAAGGGCGGGGCCACCTTCCTCGGCCTCGACGAACTGCCGCACACCTCCGCGGTGATCACCAACCTGGCCGACGAAGTCGCCCTCGTGGAACGCATGCAGGACGCCCTGCACGGAGAACTCGTACGCCGTCAGGAGCTGCTGCGCAGCGCCGGGAACCACACCTCCGCGCTGGAGTACGAGAAGGCCCGCGCGGCCGGGGCGGACTTGGCACCGCTCCCCAGCCTCTTCGTCGTCGTCGACGAGTTCAGCGAACTGCTCTCCGCTCACCGTGAGTTCATGGACCTCTTCGTGATGATCGGCCGGCTCGGCCGTTCACTCGGTGTCCATCTGCTGCTCGCCTCCCAGCGTCTGGACGAGGGCCGCATGCACCAGCTGGAGAGCCATCTCTCCTACCGCGTGGGTCTGCGCACGTTCTCCGCCATGGAGTCACGCGGTGTGCTCGGTGTCCCCGACGCCTACCAGCTGCCCTCCCAGCCCGGCAGCGGCTTCCTCAAGAGCGGCGTCGAAGCCCTGACCCGGTTCCGGGCCGCCTATGTCTCCGGCCCGTACCGCAAGCGGCGCGGAGCCGCCGTCCAGGCCAGGGTCGCCAGCCAGGTGATGCCCTGGACCACCGACTGGGTGGTGCCCCGCGCCCCGGCCCGGACACCCGACCCCGCCACCTCGCCCGAGGAGCCCGACAACGGCGACACGCTCCTGTCCGTCGCGCTGGAGCGGCTGCGGGCCTCCGGGCCGCCCGCCCACCGGGTGTGGCTGCCGCCGCTGGATCTGCCGCCCGCCCTGGACCTCCTCCTGCCGTCCCCCGAGCCCGACCCGGACCGCGGCCTCACCCCGGCGGGCACCCGGGGCCCGGGCACGCTCAAGGTGCCCCTGGGGCTCGTCGACATGCCGTTCGAGCAGCGTCGCGACCCGCTGACGGTGGATCTCTCCGCATCCGGCGGCCATGTCGCCGTCGCCGGTGGTGCGCAGAGCGGCAAGTCGACCGTCGTACGGACCCTGATCAGCGCGCTCGCCCTTACCCACACCCCGCGCGAAGTGCAGTTCTACTGCCTGGACTTCGGCGGCGGAGCACTCTCCGCGCTCTCCGGACTCCCGCACGTCGGCGGGGTAGCCGGACGCCTCGACACCGAACGGATCAGCCGTACGGTGGCCGAGGTGATCGCCGTGCTCAACGAACGGGAACAGTTCTTCCAGGACAGCGGCGTCGACTCCATGGCCTCCTACCGGCGCCGCCGCGCGGCCGGGGAGTTCCCCGACGAACCCCACGGTGACGTCTTCCTGGTCGTCGACGGCTGGTCCACTGTCAAGCAGGACTTCGACTCGCTGATCCCCGCGTTCCACCAGATCGCCGCCCGCGGTCTCAACTACGGTGTCCACCTCGTCGTCACCACCGCCCGCTGGATCGAACTCCCCGCTCAGGTCCGCGACCAGGCCCTGACCCGTCTCGAACTCAAGCTCGGCGACCCGATGGACTCGATCATCGACATCCGCAAGGCCGCCACCGTGCCGCGCGGCGCCGGACGCGGCCTGACCGTGGACGGCAAGCTCCACTTCCTGACCGCTCTGCCCCGGATCGACGGCAGCGACGCCACCGAGGACCTCGCCGAGGGCGTCGCCGACCTGGTCGCCCGGATCGCCGGGAACTGGCACGGGGCCGAGGCCCCGCCGGTACGGATGCTCCCGCACCGCCTCCCGGCCGGCGACCTCCCGGAACCGGAGCGCACCGAGGGGCTGCGCGTCCCGCTCGGCCTGGACGAGGAGACCCTCTCGCCCGTCTGGCACGACTTCGGACGCACCCCGCACCTCATCGGCGTCGGCGACAGCGAGAGCGGCAAGACGAACCTGCTGCGTCTGCTGGTGCGTGCCATCACCGCGCGGTACACCGCGGCCGAGGCGCGCATCCTGGTGGTCGACTACCGTCGCGAACTGGTCGATGCCGTACCGGAGGAGTACCGCCTCGGACACGTCGTCGCCGTCGACTCCCTGCGCGAACTGGTCGGCGGCGCCGCCCGCGCCATCAAGACCAGGCTCCCCGGACCGGACATCGCCCCCTCCCGGATGCGGCAGTGCGACTGGTGGACGGGCCCCCGGCTGTTCGTGCTGGTCGACGACTACGACATGGTCGGTGGAACCGGCTCATACGACCACCCCTTCGCTCCGCTCCTGGACCATCTCGCGCTCGGCTACGAGGTCGGACTGCACGTGGTGGCGGTACGGTCGGCGACCGGGGCGGGCCGCGGGCTCAACGACCAGCTGCTGCGGCGTCTGGACGAGGTCAACACCCCAGGCATGCTGCTGTCCTGCCCGCCGTCGGAGGGCTATGTGTTCGGCAACGTGAAGCCGCGCAATCTCCCGCCGGGCCGTGCCCAGTACATCGTCCGGCGGAAGGCGACCCTCGTGCAGACCGCACTGGCCGGGGAGGCCGACGACTGACGGAACCAGAAGGGCCCGGCACGCCGGGCCCTTCACCCTTCGCCGCTCAGTCGCCGGGCGTGCCGGCCACCGGGCGGCGGCCCGCGGGGCGCCAGCCACGCGCACGGCCGCGCGGCGCGATCACCGCAGCCCAGGCGACCAGCGCCGCCAACAAGCCGCCCGCCCCAGCGATCCACACAGCCCTGCGGGTCGCGCCCTCACTGCCGTTGCCCGCGGGCAGCACCACGGAATCGTCCCGCCGGACCGGGGAGTGCTTCACCGGATCCTGCACGGAGGTGACGGCGGCGTACGGGTCCAGCCGCGGCACGTCCGCCGGGTAGGCGGTGCGGGTCATCCGTTGTGCCGTCGCCGCGGCCGAGAGCTCCGGATGCGCCGACCGTACGAGCGCGGCCGTCCCCGCCGCGTAGGCGGCGGCGAACGACGCTCCCGAACCGATGAAGTGCCCGGTTCCGCGCGGCCCGATGCCCACGACCCCGTCGCCCGGGGCGGCGAGATCCGCACCGGACGTGGTCGGCGCGCCGTCCGGACGACCGCCGCTCGCGTCCATGTCGATGACGGAGAGGACCCCCGGTGCCGAAGCGGGCCAGTAGTCGCGCGCCGGTTCGGACTCCTGGCCGGCGGACGCGCGTTCCGGGTCGGGCGTCGCCGCGGCCACGATCAGTGCGTCGTGGTCGGCCGCGTATGCCACGGCCGACGTGAGCGCGGCCGAACCGGCGGACAGCGCGGGGGAGACCTGGATGACCTTCGCTCCCGCGTCGGTGGCCGCCCGGATGCCGGCCGCGACCGAGGCCGCCGTCGCCGCCCCCCGATCGTCCGTGCCCCGTACCGCGATGATCCGCGACTCCTGGGCGACGCCCGCCACATGGACGTTCTTCGCGGGCGACGCCGCGATCAGCCCGGCCACGAACGTACCGTGCCCGACGCAGTCCTGCCCGGCGCCCGAGACCCGGCCGGCCAGGGCCGGGGCCCGGTCCGAGACCCCGGTGTCCACCACCGCGACCTTCACCCCGGCGCCCCTGCCGAACGTCCAGGTGCGGTCGAGCTGCAGGCTCTGCTGCTCCCACGGCACCGCCGTGGCCCGCGCCCCGGAGCCGCCGGTGCACGGATCACCGGCCTCGAGACGTGCGGGTATCACCGGCAGGCTGACCTTCTGGCCGTCAGCGGCGCCGACCGGGCCGGCCATCGGCAGCACCAGGGCCGCGGCGAGAGGCGCCGTGACCAGGACGCGTCCGGTACGGCGCAGCCGGCCGCACCACCCGGCACCGTCGGACGTCATTCGGACACCGCCCGCGGCCGTGCCACATCCTCCGGGAGCAGCAGCCGCAGATCGTCCAGACCCGGTGCCGCCATGGCGCTCACCCGGCCCGCCTGCCGCGTCATCATGCCCTCCAGGACCTGGCGGGCCAGCCGCGCGTTGCCGAACGAACGGTCCCGGGGCTGGGCGTCGAAGTACTCCCGCAGCACCGCGCCCGCACCCGCACCGCACTCGTATCCGGACGCCGTCGCGTGCCGGCGCACGATGGTGACGAGCTCGTCCGAGGAGTAGTCGGTGAACTCGACCTGCCGGGAGAACCGCGACGAGAGACCGGGGTTGGACGCCAGGAAGCGCTCCATCTCGACGGTGTAGCCCGCGACGATCACCACCACCTCGTCGCGGTGGTCCTCCATCAGCTTCAGCAGCGTGTCCACCGCCTCGCGCCCGAAGTCGTTGCTGCCGGAGGATCCTTCGGGGGTCAGCGTGTACGCCTCGTCGACGAACAGCACCCCGCCCCGGGCCCGGTCGAACACCTCGCGGGTGAGCTGGGCGGTGTGTCCGACGTACCGGCCGACCAGGTCCGCCCTGGCCACCTCGACGAGCTGGCCGCGCGGCAGCACACCGAGCGACTTCAGCAGTTCGCCGTAGAGCCGGGCGACCGTGGTCTTGCCGGTGCCGGGCGGCCCGGTGAAGACCAGATGGTGGCTGATGCGGGGCGCCGGCAGCCCGGCCGCCTCCCGCTTCTTCGCCGTGGCCAGCAGATTGACCAGATCGGTGACCTCACGCTTGACGGCGGCCAGGCCCACCATGTCCCCGAGCCGGGCCAGCGGGTCGCTCTCCGCCCCGTCGTCGGCCGCCTGCCCGGCCGCCGCGGCCGCGGCCTCGACGCCCACGTCCTCGGGCAGCAGCCGGGTGAGGTCGTCCTCACTGGCGTCGGGCAGCGCGGCCAGCCGGTACGCCTGGCGGTCCACCATCTCCTCGAACACCTGCCGGGCCGCACGCCCGTTGCCGAAGGCCGCGTCCCTGGGCATCCGCTCGAAGTGCACGGCGAGCGCCTTGAGCGTCGACTCGTCGAGCGCGTAGCGGTGATGGGCACACATGCTCTCGATGATCGCGACGAGTTCGGGCACCGCGTAGTTCTCGAACTCGACCGTACGCGAGAACCTCGAGGCCAGGCCCGGGTTGGAACCGAGGAAGTCACGCATCTCGTCCGCGTATCCCGCGGCGACCACGACGACGTCGTCGCGGTGGTCCTCCATCAGCTTCAGCAGCGTGTCGACGGCCTCACGGCCGAAGTCGGCACCCGAGCCCCGCCCGTCCGACAGCAGGCTGTACGCCTCGTCGACGAACAGCACGCCACCCAGCGCCCGTTTGAACGTCTCGGTGGTCTTGATGGCGGTACCGCCGACGATCTGCGCCACCAGGTCCGCGCGTGACACCTCCACCAGGTGGCCGGAGGGAAGCGCCCCCAGTTCGGCCAGGATCGCCCCGTACAGACGCGCCACGGTCGTCTTGCCGGTGCCCGGCGGCCCGGAGAAGACCAGGTGGCGGCTCATCGGCGGGGCGGGCAGGCCGAGGCGGGCGCGCCGCTGGGCGAGCTGGATCAGATTGACCAGCGTACGCACCTGATGCTTGACGTTCTCCAGACCGATCAGCGCGTCGAGTTCGGCCAGCGGACCGCCCTCGCGCGCCGCCGCTCCGCCCTCGGACGCGCCCGTCCCGGCCGGGTCGGTGCCCTCGGCCTCGCCGAGGCCCCAGGCGTCCCGCTTGCCGTTCCCGGTACTGGTCAGCTGCTCGACCGCCAGCCGGTCGCCCGGCAGGGCCTGCACCAGACCTCCGCCCTGGTTGTCCCGGGCCACGCAGTTGACCACCGACACCGCGGCGATGGTCTCCACCCGGAAGCCGTCCCGGCCCGAGCCGCTGACCTCGCAGGCGGTGAACGCGCCCCGGCCTCCCTGCGCCAGCAGGACACCGTGCCCAGTCGCCGCCGTGACCCGCAGCCGGGTCGCGGTCAGTTCACCGGCGTCCTCGACCAGGACCCCCGTGTCCGTGGACTCCTGCGCGTCGAAGTCCCGCACGGTGACGCTGCCGCCCGCCGCCACGGACACGCCGTGCGCGGCGCCACGCACGGAGCCCCCGCCGACGTAGACGTTGCCGTCGTCGGCGACCCGGATCCCGGTGCCACCGGGGCGGTCGATCTCGCAGTCCTCCAGCCGGCCCCGGCCGTCCTTGACGACCTCCACGCCGTGTCCCCCCGCGGCGCTGATCCTGGCCCTGCGCACCAGCGGGTTGGCGCCGCTGCGTATCAGGACACCCGTGCCGCCGGCGTCGAGCACGTCGAGCCGGTCCAGTTCGGCGACCGACTCCTCCTCCAGCAGCACCCCCGTCTGCGCGCAGTCCCGGACGGTCAGCCCGATCAGCACGGGCGAGGCCGAACCCCGCACGTGCAGCGCGGTGTCCTCGGCCGAGTCCAGCCAGCAGTCCTCGAAGGTTCCCCGTGCCCGGTCGGAGACGAGAAGGCCGGCGCCCTTCGTACGGGCGGTACGGCAGCGGCGCAGCAGCGGATCGGTGCCGCCCGACAGGACGATGCCCGGCCCGGACGTGCCGGTCACCCGGAGGTCCTCCAGCACCGTCCGGGCCGACGAGGAGAGATGGATGCCGACACCGGTGTCGTGGACCACGGTCCGCAGCACCCGGGTGGTGCTCCGCTCCTCCAGCGCGATGGACGGCTTGTCGGTGGAGGAGATGTCGCACTCCTCGACCGAGCCCTGTCCCTCGCCGTTGGCGAGCAGCCCGTTGGCCCGGGCGTCGCGGATGGTGCAGCCGCGCAGGGTGATCCGGCCGCGTTCGCCGATCACCACACCGGAGGTGCCCAGGTGCTCGACGGTGCAGGACTCGGCGGAACTCTCCACCGCCGACGTCACCACCACACCCGCACCGCGCGGGTTGCTCACCCGGCAGTCCCGCAGGGCCACCGAACCGGCGCCGCGAGCCAGCAGGGCGGTCCACGAGGCGCCGGTGATGTCGCAGCCGTCCATCGCGATCTGGCCACGCGGGGCGTCCACCACCGGCAGTTCCTCGTCCCGGCCACGCAGCACGAGATCGGTGAGCATCACGGCTTCGGCCTGGAGCACCACGGCGCTGCCGTGCGGTGGGCATATCTCGACGCTGCCGCGGGACTGTTCGGCGGCGATGGTGACGGGAACCGTGATGACCAGACTCTCGGCGTACGTGCCGGACCGGACGCTGATCACGGCGCCGCTGCGGGCCCTGGCCAGCGCTTCCCCGATCGTGCGAAAGCCGTCGGGCAGATCTGGACAGACCGTCAGAACCTGGCGTGACAAACGGAATCCTCCTCCTCGGGCCCACCGCGGTCCGGGGAACACATGATCGGAGCGGGTACGGCACCATCATGCCGGAGCGCAGGGCGGGAGCTCGGGCCGGAGGCGGGAACACGGGGTGAACCACGGCCTGCGGGTCGTCGCCGATCAGGTCATCACGGATGAAACGGGACGGAAGGCCGATCGATCCGCCGTCCCGTCCCCGGATCCCGTCGTCGACCGCGTCCGCCGCCGGATCCCGTGTCCGGCCGGTTGATCGCCTTGACCCGTTCGCCTCCCGGCGGTGTCACGTGCGCTCCCGGAGGAAGGCGTCGCCCAGCCCCTGCCGGTTCCTGTCGCCCACCTCGGCGGCGACGGCGGCCGGGACGTCGTGGAACCACCGGTCGGTGCCGTTGCCCGAGTCGCTCCGTCACCCCGTGACGGATATCGTCCGATCAGGCATACTCAAGCCGCCACAGCCGCTGGCCAGCGACTCTCGCAATCCGGGAGGCCGGCTTCGGCTCAGCAAGCAGTGCTTCTCCGGGCGCCGCCCGGAAGTCCCCGGCGGCGCCGCTCACACCCCGCGCGCGCGACCGCCGCAACGCCCGACAGGGAGGAGAGCGCCGTCATGACCGACCGTGCCCCGCAGTGGGTGGAACGCCGGATGCCCACCGAAGAGTCCAGGGAACTCGTCGCGCTCGTCCGTGACATCGCCCAGCGGGAGATCGCGCCGCGGGCGGCCGAGGAGGAGGACGCCGGCCGCTTCCCCCGCGAGGTCTTCACCCTGCTGTCCGATTCCGGACTGCTGGGACTGCCCTACGACAGCGCCTACGGCGGCGGCGACCAGCCGTACGAGGTCTACCTCCAGGTCCTCGAGGAGCTGGCAGCGGCCCGGCTCACCGTCGGTCTCGGTGTCAGCGTCCACTCCCTCGCCTGTCATGCGCTCGCCGGATACGGCACCAAGGAGCAGCGGGCCGAACATCTCCCGGCCATGCTGGGAGGCGGCCTGCTCGGCGCCTACTGCCTCTCCGAGCCCGCCTCGGGTTCCGATGCCGCCTCGCTCCGTACGAAGGCGGTGCGGGACGGCGACGACTGGGTCATCACCGGTACCAAGGCATGGATCACCCACGGCGGCATCGCGGACTTCTACACGGTGCTGGCCCGCACCGGAGCCGAGGGTGCCCGCGGTATCACCGCCTTCCTGGTCCCCGGCGACGCCGAGGGTCTGAACGCGGCAGCCCCCGAGAAGAAGATGGGCCTGAAGGGCTCACCCACCGCCCAGCTGAACTTCGACGGCGTGCGGGTGGCCGACGCCCGCCGGATCGGCGAGGAGGGCCAGGGCTTCGCGATCGCCCTGTCCGCACTCGACTCCGGGCGCCTGGGTATCGCGGCCTGCGCGATCGGTGTCGCCCAGGCAGCCCTGGGCGAGGCCGTCTCCTACGCCTCCGGGCGGCAGCAGTTCGGCCGGCCCATCGCGGACTTCCAGGGCCTGCGGTTCATGCTCGCCGACATGGCCACGCAGATCGAGGCGGGCCGGGCGCTCTACCTGGAGGCGGCCCGGCTGCGCGACGAGGGCAAGCCGTTCTCGCGCCAGGCGGCCATGGCCAAGCTGTTCTGCACGGACGCGGCCATGCGGGTGACCATCGACGCGGTCCAGGTGCTCGGGGGCTACGGCTACACCCTCGACTTCCCCGTCGAGCGGCTGATGCGCGAGGCGAAGGTGCTGCAGATCGTCGAGGGCACCAATCAGATCCAGCGGATGGTCATCGCGCGCCACCTCGCGGGTCCTGAGGCGCGCTGACCCGCAGCAGCCGCTCCGACCACACGGGCGTCGTCATGATCCGGTTCCACTCCTGGTCCTGACGCCCCGGCAGGGTCCGTCCGGAACCCTCCCAATGGCGCAGCAGGGTGCGGTAGATGGGCGGATCGCTGGAGTGCGGCATCGACCGGGGAGGTGCGGGCTGCGGCACCGGCGAACCGGGCTGCGGAACCGATTCTCCGGCGGCGGGGGCGACGAGGCGGCGGTGACCGGGACCGGCCGTTGGGTGCAGCGAGGTCATGCCCGGCCAACGGTGCCGGGCGGGTCCTGGTCACTGTCCGGCCGATTCGAGAGCCCGTTCGCCCGATCCCCGGTCGGCGGGAGCGCCTCGCTGCGGGCACCACGCCGGACGGGCCGTCGTGGTGCGGCGCGGGCATGCCGGAAGAGCCAGGACGTGTCCGGGCGGTTTCGTGCGGGCGCAGGAAGGCCTCAGGCGGCGTCGCGACGCACCTGCGGCACCCGCAGCGGGCGCGAGCCGGGGCCACCCGCGTGCGAGAAGGGCTGCATTCTCCAGTCGAACCCCTGAGGGAGGGTCAGCAGCAGGGCCGTCTCCTGCTCCTGGACATCGAGCGACTCGTCGGCGGGCCGTGCCTGCGACGCCGCGCGGCCGGTACCGGCGCAGACCGTCAGCACGAACGGGTTCCACGGAGTCGGGCACAGTGCGTGCTCCGGCAGTACGTCCTCGTCCGCCAGCAGCGCGATCGGCTGCGCGCAGTCCGGACAGATCACGCGGTACATCTCGAACATGTCGTACGTGTCGGAATCCGTGTCCTCGATCGGATCAACGGGCTCCGGTTCGGCGCGTTCGGTGAGCTTCAGGCTCGTCACGGGAAAATCCCCCCTCAGAAGGGTCGACAAGGCGACAAGGCCTCGACCACAGCAAGCACTTCCCGTAGTGCATCGCCCGTAACCGCGAGAGAGTCGGCGATCGCTCCGTAAACCTGTGGCATTCGTCACATGTCTGCCGCGGGCGCCTCTTCCGGAGCCTTCGCCGCTGTGCCAGGGCGGAGGTGGGGCATAGGTTGAACCGTATGGAGGAGCTGGACCGACAGATCGTGGAGTTGCTCGTCAAGGACGGGCGGATGAGCTACACCGACCTGGGCAAGGCCACGGGCCTGTCCACCTCGGCGGTTCATCAGCGTGTCCGCAGGCTGGAGCAGCGCGGGGTGATCCGGGGCTACGCCGCGGTCGTCGACCCCGAGGCCGTCGGCCTGCCGCTCACCGCGTTCATCTCGGTGAAACCCTTCGACCCGAGTGCCCCGGACGACATCGCCGAGCGACTCGCGGGCGTACCGGAGCTGGAGGCGTGCCACAGCGTCGCGGGTGACGAGAACTACATCCTCAAGGTGCGGGTCGCAGCCCCGCTGGAACTCGAACACCTGCTCACCCGGATCCGCTCGCTGGCCGGTGTCTCCACCCGGACCACCGTCGTGCTCTCCACGCCGTACGAGGCCCGGCCCCCGCGCATCTGAGAGCCCGCGACCAGACAGGCCGTGAGGGGGGCGCGGGACGCGCGGGTCCGGACAGGCGCGAAACTGGTCCCATGACCCAGAGCACCCCCGCCCTCCAGGGCGACCACCGCACCGTGCTGCTGCGCGGTGGAGATGTCCACAGCCCCGCCGATCCCTTCGCCACCGCCATGGTCGTCGAGCGCGGCCATGTGGCCTGGGTCGGCTCCGAAGGGGCCGCCGACGCCTTCGCGAGCGGCGTCGACGAAGTGATCGACCTCGAAGGTGCGCTGGTCACCCCCGCCTTCACCGATGCCCACGTGCACACGACAGCGACCGGCCTGGCGCTCACCGGCCTCGACCTCTCCGGCGCCAGGAGCCTCGACGAGGCGCTCGGTCTGTTGCGCGCCCACGTGGCCGCGCACCCCGCGGACCGGATCGTCCTCGGTCACGGCTGGGACGCCACGCGCTGGCCGGAGCAGCGCCCGCCGTCCCGCGGCGAACTCGACGCGGCCGCGGCCGGCCGACCGGTCTACCTGCCCCGCGTCGATGTGCACTCCGCGGTGGTGACCAGCGCCCTGCTCGATCTGGTCCCCGGTGTCACCGGACTGACCGGTTACCACCCCGACGCCCCGCTCACCGGCGCCGCCCACCACGCGGTGCGCGCCGCGGCCCACGGTGCCGTCTCGCCCCAGCAGCGTGCCGCTGCCCAGCGCGCCGCCCTGCGCCACGCCGCGTCGCTCGGCATCGGGACCGTCCACGAATGCGGCGGCCCCGACATCTCGGGCGAGGAGGACTTCGTCGGGCTGCTGGAGCTCGCCCGGACGGAGCCCGGACCGCGGGTCTTCGGGTACTGGGGCGAGGAGGTCGGTGACGAGAAGGACGTCCGCCGCATCCGGGAACTCGGTGCGGTCGGCGCGGCCGGGGACCTCTGTGCCGACGGTTCGCTGGGCTCGCAGACCGCCTGCCTGTGCGAGCCCTACACCGACGGTCCGCCCGGACATACCGGTTCCGCCCACCTGGACGCGGCACGGATCGCCGCCCATGTCGTCGCCTGCACCGAGGCCGGGCTGCAGGCCGGCTTCCACGCCATCGGTGACGCGGCCGTCCTCGCCGTGGTGGAGGGCGTCCGGGCCGCCTCCGGGAAGCTCGGCCTGGCCCGTGTGAGGGCCGCCCGGCACCGCGTGGAACATGCCGAGATGCTCACCCCCGAGACCGTTGCCGCCTTCGCGGAGCTGGGGCTGACCGCCTCCGTGCAGCCTGCCTTCGACGCGGCCTGGGGCGGCGAAGAGGGGATGTACGCGCAGCGCCTGGGTGTCGAGCGGGCCAGGACCCTCAACCCGTACGCGGCACTCCTGCGGGCCGGCGTGCCCCTGGCCTTCGGCTCGGACAGCCCCGTGACCCCGCTGGACCCCTGGGGAACCGTTCGGGCCGCCGCCTTCCATCGCACACCTGAACACAGGATCTCCGTCCGGGCCGGCTTCACCGCCCACACCCGGGGCGGCTGGCGGGCCGTCGGCCGCGACGACGCGGGAACCCTGGTGCCCGGGGCGCCGGCCGACTACGCGGTCTGGCGCACCTCCGACCTGGTGGTTCAGGCTCCGGACGACCGGGTCGCCCGCTGGTCCACCGATCCCAGGTCGGGGACGCCGGGCCTGCCGGATCTCTCCCCGGGGGCCGAGCTGCCGGTCTGCCTGAGCACCGTGGTCTTCGGACAAACTGTCTACGTACGGCCGAATGAGTGACGTCAGGATATTTCGTACCGTCGATCGAAGGCGTCCCCGCTCCTCCGCGACCTGCGGATCTTCGCCACTGACCAGGCAAGTTCCAGGATCGTCGCAGGTCAGGTGGCTATTGACAGAACGCTCCCACCGGCCGGTAGGTTCGACGGAGTCCACCACAGGACGTCCGACCGGTTGAACCTCCAAGCAGTCGTCGAACGCCGCTGGGTCATGGGGTGGTGTGCCGCACCGGCGCACCACCACTGGGAGCCAGGTTCAGCGCCCGCGCCTCGGGGGCGAGGGAAGGCATCAGCCGGACGGAAGGTGCGACCCGGGTGGGGCCCGGACGTTCAGTAGACAACGGCTCTAGGTCGACCCGCAGCCAGCGGGTACCGGGTCGGCCCGAAGGGCGCTGGGCCCCCATCCGTAGTTCCCGCACCGATTCTGTCCGTACTTCCCTCCTTCTGTCCGTGGCGGTGTGCGCCCCTGCCCGACCATGTCGGCACCGGGCTCCCGCACGCTGGATATGGTGTGCACCTGCGTACGGACTTAAGGGGCAGTAAGTGAACGACGGCGGTCAGAGGCGGTACGGCCCGCTCGGCAGGACGCTGGTGATCATTCCGACCTACAACGAGGCGGAGAACATCAAGCCGATCGTCAGCCGGGTGCGTGCCGCTGTGCCGGAAGCCGACATCCTGGTCGCCGACGACAACAGCCCCGACGGCACCGGAAAGGTCGCGGACGAGCTCGCCTCGGCGGACGACCAGGTCCAGGTGCTGCACCGCAAGGGCAAGGAAGGTCTGGGGGCGGCCTACCTCGCGGGCTTCCGCTGGGGTATCGAGCGTGGTTACGGCGTGCTCGTGGAGATGGACGCCGACGGCTCGCACCAGCCCGAGGAACTGCCCCGGCTGCTCACCGCGCTCAAGGGGGCCGACCTGGTGCTCGGTTCCCGCTGGGTGCCGGGCGGGCGTGTGGTCAACTGGCCCAAGTCCCGGGAACTGATCTCCCGTGGCGGCAGCACGTACTCCCGGCTCCTCCTCGGACTGCAGACCAGGGACGTCACGGGCGGCTACCGGGCCTTCCGGGCCGAGACCCTGGCGGGCATCGGCCTCGACCGGGTCGCTTCGCAGGGCTACTGCTTCCAGGTCGACCTGGCCCGTCGCGCCGTCGAGGCCGGATATCACGTCGTCGAGGTCCCGATCACGTTCGTGGACCGGGAGATCGGCGACTCGAAGATGAGCCGCGACATCCTGGTCGAGGCGCTGTGGCGGGTCACGTCCTGGGGCGTCACCTCCCGCGCGAACCGGGCCCTCGGCCGGAAGACGACCTGACACCCGGCGAGCGGTGGCGGGTGCCGTTCCGCCTCCCGTGACCACCCGCTCCGGCGTTCGGAGGGCCGTACAGGCACACTGGAACCATGACGACCGGTACACGCCCCCCGACCGCCACCGAGCGCTCGCGCGCCCGCACTCTCATTCCTCTCGCTGTCGCCGCCTGGGCGGTGCTGGAGATCTGGCTGCTCACCGTCGTGGCCCACGCCGCGGGCGGATTCACCGTGCTGCTGCTTCTGGTGGCGGGGGTCGTGTGCGGTGCCGCGGTGATGAAGCGAGCCGGCCGCCGGGCCTTCCGCTCCCTCACCGACACCGTCCAGCAGGCGTCGGGGCGACAGCCCGGTGACGCGGCTGACCGGGCCGGTCAGCCGGGCGGCAAGGGGAACGGCTTCCTGATGCTGGCCGGGCTCCTGCTGATGATCCCGGGGATCCTCTCGGACGTGGCGGGGCTGCTGCTGCTCGTGCCGCCGGTCCGTTCGATGCTCGGCCGCTACACCCAGCGGTCCCTGGGACGCCGGATGCGGGCCGCGAGCCCCGGCAGCCTCTCCGACGCCTTTCAGCAGGCCCGTATCCACCGGCCGGACGGAAAGATCGTGCAGGGTGAGGTCATCCGCCAGGACGGCACGCAGCCGGATCCCCGCCGCGACGAAGGGCCCCGTCCGCCGCTGACCTCCTGATGCCGGACCCATGACGTGACAGAGCCGCGGGCTGCGACACATGCTGAATGTGTCGCAGCGGTGACGCGGTCACCGACGAGGCCACGCTGCTCGCCCGGGTCCAGGAGGCACCCGGGATGGTGGGCGCCGACC